>CAYXXZ010000109.1:0-8368 GCA_964469165.1 uncultured Porticoccaceae bacterium
AGGCCATGCGGCCCCTGCAGGACGAGAGCTTCAACGCGATTGTGGTGGCGGCAAAAGGGTAGAGCTTTAAGCTGGGCTCTGTCGGACCTGGGTTTTGTAGGGGCAATTCATGAATTGCCCCTACGGAAGGCAGGGATCATTGCGTCAGCGCCAGCCGCCCAGGTCGCGCCAGCGATTGACGATGTGGCAGAACAGTTCAGCGGTGCGCTCGGCATCGTAGGCGGCGTTGTGCGCCTCTCTGTTGCTGAACGGAATGCCGGCCGCCTCGCAGGCCTTGGCGAGAACCGTCTGGCCGAATGCCAGGCCCGCGAGCGTGGCGGTGTCGAAACAGGAAAACGGGTGAAAGGGGTTGCGCTTGATTCCCGCGCGCTCCGTGGCCGCATTGATGAAGCCCAGGTCGAAATGCGCGTTGTGAGCAACCACCACTGCGCGGGTGCAGTCGTTGTCGCGCACCTGTTGGCGCACCGCCTGAAAAATATGGGTGAGCGCTTCTTTTTCGGGGATGGCGCCTCGTTCCGGGTCGTTAGGATCGATGCCCGTGAAATCCAGCGCGGCCTGTTCGAGGCGCAGCCCGGGGTGGGGAATGACGGCGGCGGCGAAGGTCTCGCCGCGCTGCAGGGTGCCGTCGTCGTCCATCGTCAGAGTGACGGCGGCGATTTCCAGCAGCGCGTGCTGGCGGGCGTCGAAGCCGCCGGTTTCCACGTCCACAACCACCGGCAAAAAGCCGCGAAAGCGGTTCGCAAGGCTCATGTAACCGTCCATGGCCTGCGCAAAAGATTCAGTTGTCATCCATAACCCGCCAATTCAGTGTGTTGCCCGCCCACAGCGGGGTCATCGCTTCGCTGCCGAGCAGCACGGCATCCGGCACCTGCCAAGGGTCGCGGACCAGCGTGATGGTGTCCGCATTGCGGGGTAGGCCGTAAAAATCGGCGCCGTGAAAGCTGGCGAAAGCTTCCAGTTTGTCGAGGGCATTCTCGCGCTCGAACAATTCGGCGTAAAGCTCCAGTGGTGCATGATGGGAGTAGCATCCGGCGCAGCCGCAGGCGATTTCCTTTTTGCTGGTGGCGTGGGGCGCCGAGTCGGTGCCCAGAAAAAAGCGCGGGCTGCCGCTGGTGGCGGCGGCGATCAGCGCTTCCTGGTGAGTGGAGCGCTTGAGAATGGGCAGGCAGTAAAAATGCGGACGTATGCCGCCTGCCAGCATGGCATTGCGGTTGAACAGCAGGTGTTGCGGTGTGATGGTGGCGGCGACGCCGTCGCGAGCATCGGCCACGAACTGCGCGCCCTCCTTGGTGGTGATATGCTCGAGAACGATTTTGAGGGCCGGAAATTCATCCACGATGGCGCTCAGGTGGCGTTCGATGAACACCGCCTCGCGGTCGAAAATATCGATGTCCGCGTCGGTGACCTCGCCGTGCAGCAACAGGGGCAAACCCGTTTCCTCCAGGGCGGCCAGCACCGGGTAGATGTTTTTCAGGTCCGTAACACCAGAGTCGGAATTGGTGGTGGCGCCGGCCGGGTAGTACTTGGCTGCGAATACCGTGCCGCTAGCGCGGGCGCGACGGATTTCCTCGGGCGCGGTATTGTCCGTCAGATAAAGTACCATCAGCGGCTGCCAATGGCTGTCGGCGGGCCGTTGCGCGAGAATCCGTCCCTTGTACGCTTGCGCCTGCGCGGTGTCGAGCACCGGCGGCACCAGGTTCGGCATGACGATGGCGCGACCGAAATAGCGGGCAGCGGCAGGCACCGTGGTGGTCAGGGCATCGCCATCGCGCAGGTGCACGTGCCAGTCGTCGGGGCGGGTGATTGTGAGCTTTTCCATGAAATGTCTGGTGGTAGATACGGGGGGCATCGTACCGGAAAGGGCGGGGGCTTTACAGTCCTGCTGATGGACGGGGGGTGACGCGGGCAACTGGATTTTGTCCCTTGCCTCGTCAGAATTTCTGGTATTAACTGCTTCAAAAATGCCGCCAAGAGATGCCGGTTTGAAGGCCGATGAAAGGGGGCGTCATCTGGGAAAAGAGACCAAGGAATATTGAAAATGAGCGAAACCGTTTTTACCAAGGTGGATTACACCCTCGGTTCCCTGATGGATGCCATCGGGTTGGGTACCATTGGCTTACCGGACATTCAGCGGCCCTTTGTGTGGAAAAACGTGAAGGTTCGCAACCTGTTTGATTCCATGTATCGAGGCTATCCGGTGGGTTATTTCCTGTTCTGGGAGAATGCCAATGTGGAGGATTCAAAAACCATCGGCACCGGCCATAAGCAGAAAGTACCAAGTCTATTGATCGTAGATGGGCAGCAGCGGTTGACGTCGCTCTATGCGGTTGTCAAGGATATGCCAGTGGTGAGAGAAAACTATGCCTCGGAGAAAATCGAAATTGCCTTCAATCCGCTGCTGGAAAGGTTTGAAGTTGCCGATGCCGCCATCCGCAAGGACAAGTCTTTTATACCGAATATTTCGGTAGTGTGGGATAAGGATACGGATTTGTTCGAACTGGTGGATAATTACCTGGAGACATTGGGCAATGCTCAGGAAATCACTCCAGACGAAAACAGGCGCATCAAAAAAGCCTTTACCCGGCTTCAGAACCTTCTCAGCTTCCCTTTTACCACCCTTGCCTTGGCGGCCAATATTGATGAGGAGCAGGTTTCGGATGTCTTTGTGCGGATCAACAGCGAGGGCAAGAAGCTCAACCAGGCTGACTTTATCCTGACCCTGATGTCTGTATTCTGGGACGAGGGCCGCACCCAACTGGAGGATTTTTGCCGACGCTCCCGCACCCCCGGTACTGGCGAACCCTCACCTTTCAATTACTACATTAATCCCACTCCGGACCAACTGCTGAGGGTAAGCATTGGTGTGGGATTTCGCAGGGCGCGGCTGAAGTCGGTGTACTCTGTGCTGCGTGGCAAGGACATAGAGACCGGCCAAGCTGATCCATTATTGCGGGATCAGCAATTCGGTATCCTCAAGGAGGCTCAGACAAGGGTTTTAAACCTGCAATACTGGCACGATTTTATGAAAGCCCTGAAATTGGCGGGATTCAGGAGCGGGCGGTTGATCAGTTCCCAGACCAACCTGCTATTTGCCTATATCCTCTGTTTGCTGGGCAGGACTGAATACCGGGTGGATGAGCATGAACTGCGCAGGCTGATAGCTCAGTGGTTTTTTATGACAGCCCTGGCTGGCCGCTATACCAGTTCCCCCGAGTCTGCCATGGAGTTTGACCTGGCTCGCTTCCGGGGAGTGACCGATGCAGAATTGTTTGTGCGTACCCTCAGGGAGTTGTGCAATTCGATACTGACCAATGATTTCTGGTCCATCACTCTGCCCAGCGAACTGGCTACATCGGCGGCCAGAAGCCCTTCCATGTTCGCTTACTATGCGGCCCTCAACCTCCATGAAGCGCAGGTGCTTTTTTCAGACCATAAGGTCACTGACCTGACAGACCCTTCTACCCAGGCCATGCGTGCATCTCTGGAACGGCATCATTTGTTCCCCAAAGCCTATCTGACAAAAATGGGTGTATCGGACAACCGCCAGATCAACCAGATCGCTAACTTCACAATGGTGGAATGGGGAGATAATGCCAAGATCGCCGACAGGCCACCAGTGGAGTATACCCTCCTGCTGAGTCAGCGATTCAATGGCAAGGAGCTTGAGCGCATGTACCACTGGCATGCACTCCCTGACGGCTGGGAAACCATGGAGTACTCTGATTTTTTGCGTAAGCGCCGTGAACTGATGGCCCAGGTGATCCGTGATGCCTATATGAAGCTGGCGGGCAATGGTGATGATGGAAGCACCGCCACGATTGCTGTGGATGCTCTGGTGGGACAGGGTGAAACCACAACCGTGGAGTTCAAGTCCACCCTGCGTGTAAATCTCCATACCGGGGAAAAAGACCCACGCATGGAACTGGCTGTACTCAAGACCATAGCGGCGTTTGTCAACTCAGCGGGAGGCATGCTGGTGATTGGAGTGTCTGATGATGGCAGTCTGGTGGGTATCGGTGCGGATAATTTCGTCTCCGAGGACAAGATGTACTTGCATCTGGTCAATCTGATCAAGGATCGCATTGGGCCGAGCCACATGATGTATATCCATCCCCGCTTTGATGACTACGAGGGTGTGCGTGTGCTGGTTGTCGAATGCTCGCCCGGCAAATCCCCGGTTTTTGTCAAGGACGGTAATGCGGAACATTTTTATATCCGTACTGGCGCGTCCACCTCAGAATTGTCGGGTAGCCAGACTCAGGAGTTCATCAACAAGCGGTTCGTGAGATAGACGATGCTTCATCAGTACTTTAGGGCGTTTTCGGTTCAAGTGTTCACATCACTCGCGGTTTCTCAGGCACTGGATCAGCCCTCTCCCTGACCCTCTCCCTGAAGGGAGAGGGAAACCGGTGCCTCTTCTTCTCCCCTCCCTTCAGGGAGAAAGAAAACCGGCGCCTCTTCTCCCCGCTCCCTTCAGGGAGAGGGGCGGGGGAGAGGGTGGTAACTCGCCAACAGGTACTGTGAACATTTGAATCAAAAATGCCCTAATGGGTGTTTTTCATACTTTCGATCGAAAGTCAGGCGATGCCGGACTCGGGTATGTTGCGCACAGTCAGTGTCGCCATTCTCACAGCCTCTTTATCCATTCAGGGCAGGCAGCCTGATAATCTTCGGGGGCAGGTTGGGTGGAATCTGATGGATGAATTCCACTATCGGTAAATGTCGCGGCGGTTGCCAACCCGTACTACGAGGATTCGCAACGTACCATCCTGAATGTCGCAAATCACCCGGTAGTCGCCCACCCGGTAACGCCAGAGCCCGCCAAGCGGACCAGTCAGTGCCTTGCCGGTGCTGCGCGGGTTTTCCCGCCCGGCGACACGCTCGTCCATGAAGTCGACGATGCGCCGTGCCGTCTGCTTGTCGAGCTTGCGCAGTTGCCCCTTGGCCGTTTCGGTGTACTCAATCGTCCAGGCCAAGATCTTTTCTCACGTCAGCAGAGGAATGCACCTGTTCCTGCCCCTTGCGGACACGCTCCAGCACATCTGCGGCAAGGTAGTAGTCTTCCATTTCCTCTATGCCCCGCTCGATGATTTCGCGCAGGTAGTAAGCCTTTGTGCGTCCGGTATGGGATGCAAGGTAGTCAAGTCTTTGCTCGGTTTCAGGCGTGAGGCGGATTGACGTTGCCATGTTGAAGCCTCCATTTGAATACGTGTATTCAATATATCACGAGATTTTCGCGTTGACCAGCCAGATGCGCCCCTCATCCATCCCTTTCCGTTTCTGCATCCCTGTCGCTGTATGGCATTTGGAAGGGCCAGCAATTACATTCGCTTCTCAGCTTGAGGAAAGAAGGTGAAGTTTTTAGATGGCCATTGTTGATATTGAATTGGTAGTACAAGAGGGCAAAGACCCGTATTTGGGCCAGGAGCAAATCCAGTCGATAGCGGATACCTTGGGCCGGATATTCGAGACCAAGCCGAACCGCACCTGGGTAAAAATCCGCTATTTGCCGGGCGGGCAGTACGCGCAAAACGAAGCGCCGGATGCTGTGGCGGCGCTTCCCGCGTTCATCACAGTCCTGAAAAACAGGCCTCCCGCGCCGGACCAGATGGCTGGCCAGATGTCGGCCATAGCGCGGGAACTGGCGCCGATCATCGGCAGGCCCGCGGCGAGCATCCATGTTCTTTACGAGGCGAGCGCGCGGGGCCGGCTGGGGATTGGAGGCGTTCTGGATGGAGGCTGATGTAGGTTGGGCTGAGGAACGAAGCCCAACATCTGTGAAGGCCATTCACTCTGAACTGTTGGGCTTCGTTCCTCAGCCCAACCTACACACTATTCTTTCAAGCGGTAGCCGCTTTTGAATATCCACAGGATCACCGCCAGGCAGATCGCCATGAACAGCAGTGTCATCCCCAGGCTCAGTGCCAGGCTCACGTCGGCGACGCCGTAGAAGCTCCAGCGAAAGCCGCTGATCAGGTACACCACCGGGTTGAACAGGATCACCGTCTGCCAGAAGGGTGGCAGCATGCTCACGGAATAGAAGGTGCCACCGAGGAAGGTGAGGGGCATCACCACCATCATGGGAATGATCTGCAGCTGTTCGAAGCTCTCCGCCCAGACGCCGATAATGAAGCCGAACAGGCTGAAGGTGACGGCGGTGAGCAACAGAAAGCCCGCCATCCACAGCGGGTGGGCGATTTCGTAAGCGACGAAGAAGCGTGCGGTGATCAATACCAGCACACCGAGCAGTACCGATTTGGTGGTTGCCGCGCCCACGTAACCGAGCAGCACTTCCGTTACCGATACCGGTGCCGACAGCAACTCGTAGATGGTGCCGGAGTAGCGCGGCATGTAGATGCCGAACGAGGCATTGGAAATGCTCTCGGTGAGCAGCAGCAACATGATCAGGCCGGGCACGATGAAGGCGCCGTAGCTGATACCGTCGACCTCGGTCATGCGCGAGCCGATGGCGGCGCCGAATACGATGAAGTACAAAGAAGTGGAAATCACCGGCGAGGCGATGCTCTGCATCAGCGTGCGCCAGGTGCGGGCCATTTCGAAACAGTAGATGGCGCGAACGGCCTGAACGTTCATCGGGCGCTTTCCTCGCTTTGTGTCTGTTGTCTGACCAGATCGACGAAAATTTCTTCCAGAGAGCTCTCGCGGGAACTCAGATCCTTGAAGTCGATGCCTGCGGCATCCAGGCGGCGCAGGAGCGCGGCGATGCCGGTGTTTTCGTGCTGGGCGTCGAAGCTGTATACCAATTCGTGGCCATCCGCCGCCAGCGCCAGATCGAATTCTTCAAGCCCCGCGGGCACGGCTTCCAGAGGCTGTTGCAACTGCAGGCGCAGCTCGCGTTTGCCGAGCTGTTTCATCAGGCGCGCGGTTTCCTCCACCAGCACGATGCGGCCGCCGTTGATGATGCCGATGCGATCCGCCATCTCTTCCGCTTCCTCGATGTAGTGGGTGGTGAGGATGACGGTGACGCCGCGTTCGCGCAGCTTGCGCACCATGTCCCACATGCCGCGGCGCAGATCCACGTCGACCCCGGCGGTGGGTTCGTCGAGGAACAGCACCTTGGGCTCGTGAGCGAGGGCCTTGGCGATCAGCACGCGGCGTTTCATGCCGCCGGACAGCGCCAGCATTTTGCTGTCGCGCTTGTCCCACAGGGAAAGATCGCGCAACACCTGTTCGATGTGGGCGGGGTTGGGCGCCAGGCCGAACAGGCCGCGGCTGAAGCTCACCGTGGCCCACACCGTTTCGAAGCCCTCGTTGAACAGTTCCTGGGGCACCAGGCCGATGGCGCTGCGGGCACCGCGAAAATCGCGCCGGGTATCGTGACCATCGACGATGATCTCGCCGGCGCCGGGGTTGACGATGCCGCAGATGATGCTGATCAGGGTGGTCTTGCCAGCCCCGTTGGGGCCGAGCAGCGCGAAAATTTCCCCGCGCTGAATATCGAGATTGATATCCCGAAGGGCGTGCTGCCCCGAGCGGTAGGTCTTGCTGAGATTGCGAATGGAAACGATGGGCGTCACCGGGCCTCCTGAGTTGGGAAGGGTGGCGGGCATTGTACAGGTGATATTGGGTCTGACGTCTGACGCTGGACGTCTGACGCAAAAGCGGGGCGGCGATGCCTGATGACAAGGTGCTTCGTCCGGGTTCCGCCAATGGCGACCCATGCTCCGAACATCTTGAGCGTCGGACGTCAGACGTCCAGCGTCAGACTCATACCCACACCAGCGTCAGACGTCAGACTTAATACCCACAATAACTGGGAATTTTTCTCAGAACCCTTTAGAATACCGCTCCGCAAATCCCCCTCCCGTCAGTCAGGAGTTTCCCGTGTCTGATATCAAGAAAGTCGTACTCGCCTACTCAGGCGGCCTGGACACCTCTGTCATCGTGCGTTGGTTGCAGGAAACCTACCAGTGCGAGATCGTGACTTTCACGGCCGATATCGGCCAGGGCGAGGAGGTCGAGCCCGCCCGCGCCAAGGCGCAGGCCATGGGCGTCAAGGAAATTTATATCGATGACCTGCGCGAAGAATTCGCCCGCGATTTCGTGTTTCCGATGTTCCGCGCCAATACCGTCTACGAGGGCGAGTACCTGCTCGGCACATCCATTGCGCGGCCACTGATCGCCAAGCGCCTGATCGAAATCGCCAACGAGACGGGTGCGGACGCCATTTCCCACGGCGCCACCGGCAAGGGCAACGATCAGGTGCGCTTCGAACTCGGTGCCTATGCGCTCAAGCCCGGTATCAAGGTGATCGCCCCGTGGCGCGAGTGGGACCTGCTGTCGCGCGACAAACTGATGGCCTATTGCGAAACCCACGATATTCCCGTGGAAATGAAGCGCGGCAAGA
>CAYXXZ010000110.1:0-1574 GCA_964469165.1 uncultured Porticoccaceae bacterium
CACCAGCGCAGGCCGCTGGCGGCATCCTTCATATCGGTGATCACCGGTGTCAGCAGATGGGGGATGTCGTCGTACACGGACAGCTCCAGCATCTTCGGATCCACCAGAATCAGGCGCACATCCTCCGGTGGCGACTTGAACAGCAGGCTCAGCAACATGGCGTTGACGCCCACCGACTTGCCCGAGCCGGTGGTGCCCGCGACCAGCAGGTGCGGCATGCGCGCCAGGTCGGTCACCACCGGCTGGCCGGAAATGTCGTGGCCCAGCGCCAGGGTCAGCGGCGACTTCGACTCGTCGTACGTACTGCTCGACAATACTTCAGAAAGACGCACCATCTCCCTGTGTTCATTGGGGATTTCGATACCCATCACCGATTTTCCGGGAATCACTTCCACCACGCGCACACTGATCACCGCCAGCGAGCGCGCCAGATCCCGCGCCAGATTCGAGATGCGGCTCGCCTTGACGCCGGGCGCCGGCTGAATCTCGAAACGGGTGATCACCGGCCCCGGTTGCACTTCGACCACCTCCACGGAGATACCGAAATCCTGCAACTTGAGCTCCAACAGGCGCGACATGGCCTCGAGCGATTCCATGGAATAGCCTTTGCTGGAGTTCTTCACCGGCTGATCCAGCAGCGACAGCGACGGCAGCTCTCCGGTCACCGGGCCGTTGTCGAACAGCGGCGCCTGCTTTTCCTTCTCCACACGCGGGCTCGGCGCCGGCGGTTTGGCCGGCAGCCTGATCTCCGGCTCCTTGCGTTCGCTGATGCGCTGCGCCTTTTGTTCCACCACTTCGTGACGGACCTTGACCGCTTCCTCGGCGACCTTGCGCTCCGCGATTTCCTGGCGGCGGCGCTCGATCTGGCGGCTCGCCCAGTCGACACCGAGCAGCGTGAGGCGACCCGTGTTGTCGATGACCGCAAGCCAGGAAAGGTCGGTGAAAATGGTGATCCCGAACAGGAATACCGCCAACAGGATCAGGGTGCCGCCGACATGATTGAAAGCGGAGGTGACCGCCGCACCGAGAATGTCGCCGAGCCGCCCGCCCACGCCCACCCCCGCCGGCAGGTGCGCTCCTTCGCTGCCGTAGTGCATCGCGGCCAGCGAGGTTGCGGTGGTCATCACCAGCAACAGGCCGATGAAACGCAGCGTGAAGACGACCCAGTCGAAGGATTCACCGCTGGGCTGGCGGTTGCGGAATACGTGCCAGGCGCGCAGCGCCAGCAGTGGCGGAAACAGATAGGCGACGTAACCGAGCAGGGAAAACAGCACATCGGCGATCCAGGCCCCGGTCGGGCCCGCGGCATTGCGCACGCCATCGCGGCTGCCGGTATGGGACCAGCCCGGATCTTCAACGGAATAAGTGCCCAGAGCAATGAGCAGATAGACGCACACCACCAGCCAACCGATCAGGGCGCCTTCCTGCAGGATCAGCCTGCCCCGTTCAGACAGCGGAGGGGATTGTTGCGCAAGCTTCTTTTTTGGATCCTTTTTCGCCAAACTCGATTCCCGGTCCTCGCAATGCCGCCTATTGTAATGCCTGATCGTTGAATAGCTAGGGGAAGGCAGCTG
>CAYXXZ010000110.1:1674-5944 GCA_964469165.1 uncultured Porticoccaceae bacterium
CCGTATCATTCCTGTCACATCAAACCCAAGGAAACACCATGAGCGAAGTAAAGCACCGCCGCCTGATCATTCTGGGCTCGGGCCCCGCGGGCTGGTCCGCCGCCGTGTATGCGGCGCGCGCAAACCTGCAACCGCTGGTCATCACCGGCATGCAGCAAGGCGGCCAGCTCACCACCACCACGGACGTCGACAACTGGCCGGGTGGCCCCGAGGGCCTGCAAGGCCCCGAAATGATGATGCAGATGCAGGCTCACGCCGAGCGTTTCAATACCGAGGTGATTTTCGACCATATCGAACAGGTCGATCTCGGCAGCCGTCCCTTCAAGCTGCAAGGCATGGAAAGCTATACGTGCGACGCCCTGATCATCGCCACCGGCGCCTCGGCCCAGTACCTCGGCCTGAACAGTGAAGAAACGTTCATGGGCAAGGGCGTAAGCGCCTGCGCGACCTGTGACGGCTTCTTCTATCGCGGCCAGAAAGTGGCCGTGGTGGGCGGCGGCAACACTGCGGTTGAAGAGGCGCTCTATCTGGCGAACATCTGCAGCGAAGTGGTGCTGGTGCACCGCCGCGACAGCCTGCGGGCAGAAAAAATCCTCCAGGCCAAACTGTTCGAGAAGGCCGAAAAAGGTAATGTCACCCTGCTCTGGAACCATACCCTGCAAGAGGTACTCGGCGACGACAGCGGCGTGACCGGCATGAAGGTCAAAAGTACCCTGGACGGCAGCGAGCAACAGATCGACCTGGCAGGCGTGTTCATCGCCATCGGCCACAAGCCCAACACCGATATCTTTGCCGGTCAACTGGACATGAACAACGGCTACATCCAGGTCAACAGCGGACTGTCCGGCAATGCCACGGCAACCTCGGTGCCCGGCGTGTTCGCCGCGGGCGACGTCGCCGACCAGGTGTATCGCCAGGCCATCACTTCGGCCGGCGCCGGCTGCATGGCCGCGCTCGATGCCGAGAAATTTCTCGATGATCTCGCCTGATCGCTGTCGCGCGCCGTGACACTTCCCTGGATGGACGGGGACAGCCCCGTCTTCCCCAATCCGGAAGATGCCCTCGATGAGCCGGACGGCCTGCTGGCCGCCGGCGGCGAGCTCAACGCCCGCATTCTCCGCGCCGCCTACCGGTCGGGAATATTTCCCTGGTACGAAGATCCGCAGCCGGTGCTCTGGTGGAGCCCCTCGCAGCGCGCGGTGCTGTTTCCCGGCAGCGCCAGAATCAGCAGAAGCCTGCGCAGGACCATGCGCCGCCACCACTTCGTCATCTCCACCAACCAGGCGTTCGACGACGTGATGCGCGCCTGCGCGGCGCCGCGCGCCAAGGCCCAGGGCACCTGGATCACGCCGCGCATGCGCGCCGCCTATGGCGCGCTCCACCGGCAGGGAGTGGCTCACTCGCTGGAACTATGGCTCAACGATGTGCTGGTCGGCGGGCTCTACGGCGTTCAGGTCGGCGGCGTGTTTTGCGGTGAATCGATGTTCAGTCACGAAAGCGATGCCTCGAAGATCGCTTTCGCGTGCCTTTCCGAAACATTGGCGCGACACGGCTTTGCCCTGATCGACTGCCAGTTGGAAAACCCCCACCTCACCAGTCTTGGCGCCCTACTCATTTCGCGCCGGGAGTTTCTCGGCATTCTGGCCAGATGCGGCGATGAAGGTATACACTGGCCCGAAAGCAGCGATTTTCAGCAGTCACTTTGCGATATCAGAGACCAGAATTGCTGAAAATCGAAGCGCTGGCCACTGACCTTGAACAAAGGCCGTGGTAAAACGTCGCTTCAGCAGAGCCTCACACGGGGCTTGACGCTATCGAACAGCGGCGATTACCTCGACTATAGGATGTATTGATTCTCAACAGGCGCAGATCATGACCAGGGACATCTCACCGGACCTTCGCTACCTGCGGCTTTACTTTACCCGCCCCCACAAATGCAGTTACCTGCCGGAGCGCCAGGCGGTGACCAGCTTCGTCGATCCCGGCACCATCATCACCACCTCGCTCTACAGCCAGTTGTCGCGCCTGGGGTTTCGCCGCAGCGGCAAGTTCCTCTACGCGCCCAGTTGCACGGACTGCCAGGCCTGTGTGGCCTGCCGCATCGTTGTCGAGAATTTTGATTACACGCGCCCTTTTCGCCGCTGCCTGCGCAAGAACAGCGACCTGACCCAGGCCTTTACATCAACCGTCGATGTCGACGAACACTACCCGCTGTTTGAAACCTACATCAACACCCGCCACAGCGATGGCGACATGTACCCGCCGAGCCGCGATCAATACCTGGATTTTCTTGGCGAAGGTGGCGCCTATACCCGCTACCTGGAATTTCGTCGCGATGGGGTGCTGATCGGTTGTTGCGTGGTAGACATACTCGACGACGGCCTGTCCGCCATCTACACCTACTTTTCTCCCGACGACGAACAGCGCAGTCCGGGCACCTTCGCGATCCTCAGCCTCATCCAGCTGGCGTCACAGATGAACCTGCCCTACGTGTATCTCGGCTACTGGATCGACCGCTGCCGCAAGATGGCCTACAAGAGCCATTTCCATCCTCAGGAACTGTTCATCGGAAACCAATGGGTGCGCAACGACAGAGACTGAACGAGGGGTGTGGGGCGCGCGATGGGGTGTTTCACCTCCCATCGCAGCTGTCTCGTTCACAGTTTCCTTTCCTTCTTGGCGGATTTAGGGCAAAATTCCGGCCCAGATTGAACAGTCCCCCAGGAGACCGCGCAGCCATATGGCCAAAGAAGACCATATTGAAATGGAAGGTGAAGTCATCGACACCCTTCCCAACACCACCTTCCGAGTGAAGCTTGAGAACGGCCACGTGGTCACCGCCCACATTTCCGGCAAGATGCGCAAGAACTACATTCGTATTCTCACTGGCGACAAGGTCAAGGTCGAACTGACCCCCTACGACCTGAGCAAGGGACGCATCACCTATCGCGCGCGCTGAACCAGGGCCGCAGCGGCCTGACGGGAACCGTCAGGCCATCTCCTCGACCTCATAATCCAGCGCTATCTCATCGTTTTCCGCCGAGACATGCACTGTGCCACCATTTGCCAGTGAGCCGAAAAGCAGCTCGTTGGCCAGCGGCTTCTTGATTTTTTCCTGAATCAACCGCGCCATGGGGCGTGCACCCATTTTCTCGTCGTAACCGTGCGCGGCGAACCATTCCCGGGCACTGTCGTCCACGTCCAGTACCACTTTTTTGTCGTCGAGCTTGGCTTGCAGCTCCGTCAGGAATTTGTCCACCACGGTCATGATGACGTTGCGGTGCAGCGCGTTGAACTGAATGATGCCGTCGAGCCGGTTGCGGAATTCCGGCGTGAACATTTTCTTGATGGCCTCCATGGCGTCGGTGGAGTGATCCTGATGGGTAAAGCCCATCGACGGCCGACTCATCAACTCGGCGCCCGCGTTTGTGGTCATGATCAGGATGACGTGACGGAAATCCGCCTTGCGGCCGTTGTTGTCAGTCAAGGTGCCGTGATCCATGACCTGCAACAACAGGTTGAAGACATCCGGGTGCGCTTTTTCTATCTCGTCCAGCAGCACCACCGCGTGAGGATGCTTGTTGACCGCATCCGTGAGCAGGCCGCCCTGGTCGAAGCCGATGTACCCGGGGGGCGCGCCAATCAGTCGCGATACCGTGTGGCGCTCCATGTATTCGGACATGTCGAAGCGAATCAGCTCGATGCCGAGAATGTGCGCCAGCTGGCGGGACACCTCTGTCTTGCCCACCCCGGTAGGGCCGGCAAACAGAAAGCTGCCGATCGGCTTTTCGCCATCCCGCAGTCCCGCGCGCGCCATCTTGATGGCCGTGGACAACGCCTCGATGCCCTCGTCCTGGCCGAACACCACCATCTTCAGCTGCTGGTCCAGATTGCGCAGTTGCTCCTTGTCCGACGCGGAAACACTCTTGGGGGGAATGCGCGCGATCTTCGCAATCACCTGTTCGATCTCGGGCACACCGACGGTCTTCTTGCGGCGACTCACCGGTTGCAGTTGCTGGTAGGCGCCCGCTTCGTCGATCACATCGATGGCCTTGTCCGGCAGAAAGCGCTCCGAGATGTGGCGCGCCGAAAGTTCGGCCGCACTGCGCAGCGCGGCATCGGTGAAACGCAGTTTATGGTGATCCTCAAAACGTGTCTTCAAGCCCTTGAGAATGCGGTAAGTTTCATCCACGCTGGGCTCGGGCACATCGACTTTCTGGAAGCGCCGCGACAGCGCCCTGTCCTTCTCGAAAATACCCCGGTATTCCTG
>CAYXXZ010000110.1:6044-7158 GCA_964469165.1 uncultured Porticoccaceae bacterium
TGAACGCGTGGTTGAGGGTTTCTTCAAGCTCTTTGCTCAACATGACTCGAACTCCTAATCACTGTCATCGGCGGGTTCAATTTCGCACATCAGCGGATGTTCATTCTCTCTCGAAAACTGGTTCACCTGCCCCATCTTAGTCTCTGCAACGTCGCGGGTATAGACGCCGCACACAGCCCGTCCTTCCGTATGCACCTTGAGCATGACGCGCACGGCCAACTCCCGCTCCAGCTGAAAGAACATTTCCAGAATGGCGACCACGAATTCCATGGGGGTGTAGTCATCGTTGAGCAGTATGACCTGATACATCGGCGGCCGCTTGAGACGCGGCTTTTCAACCTCTGCCACCAACCCGTGGGATATGTGATGGTCGTTGTCACCCTCATGGCCGCCGTGACTTGCTTGCACTAACACGTTACTTCACTTCTCCGTCGTCGAGTAGGATGAATTTACCCCTATTCTAGCCTGAGATGCCAGCTTTGACAGACCACACAACAGCCGCACGATCAAAAATTCGCGCTTGACTTCGACCGCGAATCAGGATATTAGTTTTAGCCTTGGTCAGGATTTGAACTGCGCCCCAGGGCTCGACTCCCTGGGGCGGCTTCCTGTTAAAACATAACAAACAATAAGCGCTAAATAGGCAGGAGATTTACTATGCCAAAGGGAACCGTCAAGTGGTTTAACAATGCGAAGGGATACGGCTTCATCCTCGCCGAGGATGGCAGCAATGACATTTTCGCCCACTTTTCCGCCATCACAATGGAAGGTTACAAGACACTCAAGGCCGGACAGGAAGTCACGTTCGAGATCATCGAAGGAGAAAAGGGCTTGCACGCCACTCAGATTGCTCCGGTTGTCAAAGCGCCCCTGAATGGAGTCAGCCACCCAGGGGACTGACAGGCAGCCGGAACCACACGCCCTCCGGTGCGCCACCGCCCGGAGGGCGTGTTTGCGCGCCACCATCATTGATCAGCCAGAAGTGTCGCTTGCATGGGGTCGCTTCAGGGCGGTGTTGTTGTAGGAGCCTGCCTGCAGGCGACCCACACACCCTACCGAGATTTGTCGCTTGCAGGCAAGCTCCTACAGACGCAGCCCACACCCGAACGGGACA
>CAYXXZ010000110.1:7258-8356 GCA_964469165.1 uncultured Porticoccaceae bacterium
AGACGCAGCCCACACCCGAACGGGACAGCATCGTGCCAAGGTGACGTAACACCATCATTGATCAGCGACAGGCGTTACCTTGGATGGGGCCGCTTGCAGGCAAGCTCCTACAGGGCGGTGTTGTTGTAGGAGCCTGCCTGCAGGCGACCCACGCTCCACCGGAGATGTGTCGCCCGCGGACAGGCTCCAATATCATCCGCCCAGGGTGGCGAGAATGCCGTTGAATGTGTCGCTGGGGCGCATGGCCGCGGAGGTCAGTGCCTCATCGGGACGGTAATAACCGCCGATGTCCACCGGCGCGCCCTGCACGCGGTTGAGCTCATCGACAATTTTCGCTTCGTTTTCCTGCAGCGCGCGCCACACGGGTTCGAACTCTGCCCGCAGCGCACTGTCTTCCTGCTGCGTCGCCAGAGCCTCGGCCCAGTACATGGCCAGATAGAAGTGGCTGCCGCGGTTGTCCAGCTCACCGGCCTTGCGGGAAGGAGACTTGTTCTCTTCAAGGAACGTCTCGTTGGCCTTGTCCAGCGCCGCAGCCAATACCGTCACGCGTGGATTCGTGGTGAAGGTGCCGTAGTGCTCGAGTGATTCCACCAGTGCCATGAATTCACCCAGCGAATCCCAGCGCAGGTGGTTTTCCTGAACGAATTGCTGCACATGTTTGGGCGCAGAGCCACCGGCGCCGGTTTCGAACAAACCACCGCCGTACATGAGTGGCACGATGGACAGCATTTTGGCACTGGTACCCAGTTCCATAATGGGGAACAGGTCTGTCAGGTAATCCCGCAGCACGTTGCCGGTGACGGAAATGGTGTCGAGACCCTGGCGAATGCGCTCGAGCGAGAAATAACAGGCGTCTTCGGGCGTCATGATGCGTATGTCCAGGCCCTCGATGTCGTGATCATTGAGATAGCGCTCCACCTTGATGATCAACTGGGCATCGTGAGGGCGGTTCTGGTCCAGCCAGAACACCGCGGGAGCGCCGGTGGCACGTGCGCGATTGACGGCAAGCTTCACCCAGTCCTGAATGGAGGCGTCCTTGGCCTTGCACATGCGCCAGATATCGCCCTTCTCCACGTGGTGCTCGATCAGCACCTTGCC
>CAYXXZ010000111.1:0-8338 GCA_964469165.1 uncultured Porticoccaceae bacterium
TCTGGGCGGCGTTGGCCGCGCAGGTCACCAGGTGGACCTTGGCTTCGAGGCGCACACCGGACATGCCGAGCGGCTCCCGCACGCCTTCCTGGTTGTCGATGATGAATTCCTGGGGCAGGACGTGGAGGATTTCCTGATCCGCGGGAATGGCCACGGCGCGCGCCGCGTCGATTACCCGATCGATGTCCGCCTGCTGCACTTCCCGGTCGCGGATCGCGACGATGCCGTGGGAGTTGAGGCTGCGGATATGGCTGCCGGCAATACCCGCATACACGGAATGAATGTGGCAGCCCGCCATCAGCTCCGCCTCTTCCACCGCCCGCTGGATGGCGTGCACCGTGGATTCGATATTGACCACCACGCCCTTCTTCATACCGCTCGAGCGGTGCATGCCGGTACCGATGATTTCCAGGGTGCCGTCCGCGCCGGCAACACCGACGATGGCCACCACCTTGGAGGTACCGATATCCAGGCCGACGATCATTTGTTCATTACTTGCCGCTGCCATCAACCGACCTCTATTCAACCCTTTCCGCTCTCGGCGGAGTTCGTGTTCACCTGTTCTTTCCAATTGACCGCCACACCGTTGCCGTAGCGGATATCGACCTGGGCGATGTCGTCCACGCGCTCGCTCAGGGCGCGGTTCCATACCAGCAGGAAGCGCTGCAGCTTGTCTGCCACCGGCTCCTTGCCGACCGTCAGCTCCAGGCCCTGGGAAAACGTCACTTCCCAGTTGCCGCGCGGCGCGAGGCGGAATTCCGTCACCACCAGGCCGGTGGTCTGCAGCACCTGGGAAAAATTCCGGTACTGCTGCATCACGCGCCGTTCGAGGCCTTGCGGCCCGTGCAGCAGGGGCAGCGATTGCGGCAGCTCGACATTGCCGATGGCGAGAATCATGCCCTTGTTGTTGAGAAAGCTGCCGCTGCCCCAGCGCGCAATCGGAGTTTCCTCCTCGATGCTGATCACCACTTCATCGGGCCACTTGCGCCGCGCCGAGGCGCCGGCAACCCAGGGATGCTCTTCCAGCGCCACACAGATCGCATCCAGATCGAGGCTCAGGAAACCGCCGCCCAGGTTGGCCGCGACGGTGCTCTCGACCTCTTGCGCGGTGATGCGCTTCAGTTCGCCGTCCACCCCGATGACGGCCACCGGCACGTCGTACTTCTCGTGCAGTGCCAGCGCGCCGAAGCCGATGCCGGTCACCACCGCCACCAGCATCAGCAGGCGCAGGCCGCTGAGCAGCGCCGCGAACACCCTGCGCCCCCTGCCGGGAGCTGCCGCGGGTGGGGGATTGCGGCGCCGCGCCTGACTCATGCCGCCTCCAGAGAGGTCGCCAGAATGGCGAGCACCAGGGCGTCGAAGTCCATGCCCTGCGCGAGTGCCGCCATCGGCACCAGGCTGTGACTGGTCATGCCCGGCACGGTGTTGACCTCGAGCAGCTGGAACTCGCCCGCGTCATCCACCATGGCATCGACGCGCCCCCAGCCGTCACAGCCCAGGCTGGCAAACGCCCTTTCGCACAGCGCTTGCAAAGCGCGCTCGCGCTCGGCGGCCAGGCCGCAGGGGCACAGGTAGCGGGTATCGTCGCGCAGGTACTTGGCCTCGTAGTCGTAGAAACCGCGATCCGTTTCGAGCTTGATCACCGGCAGCGCACGACCGCCGAGAATCGCCACGGTGAATTCATCGCCGGACAGCCAGGCTTCGGCAATCACGCCGCCGCCATGGACATCCGCGGCGCGCCACGCCGCTTCGAGTTCCGCCGCGCTGGCCGCCTTCGCCATGCCGATGCTGGAGCCTTCGCGGGCGGGCTTGACCATGGCGGCGCCGCCGAGGTCGTCGAGCACCCGCTGCCAGTCGCTGTGCGCGTCGAGCACCGCGAAGGGCGCGGTGGGGATGCCGGCGCCCTTCCACAGCAGCTTGGTGCGCAACTTGTCCATCGCCAGCGCCGACGCCAGCACGCCGCTGCCGGTATAGGGCAGGCCCAGGTACTCGAGTGCGCCCTGCAGGGTGCCGTCTTCGCCGCCGGGGCCGTGCAAGGCGATGAAGACCCGATCGGGCGCCAGCGCTTCCAGTGCGGCGATGATGCCGGCGCCCGCGTCGATGCCGACCGCGTCGACGCCGCTGCGCACCAGGGCATCGAGCACCGCCTTGCCACTGATCAGTGACACCTCGCGCTCCGCGGAAGTGCCGCCGTACAGCACCGCCACCTTGCCGAATCGCTCGATCGAATCGCTGCCCACTACTTCAAGCCCCTCTCTGCCAACATCTTGACCAATTTGCCGACACTGCCCGCGCCCTGGGTGATGACGATGTCGCCGCCGCGCACCAGGTCGCGCACCAGGTCGGGGATTTCCTCGATGGTTTGTGCATAGACCGGATCGACCCGGCCGCGCTGGCGGATGCTGCCGCACAGCTGCTTGCTGGTGGCGCCCGGAATTTCTTCTTCACCGGCGGCGTAGACCTCGTTGACGATCAGCACGTCGCTGGTGCTGAGCACCTGCACGAAATCCTCGTAGAGATCGCGGGTGCGGGAGTACCTGTGGGGCTGGAACACCATCAGCAGGCGGCGCTCCGGCCAGCCATCGCGCACGGCGCGAATCGTCGCCGCCACTTCCACCGGGTGGTGGCCGTAATCGTCCACCAACATGGCCGTGCCACCGGCGACGGGATACTCGCCGTAAACTTCGAAGCGCCGACCGACGCCGGCGAACACTTCGAGACCGCGCAGAATGGCCTCGTCGGGCACGCTTTCGTCGGTCGCCACCGCGATTGCCGCCGTGGCATTGAGGGCGTTGTGAACACCGGGGATGTGCAATCTGACATCCAGCGGCGGCAGCCCCTCGGGGCGGTGCACGGTAAATGTGGAACTGCGCTCCTTGAGACGCAGATTCTCGATGCGAAAATCCGCCTCGGCGTCGAAGCCGTAGGTCAGGATGGGGCGCGATACCCTGGGAATGATGTCGCGCACATTGACGTCATCCAGGCACAGCACCGCAAGGCCGTAGAACGGCAGGTTGTGGAGAAAGTCGACAAAGGTGCCGGCAAGGCGCGAAAAATCGAAGCCGTAGGTGGACATGTGGTCGGCATCGATGTTGGTCACCACCGCCACCATCGGTTGCAGGTGCAGGAAGGAGGCGTCGCTCTCGTCCGCTTCCGCCACCAGGTAGCGGCTCTCGCCGAGCGCCGCGTTGGTGCCCGCACTGTTGACCCGGCCCCCCACCACGAACGTGGGCGCGTTGCCCGCCTCGGCAAGAATCGAGGTGATCAGGCTGGTGGTGGTGGTCTTGCCGTGGGTGCCTGCCACCGCGATACCGTGGCGATAGCGCATCAGCTCCGCCAGCATCTGTGCGCGCTGCACGACCGGCACGCGCAGCTCTCGCGCGGTGGTCACCTCGACATTGTCCGGCGCCACCGCCGACGACTGCACGACCACATTGGCATCGGCGACGTTCTCGGCGCGGTGGCCGATGAAAATCCGCGCACCTTTTTCACGCAGGTGCCGGGTGTTGGCGTTGTCCTGGATGTCGGAGCCGGAAATCTCGTAACCCTGGTTGAGCAGCACTTCGGCAATGCCACACATGCCGCTGCCACCGATGCCGATGAAATGGATGCGGCGAATGCGGCGCATCTCGGGAACGGAATAGACGCTGCTCATGTGCTGGCCTCCAGGCAAATATCCGCGACCCGCTGCGCCGCGTCGGCAATACCGAGTGCGCGCGCCTTGTCGGCCATGTCTTCGAGTTGCGCCGGGTTGTCGCGCACCCCGGCAAGAAGCGCGGCCAGCTTGTCCGCCGTCAGGTCGCGCTGCTGCACCAGCAGCGCGGCACCGCCCGCCACCAGCCATTCGCCGTTGCGCGTCTGGTGGTCGTCGATGGCGGCCGGAAAGGGAATCAGCAGTGCGCCAACACCGGCGGCGGCGAGCTCCGACACGGTGAGTGCACCGGCGCGACACACCACGAAATCCGCCCAGCCATAGGCTTGCGCCATGTCGGCGATGAACGGCTCCACCGAGACCGCGAGCGCCGCCTTCGCGTAGTTGTCGCGGGTTTGCTGTTCGTGCTGGCGGCCGCACTGGTGGCGCACCTCGAACCCCTCACCGCCGTTCAGCAACGCCAGTGCCTCGGGCACCAGGTTGTTGATGGCGAGAGCACCGAGGCTGCCGCCCAGCACCAGCAGGCGCAGCGGCGCGCGGCGCCCGACACCGCGCTGCGCGGGCGGCGCGAGGCTGGCGATTTCGCTGCGCACCGGGTTGCCGGTCACTTCGCCCGCCGCGAAGGCGGCGGGGAACGCCTGCAAGACCCGGTTGGCAAAGCGCGCCAGGATGCGATTGGTGGTACCCGCGACCGCGTTCTGCTCGTGAATCACCAATGGAATGCCCAGCATGCGCGCCGCCAGGCCACCGGGCCCCGAGGCATAGCCGCCGAGACCGATCACCACCTGGGGCGCCAGACGCTTCAGGGTTTTCAATGCTTGCGCGAGGGCGCGCAGGATCTGCAGGGGCGCCAGCAGGCGCGCACCCACGGATTTGCCGCGCACGCCCTTGACGTCGATGAAATGCAGGGCGATGCCCGCCGCGGGCACCAGTTCGGCCTCAATACCGGCGCGTGTGCCGAGCCAGTCGACCTGCACGCCGCGGCGGCGCAGCTCGGCGGCCACCGCCAGGGCGGGGAACACATGCCCGCCGGTGCCGCCCGCCATCACCAATACTCGCTTAGCGCTGCCCATGTTCCACCTTCCTGGCAGCCCAGTAGGCATCGCCCATTTCGACGCTGATGCGCAGCACCATGGCGATCATGCAGATGCTGATGATGAGGCTGCTGCCGCCGTAACTGATGAACGGCAAGGTCAGCCCCTTGGTGGGCAGCAGCCCGGACGCCATGCCGATATTGATGAATGCCTGACCGGCGATGAGGACGCCGATACCAAACGCCACATAGGCGGCAAACCAGCTCTGGCGCTGCACCGCGCGGCGCGCGATGACGAAGATGCGCTGCACCAGCAGCGCGAACAGTGCGATCACGGTCACCACGCCCAGCAGGCCGGTTTCTTCCGCGAAAATGGCGAACACGAAGTCGGTGTGTGCTTCCGGCAGATAGAAAAGCTTCTGCACGCTGTTGCCGAGCCCCACCCCCGACCACTCACCGCGCCCGAACGCGATCAGTGACTGAGTGAGCTGATAGCCGGTGTTGTACATGTCCGACCAGGGGTCGAGGAAGGAACCCAGGCGCTTCATGCGGTAGGGAGAAGTCACCGCCAGCATCCACAGGGCGCCGGCGGCGGCGGCCAGCAGCGCGGCAAAGACCCACAGGCGCACGCCACACAGGAAGAACAGCACCATCACCGTGGCGAGAATCACCACCGCCGAGCCGAAGTCCGGTTGCGCCAGCAGCAACACCGCCATGGCACCGATCATCGCCAGGGGGCGGAAAAAATTGTACCACACGTCCTTGAGCGCAAAGTAATGGCGCTGGATATAGGCGGCAATGAAGATGATGGCCATGAACTTGGCCACTTCGGCGACCTGAAAGTTGATGATGCCGAGACGAATCCAGCGCCGCGCACCGTTCACTTCGTGGCCGATGCCGGGAATGAGTACCACGAGCAACAGCAGGATCGTCAACATCGTCAGCTGGTTGCTGTAGCGGTACCAGAGCTGCAGCGGCGCCTGCAGCACCACGAAGCCCGCCGCCAATCCCATGACCAGGTAGATCAGGTGGCGGCGCAGATAATAGAACACATCCTGGTACTCGTAGGCGGCATAGCTGACGGAGGCCGACGCCACCATTATCAGGCCGACGGAGCACAGCGCCGCGACGAGAAGCAGAACCTGGGTGTCCATACCCGCGGGGATCAGCCCGAGGGCGTGGCGGCGCGCGACATTGAGGGTTGCCGTCGTCATGCCAGCCCCCTCACCGCGGCGGCAAAGTGGCGGCCGCGATCTTCAAAATCACGGAACATGTCGAGGCTCGCGCAGGCTGGCGACAGTAGCACCTTGTCGCCCTGGCGCGCGGCACCGGCCGCGGCGCTGACCGCGCCTTCCATGGAGGTCGCGTAGAGCACGTCCGCCACCGGCGCGAGCTGCGCGGCCAGCAGGGGCGCATCCTCGCCCACCAGGATCGCGGTGCGCACGCGGCCCCTGGCGGCCTCGCCGAGGGCCGTGAAGTCCTGGCCTTTGCCCTGGCCACCGGCGATCAGGATGATATCGGCAACATCGCTGCCCAGCCCCTCGATGGCGGCCACCGCCGCGCCCACGTTGGTCGCCTTGGAATCATTGATCCAGGTGACGCCGTCCATGAACGCCACCGACTCACAGCGGTGGGGCAGGCCGCGGAAGGTTTTCAGCACCTCGATCATGGGTTCGAAGGACAGCCCCACCGCATGGCCCAGCGCCAGCGCCGCCAACCCGTTGGCCAGGTTGTGGCGACCCTTGATCGCGAGCTCCGCGGCGGCCAGCAGGGGGCGCCGCTCGAAGCACAGCCATTCTTCACCCTCGTGCGCCATTACGCCAAAGCCGCCGAGTTCCGGCACATCCAGGCCAAAGCTCCAGTGCTTGACGCTGGCGGGCACCAGCGGCTGGGTGAGGGCGTCCTGGCGATTGCTGACCACCTGGCGGGCGCCGCGAAAAATGCGGTGCTTGGCGCGCTGGTATTCGAGCATGCCGGGGTAGCGATCGAGGTGGTCCGGCGACAGGTTGAGCACGGTCGCCGCCAGGGCGTCGAGAGTGTCGACCAGTTCGAGCTGAAAACTGGACAGCTCCAGCACGTACAGATCGCGGCTGTCGTCCAGCAGATCGAGCGCCGCCATGCCCAGATTGCCGCCGACACCGGCGTCGAGGCCAGCCTGTTCCGCCATCAGCCCCACCAGGGTAGTGACGGTGCTCTTGCCGTTGGAACCGGTGATGGCGACGATGGGCGCCAGTGTCTGACCGGTGAACAACTGAATGTCGCCGGTGATGGGCACGCCGCACTGCCTGGCCTTGGCCAACGCCGGATGATCGAGCGCGAGACCGGGGCTGACCACGATGCGCGCGGCGCCGCACAGGATTTCTTCGTTGAGCGCGCCGAGCTCGACGCCGACCTCGGGAAACTGTTGCGCAAGCTGGGCGAGCCCCGGCGGGTCGATGCGTGTGTCGACCATGATGAAGGCTTCGCCGCGACGCGCCAGAAAACGGGCGACAGACAGACCGGTGGTGCCGATGCCCACCACCACGGTCAGTTTGTTTGTCGCAATCATGTCGCCCACTGTGACTCGCTCTCCGTCAACGCAGTTTCAATGTCGCCAGGCCGAACAGCACCAGCATTACCGTGATGATCCAGAAGCGCACGATCACTCGCGGTTCCGGCCAGCCCTTGAGTTCGAAATGGTGGTGAATGGGCGCCATGCGGAAGATGCGCTTGCCGCGCATCTTGAAGGACGCCACCTGCAGGATCACCGACAGGGTTTCCACCACGAAGATGCCACTCATGATGAAGAACACGATTTCGTGACGCACGATCACCGCGATCACGCCGAGCGCCGCGCCCAGCGCCAGCGCGCCCACGTCGCCCATGAAAACCTGGGCCGGATAGGTGTTGAACCACAGAAAACCGAGTCCCGCGCCGGCCAGCGCCGAACAGAACACCACCAGTTCGCCCGCGCCGGGAATGTAGGGAATGTGCAGATAGGTGGAAAACTGGCTGTTGCCCACCAGATAGGCGAACACCCCGAGCGCGCCACCCACCAGCACGGTGGGCATGATGGCGAGCCCGTCGAGGCCGTCGGTGAGATTCACCGCATTGCTGGCACCGACGATGACGAAGTAACTCAGCACCACGTAAAAGCCGCCGAGCGGCAGCGCCACGTCCTTGAAGAACGGTACGATCAGCTCGGTTTCCGCCGGCGTGGTCGCCGTGAAATAGAGAAACAGCGCGGCGCCGAGGGCCGCCACTGACTGCCACAGGTATTTCCAGCGCGCCGGCAGGCCGCGGGAATTCTTTTCGACCACCTTGCGGTAGTCGTCCACCCAGCCTACCAAACCGAATACGAAGGTCACCCCCAGCACCACCCACACATAGCGGTTGGTGAGGTTGGACCAGAGCAGCGTGGCCACGAAAATCGACAGCAGAATCAAGGCGCCGCCCATGGTGGGCGTGCCGGACTTGCTGAGGTGCGACTGGGGCCCGTCGCTGCGCACCGACTGGCCGATCTGCAGGCTCTGCAGGCGGCGGATCATGACGGGCCCGAACACCAGGGAAATGCCGAGCGCGGTGAGGATGCCCATGATGGCGCGCAAGGTGTGGTATTTCACCACCCCGAAAACACTCAGGTACTGGCTCAGCCAGTCAGCCAACCACAGAAG
>CAYXXZ010000112.1:0-8325 GCA_964469165.1 uncultured Porticoccaceae bacterium
GCCTCGCCACTGCGGGGCTTGAGGCTGCTCAGGGGATGCCAGTTGAGCGGCTTTTGCTGGATTTCCTCGATGGCCTGCGCACGGCGGATTTCCGCCGGCGCCACCAGGCTTATCGCCATGCCTTTGTTGCCGGCGCGGCCCGTGCGGCCAACCCGGTGAATATGAATTTCCGCGCTGCGCGCCAGTTCCACGTTGATCACCATGTCGAGGGCGTCGATATCCAACCCGCGGGCCGCCACGTCGGTGGCCACCAGCACCGACAGGCTGCGGTTGGCGAACATCGCCAGCACCTGATCGCGGTCGCGCTGTTCCAGATCTCCGTGAAGGGCCATGGCGGAAATTCCGTTGCTGGAGAGGTAATCTGCCACCTCCTGGCACTGCTGTTTGGTGAAGCAGAAAGCCAGGGTGGACTCTGGTCGGAAACAGGCCAGCGCTTTCAGCACCGCGTCACAACGTTCGACCGGGTCGATCTCGTAGAAGCGCTGTTCGATCTGGCTGTCGTCATGCAGCGCCTCCACTTTGATGAAGCGTGGATCGCGCATGAAACTGCCAGCGAGCTTTTTAACGCCGCCCGGATAAGTGGCGGAAAACAGCAGAGTCTGGCGCCGCGCCGGCGTCTTGCCGATGATGGCGGCGATGCTGTCGTAAAAACCCATGTCGAGCATGCGATCCGCTTCGTCGAGCACCAGCGTATTGAGCCCGTCGAGTTTGAGGCTGCCGCGCTCCACATGCTCCTGCACGCGGCCGGGCGTGCCGACGATGACCTGGGCGCCATGCTCCAAAGAGGCGCGCTGCGGACCGCCGGGCACGCCGCCGCACAGGGTGAGCACCTTGATGTTGTGCACGGCGCGGGCGAGCTTGCGGATATCCCGCGCGACCTGATCCGCCAGCTCGCGGGTGGGGCAAAGCACCAGCGCCTGGCAGCCAAAATAGCGCGGATTGAGGGCATTGAGCAGGCCGATGCCGAAGGCCGCGGTCTTGCCGCTGCCGGTCTTGGCCTGACCGATCAGATCCTTGCCCGCCAGTATCTCCGGCAGTGCGCGCGCCTGGATCGGCGTCATCGTCTGATAGCCGAGGGAATCGAGGTTGGCGAGCATGGTTTGTGGGAGAGGGAGCGTGGAAAAAGCGGGATCGGTCACGGCGGCAGCCTGGTGGGGGAACGGTGCGCAGTGTAGCAGGTCTGGTCCCTTCTCATGGTGCCGCGCTGTGTTTGGATATTTTGGTGATGGACCACAGCAGCACTTGATTGGACATTATTCGTAGTGGCTCCAAAGCCGAAGGATCTTCACGACTTGCTCGCTTTCAAGCAGCTGGTACACCAGGCGATGCTGGATGTTGATCCTGCGGGAATAGGCTCCCGAAAGATCGCCGACCAGCTTCTCGTAGGGGGGCGGTTTTCGATAGGGGTCTTCGGAGATCAGTGCCAGCAATTCCTGGGCTTTGGGTTTCAAATCACTTGCGGACAATTTTTTGGCATCTTTCTGAGCGTGCTTGGTATAAACCAACTTCCATGTCACCAGTCCAGGTCCTCATCACATTGATTGGCGGGAGTATTCATACCTTCGCGGATGGACTCGCGCATGCCAGGTACAGATAACAGGAACAGCGTCTCCTGAATTGCCGCCCAGTCTTCTTCAGACACCAGAACAGCCTTGTTCCGCTTGCCCATGATCACTATTGGTTTATGAGATTCGGCGGTCTCATCGATCAGCCTGTAAAGGTTACTGCGGGCCTCGGTGGCGGTAATACCAGTCATGATGTACCTCTGACGCGCTCAATTCACAGCCATTGTACGCATCTCAATACGTTCGTCAAAGCGTACGTGCTTGGTATTGCCGGCTCCTGCGCTAACAATAGCGCGAGTTTTCAATGCCCCGATTGATGCCCGCTGACGAGCTGTGGCCGAAGCTGCGGGAGATTCTGTGCCAGCACGGTATTTATAGCAAGAAAGATTTTCGATTGGCCGACGTAAGGTCTGTTCGCAATATGGTAGAAAACTGCTGACCACGGTGCAGGCCATCCTGCCAAACGGTCCATTGCTATCTGATACATCCCAAATATGGTGAGAAAAGTTTTCCTCGTTGCTTGCCTGAGAGCGATTTTGTAGGAGCCTGCCCGCAGGCGACACCTTCTTGCGACAGGCACCAGGCGCAAAAATATCGATGATATGGTCGCTTGCAGGCAAGCTCCTACACGACTTCATGACCGGGTGCGTGATTCAATCCTGTTTTCTGTGAGGAAGCATGCGCATCAGAGTGTTGTCGCGCACGAAGTATTGGTGGAGTAGGGCAGCAGCGGCATGAAAGGCGATTAAAAAATACCCCGCGATGCCGACGGCTTCGTGAATACTCTTGGCCTGTGATGATAGCGCTTTGTTCTCTCCCATCAAAGAAGGCAGCTCCAACCCAAAAAAAGGAATTGGTTTACCACTCGTGCTAAGAATCAGCCAACCGATCAGCGGCATTCCCAGCATTAGTGCGTATAGCGTGAAATGTACTGTCTTCGCCAGTACCTGCTGCCACGTCTTGGGTGTTGGCACAATTGGTGGCGCAGCTCCCGCTGCAATGCGCACGACTACTCGTAGCACGGCCAGTAATAGTACGGACAATCCCAACATGAAGTGCCAGGTTTTTAGAGCTTCGCGGGGGTCACTGCCCTTTGGAAACAAAACACGAAGCTCGATACAGGCATATACCGCCACGATTAGCGCTAGCATCAACCAATGCAGAACAATCAGTGTGGACGCATAGCGTTCGGAGCTATTATGCATTTTCATGTTCGTTCTCAGGATTGCAGTCTCGCCTATCTATTGCGGCAACGGGTATTTTTTGTGGATACAGCGTAGACGTTCATGTGTGCGTTTTCCATGCGCTTGATCAAGGACTGTCGATGATCGTCAAGTGTTTGCGGATTTCTGCGAGTTGCGAGCATCTTGGACGATGTTTCCTTTCTGGTTCAGCTCTTGCAGCCATGATTCATGGCCCCTCGCTCGACTAATCGCTAGAATATACTACAAGCCATCAATTCAAGGACCGAAACAGCCATGCAGCTTGCCATCGCCACACTTATTGCACTGTTGCCCATCATCAATCCCTTCAGCACGGCCCCCATGTTCCTCAGCATCACAGAGGGCGATACGGATGCGGAGCGTCGCGAGCAGGCCGGCAAAGCCGTGATTTACATGATCTGTATCCTGGTCGCTTTTCTGGTCGGCGGTACGTTCATCATGAAATTCTTTGGCCTGTCGCTGCCGGGGCTGCGGATTGCCGGCGGTATTCTGGTGGCGGGGGTTGGCATGCGCATGCTTTATCCGAAGGACGACGGTGGTCAGACCCGTGCCGAACATATGGAATCAAAGCGCAAGCGCGATGTGTCTTTTACGCCGCTGGCTATGCCGAGTCTGGCGGGGCCGGGCGCGATTTCGGTAACCATCGGCCTGACGTCGCTGGCGCGTAGCTGGCTGGATTTCGCTTCCATCATCGTTGGAATTCTGTTGGTCGCGGTGTTGGTGTATGCCACGCTGAGGCTGTCCACAGGTCTGGTGCGGTTACTCGGTGTGAATGGTTTGCACGCCATGACCAGAATCATGGGTTTTCTGATTCTGTGCGTGGGTGTGCAGTTCATCGTCAACGGCATCGTTGAGGTGGCCTACAGTCCGGAGCTGATCAACGGCGTCCTTCAGGCAATCGATAACGCCCGAGCGGAATCTTCATTTTGATCACAATGACGCAGAAGCGGAGGTGCTTGAGAGCGATTTTGTAAGAGCCTGCCTGCAGGCGACACCCCTCGGACGGCAGGCACCAAGTGCAAGACATCGATGGTGTGGTCGCTTGCAGGCAAGCTCCTACACGATTTCATTTTCGGGTGCGTGATTCATTTGGGGCAGCGTAAAAGCCACCGTGTTGGCGATAGATCATGAATCAAGGAATAGTTTTTACACGGACCCCAAATACCTGCTAGGAATAGTTTTTACCCTGACCCCAAATACCATGTGCATTCTCTATTCGAGTTCATCAGCCCGGATTAATTCACTGCCCCGCAGAACTGTCAAGACAGAAACTTTTTGAGCCTGAGTATGAGTATCAACACGGTAGATAATTCGGTATGCACCATAGATGATTTCGCGAATTCGCTCGATGTTGACCTCAGGGACCACTCTGCCGCTCATCGGGTGTGGCTCCAGGCGCTCAACCGATTCGAATAGTCCGTCTAGCCACGATTCTGCAGCCGAGGGTTTATCAAGCGCGATATAGCCGGCAATTTCACCTGCTCTTTCCAATGCAAGAGGCGACCATTCAATCATGACTGGCGCAGTTGCCTCAGTATCCGATCCTTTGCCTCCGCATGCGGAACGCCTTCTCCCGCTTCGATTTGCGCTTCTGCCCGGCAGATATCTTCAAGCAACTCTAGGCGTTGCTGCATCTTTTGGTATTCATGCACTCCAACCAGAACTGCAACGCCGCGGCCCCGTTGGGTTAGTACCATGGGTCGATGGGTCTCGTTAATCTGCTTTACAAAAGAGGCTATGCTTGCCCTGAAATCAGACAGTGGGCGAATATCTTCATCAACTTTTAACTTAGTCATAGCACTTCAGTCGTACTCTTGGATGTACCAGTGAGTGTACTCTTGGTCAGTCGGGCACGCAAGCTCAGGGGGACTAAGGGCACATAACGCCTGAATTAAGCCGCGCCGCGAAGCGGCGTCGGCTTGAATGAATTGTTAGACCGCAACTCGCATACGCTACTTTTCTTCATAGTTCGGCCATGACCTTCCAAATTCAGCAAGATCGCTTGCGCACGAAACAACTGTTAGATAACTGCCTTTTTCATGACGTTTCAGCCGAGTTAGCCCCGCATAAATCAACGCGCAGGCTTGGTTGTCAATCTTCTCCCCCACGAAAAGAACAATTGCGCGGGACTCCCAGCCTTTGAAACTATGTAGCGTTGTTGCCTTGACTCTGGCATCCCCCATATAGAAACCCATCTTCTTCCTGCGTGACTCTTTTTTGTCGGGGCTATATGTATGGACTGTGTTAACTCCTTTTGATTCAAGAGTCTTTACCACAGCTGCCCCCATCATTTGGGTTCCCGTTAAGAATGTAATATCCGTGATTGCCAGAATGTCATTCTTGGCCTTCGGAGCCATTTTTAGAATTTCTTCTGTGCATACTTGCACGTCATCCCCGTCAAATACTTGCACCCACCGTAATTGGCATGGATAAAGATCAAGTTCGCCCTGAGGGCCGTTTGGCAAATCGACTGTATCACTGGGCAAATACTGATCCGCAAAATTTCGTGCGAGTTCCATTGCCGTGGGTGGAAGTCGATAGCACGTCTGAAGTTCAGCCCACCTGCCGCCAGGAAATCCTGCGCCAGTCATAGCTTCATCCGTCCATGAACGAGCAGTTCCATAAATGTCCTGCGTCGCATCAGCGACGAGCAGCATTTCTCCTCCCGTACGACAAACTTTCCTCAACACATTCCACCAAGCAGGAAGAAAATCCTGCCCTTCATCTACGAGCACGGCGTCGTATCTTTCTATAACCTCTTCTTCATCTTTATCTATACAGCTTGCGACAAGCGCAGGAAGTTGCACGCTTAGCACGTGAGATTCCCGGCCTTCTCCGCCTTTCCAAAGGTCGCGATACTCGTTCTCACAGTCAGACTCTTCGCAGACCCGTTTACACCACGAGTGGAAATTCAGCCAAGTAATTCCCTGTCTTGTCCGTCCGTGAGCATTTGGCCACCTCACCGCTACATCCATCAGGTAGTGAAGCAATGTGATATTGAAGGTCACAACAAGGACTTCTTTGCCTTCACCAAGCAACTGCGCCGCTCGGGCTGCAAGAATTAGAGATTTTCCAGAACCTGCGGGGCCTTTGATTCGTCTGTAGCCGGACTGAGTGCGTGAAGTTACATAGCCTCTTTGTGCGGTATCTAACTCGATAGGTTTTCGTTGAGTGGCGGCATAGTCTGGCTCAACAAGCCAGTTTCTCATGTCGTTAGCTTGATCTTCAGTCATGAACCTTGACGAAGATCGACGACTTTCAGGGAACACCAAGTCAATCCGGCCTTCCGCAACTGCTTCAGCACCGGATATCGGATTGTAGTTATTAGACCACCTCAACATATCCCTATGGATTAGGCAGGGCTTCAGTAGGCTGTCTATCTGCTCTTGTCTGGCAAATGGGAATATCACTCCCGCAGTAATAGTGGCAAAGCCCGCCTTTCCGTCTAGCCGTGGACAGTAAAGATTGTGTATTTCCTGCTTGTATCTAAACACTTTCTCAATCGGGTTTTGACTTTGAATTGAGAATGACTTAATTCCATCACTTGCACATAGCTTTGGAGCTTTCCCACTTCTCTCTTCAGTCCAATACCGCATTGCATCAAGGTTCCAGTCTTTAACCTCAAAAACGGCTATCCCAACATTAGGGTTCAGAAGAACAAAGTCTGGCCTCAACCCATTTAGATGGGGCTGGATATAGATTTCCCATTCGGGTGCCAACTTCTCGTTGAAGAGATTGAAGATTAGTCGTTCGCCTGCGGTAAGTGGCTGGCGGAGCTTCTCCAATTGGTCAATCGGCGGTGATACAAATCGTTCCACGTCCTCGCGAACTCCTGCCTTGCGGTCTAACGCCGCCAGCAGGGGCACGAAAACCAGAGCGAAGCGGCGGTTTTTGTGTCCCTCTGGCTGGCCTTGTTAGGTGCTAGATGCATGCTACTTTAGCCATTACTTTTTCTTTGGCTGCATCAATTTTTATTGGGTTTGTTTTAGCTGATAATTTATCTGCAGTTTTCTCCCCTAAGAAATACGCAATTCTTTCGGAATTTGCCCCAGACGGGTGGGGCAACCCGCCTAGCACTTGTTCTTGACTTACGACGCCAAATTCCACTGCCAAGCTTAATGCCTCTTCGACTTTTGGCCCTAGCGGAACAATTAGGGTAGATGAGTTCAGTTGTTTCAGCTCCGGCAACAAGTAATTTTCAAGTTGCCTGAGAAGAATTGGCTTTGAAACCATTGAAGGTGTACCACTGTAATTCTTGAGCGATTTGAATACAGGGTAACGAAGCGCTGAAGTGTAGTGAACCAGATCCGATTTACTTCCAAATAGCTCGGAGCATGAATCAATGTCTATTTTCTGAGGTATACCAATATAATCGAGCAAACGAATAAGGTTTGATCGCATAGGGCCACCAAAGCTTGCTGTGTTCTTAGCTGCAAGTTTTGCCGCCTCTGGCGTAGCACCCTGCCTAAGTTGTTTGCTTGCCTCTCCGAGTGCGAGTATTGCCTGTTGAAATCCTGAAGTAATTCCACAGATAACAATTTTGGCTTCGGTATTAATGTAATCAAATGGTGCGTAATAAACTGATAAATCACCATCTGCTTCAATCAGTAGTTCAGATGGCAGGCAGTCTTGGCTAAGCGAGAAAGACTGATTTTGTATGAAATTAATATACTTCTCGAACAATTTCACGTACTCCGAATTTTGGTTGCACCTAACGCCGCCATAAACGGCTGCCGAAGCAACGCGTAGGCAGTCCGGTGGAGGCCGCGCCTTTTGCGGCCGGAACGAATTTGATGGCTTTGTTAGGTGATAATGCCATAATCTGAGGCATTGATTCGATTGATGGTTTTAAAGTGCTCTAAATAAATATTGCTATCGTACCCAGATGCAGAAATAGCATCGCCATATTCTTCAACAATTTTTCTTACTGCCTCGGTAATAAGCGCCATAACACAAACATAGGTAGAGGCCCAGCTACCGTAGGATGAGGCTTCAACTTGCTTTTTTATTGCTTCGAATTTCCAAAATCTATTAATAGCCGGAAGTCTTTTTGCGTTATTGCTATTTGAGATCCCATCTTGGAACCAAGCGACACTAATGTACAGAGGAGGGTCTGCCATCCCAGGGTCAGAGACATTGTATTTTACAAGCACTGGCGCCCCTTGAATATTTTTCGCCCAAGCATCCCTGAGGTTATTTTTCAATCGACCAGATTGATGCTGCAATATATGGCGGATACACACTATGGTGGTTATTGCATCGTGCTCATATATAGAGCTGACTATGTCTTCGTCTTTTAGAGCACACATCATTCCATATATGTTGTTAAAGACATTAACGCAAGCAACCTCCACATTACTGATACCTTCTTCTGGCTCGTTAATTTCCCTCACGAAATAGTTCAGTCTTAAAACTTCCTCAGAAAGAAGGCGAAGTGTGTTTGATAAAACATCGAATTGTTCGCTAAGTTTTCTCATATATTAGTAAGTATCCCCCGGCAAAGCCGGGGGCTTTAGTTTTGTGAGCCGCTCGAAGCG
>CAYXXZ010000113.1:0-3567 GCA_964469165.1 uncultured Porticoccaceae bacterium
CGCACGATGCGCGCCATGGTCAGCCATTCCACCGCGCCGATGGCGAGGAACAGCAAAATGATGTTGCGCCCGAACACCACCATCAGCAGGATGATGAAAATCATGAAGGGCAGGGCGTAGAGAATATCCACCAGGCGCATCATGATGGCGTCCACGCGCCCGCCCGCGTAGCCGGCCACGGTGCCCCACAGTACACCGATCACCAGCGCCACGCCGGTGGCGACGAAGCCCACCATCAGCGACATGCGCCCGCCCCACATCACCCGGGTGAGCAGGTCGCGGCCAAAGATATCGGTGCCGAACCAATGATCCCAGGACGGCGGCGCCGCGCCCAGTGCCAGGTTCTGCTCTTCATAGCCGTAGGGCGCGATCCACGGCGTCAGCACGGAAACCACGGCGAGAAACACCAGAATCGCGAGGCCGAGCAGCGCCAGTTTGTTCTTGCGCAGCCGCACCCAGGCATCTGCCCACAGCGAAGTGCCGCGCTCCGCCTTCATCAGCACGTTGTCGACGGTGGTGCCGTTGGCCATATCAGTGGCCTCCCTGGGTCTGGTGGCGCAGGCGCGGATTGATCCACACCGACAGCAGGTCTGACAGCAGGTTGAACACCACGATCAGAAATGCGAAAAACACCACGCTGCCCATGATCATGGTGTAGTCGCGGTTGAACGCGGCCTGTACGAAAAAGCGCCCCAGGCCCGGAATCTGGAAAATGGTTTCCACCACGAACGAGCCGCTGAGCAGGCCCGCGAAGGCCGGCCCCAGATAGGCGATCACCGGCACCAGGCCGCCGCGCAGGGCGTGCTTGAGCACGATCACACGCTCCGGCAGGCCCTTGGCGCGGGCGGTGCGGATGTAGTCCTGCGACAGCACTTCCAGCATGCCGCCGCGCGACAGGCGCGCGATGTAGGCGGCATAGGTGGAGCCCATGGTGATGGCGGGCAGAATCTTGTCGCCCGGCATGTCGCCCCAGCCGGAGATGGGCAGCCACTCCAGCCAGATGCCGAAGATCAGCACCAGCAGCGGACCAAGCAGGAAGGAGGGCAGGCAAATGCCGATCATGGCGGTGGACATGGGAATGTAGTCCTGCGCGGTGTTGGGGCGCAGCGACGCGATCACCCCCGCCAGCACGCCGATGATCAACGCCACCAGCAGCGAGTACAACCCGAGTTCCGCCGAGGCGGGCAGCCCCGCCATGATGAGTTCGCCAACGTCGCGCCCAGGGTAGCGAAACGAAGGCCCGAAATCGCCTTGCAGCAGATCGCCGAGATAACTGGTGTACTGCTGCCACACCGGCAGATCGAGTTTGTAGTTGGCTTCGAGCGCCTTCAGCACCTCCGGCGGCACGGCCTTTTCTGCGTCGAAGGGTCCACCGGGTGCAAGGCGCACCAGGAAGAAGGTAACGGTAACCACCACCAGCAGCACCGGTACGGCCTGCAGCATGCGGGAGATGAAAAATTTCAGCATGGTTTCACACTGCCCTTATCGGTAGGTCCGTCCGCAGGCTGGACGGAAAAAACGCTCCTGTGCCGCGCAGTCGCTCAATTTTCATCGCCAAGCCACACGTTCTTGTAAAGGATGTGGTCCATCAAATTGCCGTGAACACCGTGCACGCTGCGCTGGATCAGGCTCTTGCTGGTATAGATGTAGATGGGCACCACCGGCAGCTCATCGAGGAGAATGCCCTCCGCCTCGCGCAGCAGTGCGTAGCGCTCCTCCCGGCTGCCGGCGGCGGGCGCCAGACGCAGGATGATGTCATCGTAGCGGGCGTTGCTCCAGCCGGTCTGATTGTTGCCGCCGCCGCTCACCCACATATCGAGAAACGTATTGGGGTCCACGTAGTCGCCGATCCAGCCGGCGCGGGCGATGCTGTACTGGCCCAGGTTGACGGAGCTGAGAAACACTTTCCAGTCCTGGTTGCTGAGGCGAATCTGGATGTTGAGGTACTTGTTCCACATCTGTTGAATGGCGACGGCGATTTTCTGGTGGCCTTCCGACGTGTTGTAGAGCAGCTCCGTCACGGGAAAGCCCTGGCCGTCGGGATAGCCGGCCTCGGCGAGCAGGCGCCGCGCCTCGTCGGGATCGAAGCGCAGGTCCGAGGTGGCGGTATAGCCCATGGTATCCGGTGGCGTGAAACTGGTGGCGATCAGCTCACCGCCCTTGGTGATGCGCTCGACGATGGCTTCCCTGTCGATGGCCAGGTTCAGCGCACGCCGTACCCGCTTGTCCTGCAGATGGGGCACGCGCACATTGAACCTGTAGTAATAGGTACCGAGGTAAGGATCCACCTGGAGCAACTCGGGGTTTTCCTTCTCGTAGATCTCGATCTTGTCGATGGGGATGGTATTGGTGATGTGGAGCTGCCCGGCGCGGAACATGCGCTCTTCGGTGGCGACATTCTCGATCGGATGAAAATCGATGCCGTTCAAGCGCACCCTGTCCGCATCCCAGTAATGGGGGTTTTTGCGAACGCTGATGATCTTGTTGAGTTTCCAGGTTTCCAGCACGAACGGCCCGTTGCCGACAAAGTTGCCGGCCCGCGTCCAGCGACTGCCGCGCTCATCGGCGGCGCCAAATGTTTCGATGGTGGCGCGGTGTACCGGGTAATAGCTGTAGTGGTCGAGAAGCTGCAGAAAATAGGGGGTGGGGTTGTTGAGTCGCACCTCGAGCGTGCGGGCGTCGAGCGCCTTCACGCCGACCTCGGAAAAATCGTCGATGTCGCCACTGGCATAGGCTTCGGCGTTGACCAGCGCAAACAGCATATAGGCGTAACTGTTGCCGAGCGCAGGCTGCAACGCGCGCCACCAGGACCACACGAAATCCTCCGCCGTCAGCGCATCGCCATTCGACCAGCGCGCATTTTCCCGAAGGTGGAAGGTGTAGGTCTTGCCGTCGTCGCTGATATCCCAGGACTCCGCCACCGCCGGGATCGGCTCCAGGGTCTGTGGATCCTTGCCCACCAGCCCTTCCAGCAGCGCGCCGATGATATTGCTTTCCGGCACACCGGTGACGATATGGGGATCAAGCTCCTGGGGCTCGGTGCCATTGCCGAAATGGAAGATCTGCTCCCGGTTTCCCCTTTCGACATTGGTTTCGCCGCTGCCGCACCCGCTGATCAGCAGCGCGGCCAGCAGGGCGAAGATGATAGATGTTCGCAGAGCCATCGGATTCCTTGTTGTTCGTGCATGTCACCACGCAGGTGCCCAATCATACCCGTTGCGCACCGTTTTTCACCCACCTGTGTAGGAACCTGCCCGTGGGCGACTCCACTCATCGAATTTGTCGCCTGCAGGCAGGCTCCTTGGGGGGCGCGGCGGCAGTAGAGAGGCCTGCGTTCGGGGATTAGGTACGAGGGGGATGTCACTGTGATGATTTGTTGGGATGGCTCGGATTTGTCTGGCCCTTGCCCCTGCAGGAGCTTGCCCGCAAGCGATAGCCACCGGAACGTGTCGCCTGCAGGAGGGCTCCTGCAGGGCCGCCAGTGGCAGGGTGTGGCGTGTCTTTGGGAGCGCTGCGTTACGTGATGCGCGCAGCCTATGTATAATCCACCCCTTTGCAAACTCTTTC
>CAYXXZ010000113.1:3667-7062 GCA_964469165.1 uncultured Porticoccaceae bacterium
TGCGTTACGTGATGCGCGCAGCCTATGTATAATCCACCCCTTTGCAAACTCTTTCCGCGGGATTCTTGTGGCAAAAGCGTTCATCCGTGGCTTGCACAACCTTGCGCCTCGCGATCATGGCGTGGTGGCCACCATTGGCACGTTCGATGGCATTCATCGCGGTCACCAGGCGATCATGAGCCAGGTCAAACGCCGCGCGGCGGAGCTTGGCCTGCCGGCGATGGCGATGATTTTCGAGCCTCACCCGAGGGAGTTCTTCTTCCACGAACAGGCGCCAGCGCGGCTGATGCGTCTGCGCGAAAAGATCGAGGCCATTCGCGCCACCGGTGTCGAGGAGATCTTCTGTCTCCACTTCAACCGCGCGCTGCGCACCATGACGGCGCGGGACTTCGTCGAGCAGGTGCTGGTGGAGGGCGCCAATGTGCGCTGCCTGATCGTCGGCGACGATTTTCACTTTGGTTGTGACCGCGCCGGCGACATTTTCATGCTGCGCGACGCGGGGCGCGAGTTCGGCTTCGAGGTGCTGGATACCGCCACCGTCGAACACAACGGCGAGCGCATCAGCAGCACCTGGGTGCGCGAGGCGCTGCAAGCGGGCGACTTCGCCCTGGTGGAGACCCTGCTGGGGCGCCCCTTCAGCATCGGTGGCAAGGTGATTCACGGCCAGAAGCTGGGGCGCGAGCTGGGGGTGCCGACGGCGAACATCAACCTGCGCCGCTATCGCGCGCCGCTGTCGGGGGTTTTCGTGGTCAATGTGATCCACGATGGCAAGGACTTCCCAGGCGTCGCCAATGTCGGGGTGCGCCCTACGGTGGGCGGGCTGGTGAAGCCGATTCTGGAGGTCCACCTGCTGCACTGGCAGGGCGATCTGTACGGCTGCCGCCTGACGGTGGAGTTTCTGCAAAAAATCCGCGAAGAGAAGCGTTTTTCCGGACGTGACGAGCTGGTGGAAAATATCCTGCGCGACGTCGAGAGCGCCAAATCCTATTTTGCCCGCAAGGGCCTGACTGATCGACGAGCATGAGCGACGAAAGCAAAGACTACAAGGCGACCCTCAACCTGCCGAAAACCGGTTTCCCCATGAAGGCCAACCTGGCCCAGCGGGAGCCGGACATGCTGAAAAAATGGCACACGCCCAACGCCGAGGGGCTCGACCTGTACGGCCAGTTGCGCGCGGCGCGCGTCGGTCGCGACAAATTCATTCTTCACGATGGCCCGCCCTACGCCAATGGCGACATTCACATCGGTCACTCGGTCAACAAGGTGCTCAAGGACGTCATCGTCAAGTCGCGGATCCTGTCGGGATATGACGCGCCCTATGTGCCCGGCTGGGACTGCCACGGTTTGCCCATCGAGCACAATGTCGAGAAGAAGATCGGCAAGGCGGGTGAAAAGGTCGATTTCAAAACCTTCCGCCAGAAGTGCCGCGAATACGCCGCCAAGCAGGTCGAGGGCCAGAAGCGCGATTTCGTGCGCCTCGGTGTGATCGGCGATTGGCACAATCCCTACCTCACCATGAATCCCGTGGTTGAAGCCGACACCATCCGCGCCCTGGGCAAGATTGCCGAGAACGGTCACCTGGTGAAGGGCTACAAACCGGTCTACTGGAGCGTGGTGGGCGCGTCCGCGCTGGCGGAAGCGGAAGTAGAGTATCAGGACAAGACCTCGTTCTCGATCTATGTGAGCTTTCCGGTGGTGGACGTTGCCGCTCTGGAACGCATCACCGGCCCGCTCGCCGGCGCGGGTGAAATCGCCGTCGCCATCTGGACCACCACGCCCTGGACGCTGCCGGCAAACCGCGCGGTGTCCCTGAGCCCCGAGCTCGACTACGTGGTGGTGGCGCTGAACGCCGCCGGTAGGGCGCAGCGCCTGATTCTCGCCGAAGCCTTGCTCGACGACGTGCTGGCGCAAATCGGCGCCGAAAGTCATGAGATCGTCGCCCGCGTCAAGGGCGCGGCGCTGAAACACATACTGCTGCAGCACCCCTTCTACGGCGAGCGCCAGGTGCCGGTATTGCTTGGCGATCACGTCACCACCGACGCCGGTACCGGCTGCGTCCACACCGCGCCGGATCACGGCATGGACGACTTCGTGGTGGCTGCCAGATACGGCATCGGCACCCTGAACTATATCGATGACAAGGGCTACTACCGGGACGATGTGCCCGGTTTCGCGGGCGATCATGTCTACAAGGTGGATGACAAGGTCGTCGCACTGCTCGCCGAGAAAGGCCGCCTTCTGGCCCAGGGCAAGATCACCCACAGTTTTCCCCACTGCTGGCGCACCAAGACGCCGCTGATCTTCCGCGCCACGCCGCAGTGGTTCATCAGCATGCATGCCAACGGCCTTCTGGATAGCGCCAAGGAGGCGGTCAAGGGCGTGCGCTGGCTGCCGTCCTGGGGCCAGGCGCGCATCGAGGCCATGCTCAACAACAGCCCGGACTGGTGCGTTTCGCGCCAGCGCACCTGGGGTGTGCCCATCGCGCTTTTCATCCACAAGGACAGCGAAGAACTTCACCCCGAAACACCGCGCCTGATCGAGGCCGTGGCGCAAAAGGTGGAGAAGGAAGGGATGGATGCCTGGTTCGACCTGGATCCGACGGAGCTACTTGGCGCCGACGCGGACCAGTACATCAAGGTGACCGACACGCTCGATGTGTGGTTCGATTCCGGCGTCACCCACGCCACCGTGATCGGCCGGCGCGAGGAGCTGCGCTACCCGGCCGACCTCTATCTGGAGGGCTCCGATCAGCACCGCGGCTGGTTCCAGTCATCGCTGAAGACCGCCATCGCCATCAACGGCAATGCGCCCTACAAGGCGGTGCTCACCCACGGTTTCACGGTGGATGCGCAGGGCCACAAGATGTCCAAGTCGCTGGGCAATGTGATCGCTCCGCAAAAAGTGATCAACGAGCTGGGTGCGGACGTGCTGCGCCTGTGGGTGGCGGCAACGGATTTCAGCGGCGAGATGGGCGTTTCCGACGAGATCCTCAAGCGCACCGCCGATTCCTACCGTCGCATCCGCAACACGGCGCGCTTCATGCTGTCGAACCTCGACGGTTTCGACCCGGCGCAAAACGCCGTCGCCGAGAGCGACATGGTGTGGCTCGACCGCTGGATCATGGATCGCGCCGCGGCCCTGCAGGATGAGATCGTCAGTCTGTACGAGCAATACAGCCTGCACACCATCTACCAGAAACTGCACAACTTCTGCGTCAATGAGCTGGGTGGCTTCTATCTCGATATCATCAAGGATCGCATCTACACCTGCGGTACCGACAGCCACCCACGCCGTTCCGCGCAGACCGCCATTTACCATGTGGCGGAAGCCTTCGTGCGCTGGATTGCCCCCATCCTCAGCTTCACCGCCGACGAAATCTGGCAGTACATGCCCGG
>CAYXXZ010000113.1:7162-8224 GCA_964469165.1 uncultured Porticoccaceae bacterium
TGCGTGCGCTGCTGGCATTTTCGCAGCGACGTGGGAAGCCACCCCGACCACCCGGAGCTGTGCAGCCGCTGCGTGGAAAACGTGGCCGGCAGCGGCGAAACACGGCGTTTTGCCTGATGAGCAAGACATTGTCCCCAGCCGGAGGCTGGTTGTGGCTGGCTGTCGCGGCGCTGGTGATCCTGTTCGACCAGGCCAGCAAGCAGTTCGCCAGCCAGGTGCTGGTGTACGGCCAGCCGGTGGAAGTGCTGCCGGTGCTGAACTGGACCCTGTTGCACAATCCCGGCGCGGCGTTCAGCTTTCTGAGCAATGCCGGTGGCTGGCAGCGCTGGTTTTTTGCCGCTATTGCGCTGGTGGTGAGCGGCGTCATCGTGGCCTGGATATTCCGCAGCGAACCCCGCGAATATCTGCAGAAGCTGGCGTTGGCGCTGATCCTGGGCGGCGCGCTCGGCAATCTCTGGGACCGCCTGGTGCTGGGCTACGTGGTGGATTTCATCCAGGTACACTACAGCCACAGCCATTATTTTCCCGCCTTCAACATCGCCGACTCCGCCATTTCGGTGGGCGCCGTGCTGATGATCTACAAAACCCTTTTCCCCGGGAGGGCGAGCCATGACTGAACTGGTGATAGGCGCAGGCACTCGCGTCACCTTGCACTTTTCATTGGCGCTCGAAGACGGACAGGTCGTGGATTCCAATTTCGAAGGGGGCGCCGCGGTATTCGAGGTGGGCGACGGCAACCTGCCCGGCGGCTTCGAGGAACTGCTCATGGGCATGAGCGCGGGGCAGGAACAGGTCTTCGACGTGCCTCCGGAGAAGGCTTTCGGTCAGCACAACCCCTCGAATGTGCAGGTGCTGGCGCGCGCGGATTTTTCGCCGGAGCTGGACTTGCAGCCCGGCCTGGTGGTGTCCTTCGCCGATGCCAACCGCGCCGAACTGCCCGGCGTCATCTCGGCTATCGAGAGCGACAGCGTGACCGTGGACTTCAATCATCCCCTCGCCGGGCATACACTGTCATTTCGCGTGGCCATCATCGCCGTCGAACCGGTGGTCACCCACTAGTGG
>CAYXXZ010000114.1:0-6452 GCA_964469165.1 uncultured Porticoccaceae bacterium
TGGGCGTGTTGCTGTCGGGCAATTACGTCAATCGCTTCGACATGAACGGCAAGGCTTACCAGGTCATCCCCATGGTGAAGGGTCAGGACCGCAACAACCCGCAGCAATTGCTCGACCTGTTGCTGCGCACACCGCGCGGTGAACTGGTGCCGGTGTCTGCCATCGCGTCGCTGGAATACAGTGTGGCACCGCGCGTACTGGGTAAATTCCAGCAGAAGAATGCATTCCGCATCATGGGCGGCGTTTTGCCCGGCACCACCAAGGAGCAGGGTCTGGCGATACTGGAAAAGGCTGCGCAGGATATCCTGCCCAAGGGCTATACCATCGACTACGCTGGTGAGTCTCGCCAGATTCGCCAGGAGGGCAATACCCTGGTGGGTATTCTCGGCATCGCACTGCTGTTCGTGTATTTCGTGCTCGCCATACAGTTCAACAGCTTTCGCGATCCGCTGGTGGTGTTGCTGGGGTCGGTGCCGCTCGCGCTGGCCGGCGCGCTGATGCTGCCGTTCCTGGGGCTGACCACCATCAACATCTACTCGCAGATCGGTTTCATCACGCTGGTGGGGCTGGTGGCGAAGAACGGTATTCTGATCGTCGAATTTGCCAATCACTTGCAGTCAGAGGGTTTCAACAAACTGCAGGCGATCAAGGGGGCCGCCGAAATCCGCCTGCGCCCGGTACTGATGACCACGGCAGCCACGGTGCTGGGCCACTTCCCGCTGGTGCTGGTGACCGGAGCAGGCGCGGAAGCGCGCAACAGCATCGGGATCATTCTGGTGGCGGGCATGCTGATCGGCACGATGTTCACACTTTTCGTGTTGCCGTGCCTGTACATGCTGTTGGCCAAGACGCACGCCCGCGAAGAAATCGACCCAGGGCACGATTCGGAGAAGGCCGCATCGGTGAGCTACGCGGGTTGATCGGAAAACCCTAAAAGCTCGCGATAAAAAGCCGCCGTAAAGTTCCGGTGTGCCTTTCTGTTTTCACCGGGGTTGCCCCGAACAAAATTGGCACGCTTTTTCAAACAGCGCGTTGTTCACTTCGATTGACATGGGGCGTTCCTCCCGGAAATGGCCTGATTGGCCATGCCTTAACAGTTGATAAAGTGGAGGGGGCCGCGTTTCGTTCATTGATGTGGATCAAGATTGTGGTTGCGAGGTGTTGGGGGGCGTTGTTGCGGCTTCGCGCTGTAGTCGGACATTCGGGCTACAATCTCGGAAGTGAGCTGTAAGCTGTAAGTTTTAAGTAGAAGCACTGGGAGAGCTGGGTCCGGCCAGAGTTTAGCTTGCAGCTGAACTACAGCCCGTAGCCCAAGAGCTCGAGGTATCAGCGCTGGCGCTGCCGGACCGTGCTTTTTGCCCGAGCCGGAAAGTCTGGAAGACAAACGGCAGAACTTGGCCTCCGTCTTTTAAATTTCATTCTGATATAGAAAGAGTATCTAAGTTATGCTAGTTAGATGTAAAACTAATGAGGTTCAGGATATTGAAAATTTGGTGGCTAGAGAAAGAGCTTCTAGGTCTATAAATTTGGATGGCGCGGATGAGGATCTAATTGTAGGGAATACCTATTTTGTCTTTTCATTAGAAAGGTGGAGCGATTCTGGGCTAAGGGTTTATCTTCACACTGTGGAAGGCAGTAGTTTTCCTTACCCTTACCCAATCGAAATGTTTGATGTGGTCGATCCAACTTTTCCTTCCGCTTGGGGTGTCGGCTTGGAAGAGGTAGAGTCTGGTTTAATTATTAAGCGGATATCTTTCGAGCAATGGGCGAAGGATGATTTTTTTTATGAAAAATTAATTGATGATGAGCCGTTGGAGACTAGAATTTATAAGGATATCTGCGAGATATATTCTCAGAATTAAAAGGTACGATTTAGACCAATCAAGAGTTGGTTGCTTTTTAATTCCCCTCCGCTCCAGATTTTCAATCGATAAATACACCTGTATTGACTACTTTAAACCCAATATTAGTAACACAATGTGGGGGTCAAGTCTTGTTTTTTGCTCGAACCGAAAAATCTGATAGGCAAGATCTGGCCCGAATGGCGCTGACTTTAGTGGCCAGAAAGCGAGCTATAAGCCGTCAGCAGAAACACTGAAAAAAACGAGACCTATCGGAGTTCAACTTAAAGCTTACAGCTTATAGCTCCACACATCACCGCTGACGCTGCCGGGCCGCAAATTTCGCGCCGCGTTTTTTGCCATCGCGAAGCCTGTCGCCACGCGGAGGCAAACCGGTGTGCTGGGTGAGAAACGTCTTGCCCGCCGCTGTGGGCTTGGGTTTCCAGCCCCGTGGCTGGGTGGCGGGAATCAGCTGCTGTTTGCCGTTGCCGATCAGGTCGGCGCGGCCCATGCGTTTCAGTGCGTCGCGCAGCAACGGCCAGTTGTCGGGGTCGTGGTAGCGCAGAAACGCCTTGTGCAAACGCCGTGCGTTCAGGCCCTTGGCAGTTTTGACGGTTTCACCGCGGCGCCGCGAGATGCGATGGAGCGGATTCTTGCCACTGTGGTACATGGCCGTGGCCGACGCCATGGGCGAGGGGTAGAAGGTCTGCACCTGATCGGCGCGAAAGCCGTTGCGCTTGAGCCACAGCGCAAGGTTCATCATGTCCTCGTCCGAGGTGCCGGGGTGGGCGGCGATGAAGTAGGGGATCAGATATTGTTCCTTGCCCGCCGCGCGCGAGTATTTTTCGAACATCGCCTTGAAACGGTCGTAGGTGTCCATTCCCGGTTTCATCATCTTCGAGAGGGGGCCATTCTCGGTGTGTTCCGGCGCGATCTTCAGATAGCCGCCCACGTGGTGGGTGACCAGTTCCTGCACGTATTCCGGTGTTTCCACCGCCAGGTCGTAGCGCAGGCCCGAGGCGATCAGCAATTTCTTGATGCCGGGCAGGGTGCGGATGCGGCGGTACAGGTGAATGAGCGGCGTCTGGTCGGTATCCAGGCTTTTGCAGATGCCGGGATAGACGCAGGACAGGCGCTTGCAATTCTGTTCGACTTCCTTGCTCTTGCAGTTCAGGCGCCACATGTTGGCGGTGGGGCCGCCGAGGTCGGAGATCACGCCGGTGAAGCCGGGCGTCTTGTCGCGGATGGCTTCCACCTCGCGGGCGATGGAATCTTCCGAACGGCTCTGGATGATGCGGCCTTCGTGTTCGGTGATGGAGCAGAAGGTGCACCCGCCGAAGCAGCCGCGCATGATATTCACCGAAAAGCGAATCATGTCCCAGGCGGGGATCTTTGCGTTGCCGTATACAGGGTGAGGCGACCGCGCATAGGGCTGCTCGAACACCCAGTCCAGTTCTTCGGTAGAGAGAGGGATGGGCGGCGGGTTGAGCCAAACATCCCTGTTGCCGTGGCGCTGCACCAGTGGCTTGGCATTGCCGGGATTGGTCTCCAGGTGCAGGATGCGCGAGGCGTGGGCGTACAGCACCGGATCGTCGCGCACCTGTTCGTAGGCGGGCAGGCGAATGTAGCTCGTGCCCTTGAAGGCGCGCTTGCTGGCGCGGTCGCTGCGGCGCAGATCCATGATGCGCACGGGCCGCTCTTCCACCGCAACCTGGACGCTGCCGGTTTCCGCACAGGGGCCAGCGTTGCCCGCGCCGTCGCGCAGTTCGCTGGTGTCCTGGTAGGGGCTGGGAATGGGGTCGACGGCACCGGGTTCATCCACTTCGGTGGAGTCGATCTCGAGCCAGCCGCCCGGCAATTCCTTGCGAACGAAGGCGGTGCCGCGAATGTTCTGGATGTCGGCGATCTGCTCGCCAGCCGCGAGGCGATGGGCGAGCTCGACGATGGCGCGTTCGGCGTTGCCATACAGCAGGATGTCCGCTTTCGAGTCGAGCAACACCGAGCGCTTGACCTTGTTGCTCCAGTAATCGTAATGGGCAATGCGGCGCAGGCTCGCCTCGATGCTGCCGAGCACGATGGGCACGCCCTGAAAGGCCTCGCGGCAGCGCTGCGCATACACGGTGGCGGCGCGGTCAGGACGCTTGCCGCCGACGTTGCCGGGGGTGTAGGCGTCGTCCTTGCGAATCTTGTGATCCGCGGTGTAGCGGTTGATCATGGAGTCCATGTTGCCCGCGGCCACACCAAAGAACAGATTGGGTTTGCCGAGGCGCTGGAAATCGGTTTTGCTGGTCCAGTCCGGCTGGGCGATGATGCCGACGCGAAAACCCTGAGCCTCGAGAACGCGGCCGATCACCGCCATGCCGAAACTGGGGTGATCCACATAGGCGTCGCCGGTCACGATGATGACATCGCAACTGTCCCAGCCCAGCACGTCCATCTCTTCGCGCGACATGGGCAGAAACGGTGCGGCGCCAAAGCACTCAGCCCAGTATTTGCGGTATGAGAAAAGTGGTGTGGGGGCAGGAAGGGACATGGCAGAAGGGAAGGGCGGGAACAGGCTGCAAAGTATACACCAAGCGGGTCTGCGCCGCCTTCTTGATCCGCAGGGTGTAAGGCGATTGAGACAACATCGAGACACCAAAGGCGTTTTTGAGTAAGCTGGAGCCGACACATCACATCACATCACATCAGGTCTTTTGTCATGACGACCGTCGATTACTTCTTCGATTGCAGCAGCCCGGCGACCTACCTGGCGTTTCACCGCTTGCGAGAATTGCAAAACGAGCTGGAATTCACCCTCAACTATTTCCCGATATTCATTGGTGGTGTTTTCAAGGCAGTGAATCCGGGAGTGTTCGATATACGTGCCACCATGCCGAGGGTGAAGGAGGAATACTTCATCAAGGATTTTCGCGACTGGGAAAAACTGACGGGCCTGCGCATCCACTGGCCGCAGCCCTACCATCCGGTCAACAGTATCAAGGCCATGCGCGGCGTGGTCGCGGCGGGGCGGCACGGCAAGCTGGCAGATCTGGCCAGGGCGACTTTCGAAGCCTACTGGCGGGACGGCCGGGACATCAGCGATGACGCGGTGCTGCGCGACGCCTGTCTGGAGGCGGGCTTCGACCCGGAAATTTGCGTCCGGGAACGGGACGAGGACAGCGTCAAGGACGAGTTGCGCCGCAATGGCGAGGAGCTCGCCGCCCGCGGCGGGTTTGGATCGCCCACCATGTTCGTGAATGGCGACGATATGTATTGGGGCAACGACCGTATCGAGCTGGTCAGGGCCGCTATCCTGCGTGCCAATGGAGGCGTGCCATGATCGACCTGTATTACGCGCCCGGCCCCAACCCGCGCAAGGTTTCCATCATGCTGGAAGAATGCGGCCTGGCTTACAACGCCATTCCCATGAACCTGATGCGCGGTGACCAGTTCGATCCGGCATTTCTGTGTATCAGCCCCAACAATCGGATTCCCGCGATCGTCGATTCGCAGGGGCCGGATGGCGAGCCGATCGCCATTTTCGAGTCCGGGGCCATTTTGCTTTACCTGGCAAAGAAGGCTGGCCGCTTTGGCGGCGGCAGCGAGCGTGAACATATCGAGATCCAATCCTGGCTGTTCTGGCAGGTGGGCGGCCTCGGCCCCATGGGTGGGCAGCTCAGCCATTTCGTCAATCATGCCAAGGAGGGCAACGACTACGCCCGCGCTCGCTATGGCCGGGAGTACGAGCGTCTGCTCGGGGTGATGGAAATTCAGCTGGCGGAGCGGGACTATCTGGCGGGGGAATACTCCATCGCGGATATGGCCTCGTTTCCGTGGCTGTTGCCCTACCGGGTTTTCGGCGTCAGTCTCGATCCATTTCCGCGTGTGCGCCGCTGGTTCGACAGTATCAAGGCGCGCCCCGCGGTACGCCGCGCGGTCGCGTTGGGTCTGGACTGGAACATGGAGCCCGCGGAAATGACCGAGGCGGAAAGAAAACTTTCCTTCGAGCAGAGCGCCGCCTTTATCGCCGCGGCACGGGACGCGTCCGGTAGCTGAGCTCTCAGCGCCTGCTCATCATCTCTCGATCCAGCACTATTCGCCTGGGTTTCACATGAACGCAGAGGTAACCCTACGGCCGACACACTATCCGTAGCCCTGTAGGAGCCTGCCCGCAGGCGACAAAGCCATCGTTGTCAGGATCGAAGGTCGCCTGCAGGCAGGCTCCTACACAGGCAGATTCCTGCAAGACGCCCCGGCGCAGGAATCAGGTTTCACGTAAACGCCGAGGTAATCCCACGGCCGACACACTATCCGTAGCCCCTGTAGGAGCCTGCCTGCAGGCGACACAACCACAGGGACACACGGCAACGGGTCGCCTGCGGGCAGGCTCCTACACACAGGCAGGTTCCGACAATGCATCTCAGCGCAGGAATATGGGCGCGCCCGGCCCGAGGGGCAGGTCGAAGCCTATCCACAGGGCCAGCAGCAGCGACCAGGACGCCAGTAGCGCCAGGCTGTACGGCAGCATGGCGGCGAGGATGGTGCCGACTCCCACTCTCTTGTCGTGGCGCTGGGCAAAGGCGACCACGACGCCAAAGTAGGGCATGAAGGGCGTGATGATGTTGGTGA
>CAYXXZ010000114.1:6552-8185 GCA_964469165.1 uncultured Porticoccaceae bacterium
GCAAAGGCGACCACGACGCCAAAGTAGGGCATGAAGGGCGTGATGATGTTGGTGACGCTGTCGCCGATTCTGTACGCGGCCTGGGTGGCTTCCGGGGAAATACCCGACAGCATGAACATGGGGATGAACACCGGGGCGACCAGCGCCCACATTGCCGACGCGCTGCCGATCAGCAGGTTGATGACGGCGGTGAGCACGACGAAGCTGATCAGCAGCAAGGTGGTGCCGGGGTTGAGCGCTTCCAGCAGCGAAGCGCCCTTGATGGCGGAGATGATGCCCAGCTGGCTCCAGGCGAAATAGTTTACGAACTGGGCGGCAAAGAACATCAGGACCAGATAGGTGGCCATGGTGGCGATGCTCGACTCCATGCCCTCGATGGCATCCGAGGCGCGCGTATAGGCGCCGCTGAGCCAGCCGTAAAGGCAGCCGCAGATGGCGGCATACACCGCGATGATGGTGACGATGCCGGTGATGAAGGGCGAGCGCAGAATTTCGCCGCTCTCCGGGTCGCGCAACACGCCATCGTCGGGCAGCAGGCCCCACAGCAGCAGCGCAGCGAATATCAGCGTAAACAGCCCCACCGCCTGAAGCGCTCTTTTTTCGCGCAGGGTGACTGGCGCCGGGGCGACCGCTGGCGAAATCGTATCGCTGAAGCGCGGCAGGATGATTTTTTCCGTGACCCATGTCGCGGTGAGCGCAATCACCAGCGACGAGCCCGCGGTGAAGTAGTAGTTGCCTGCGGCGGTCACTTCGTAGCGATTGTCGATCAATGCCGCCGCTTCTGTCGACAAGCCAGCGAGAATGGCGTCGAGGGGCGTGATGAGAATGTTGGCGCTGAAACCGCCCGACACTCCGGCAAAGGCCGCGGTGATACCGGCGATGGGGCTGCGCCCCATGGCGTGAAACAGCATGCCGGCCAGCGGAATGAGCACCACGTAACCGCTGTCGGCGGCGATGCTCGAAATGACCCCGGTCAATACCACCAGAAATGTCAGCAGCCGCTCCGGCGCGCGCATGACCACCGCCTTGAGCAAGGTGCCGATCAGGCCGCTGTGTTCGGCGATGCCGATACCCATGATCGCCACCAGTACGGTACCCACGGGGGCGAAATGGATGAAGTTGCTGACGGTGCGCTCGAGCACCAGTTGCAGCCCTTCGCCGCTGATCAGGTTGGTGGCGGTGATCAGCTCGCCGCTGACCGGATGTGTGACGCTGACGCCCCACCAGGCGAACAGCGCCGACAACAGCGGAATGAGCACGCACAGGAACACGAACAGCAAGGTGGGGTGGGGCAGGCGGTTGCCGAGGGATTCCACCCGGTTGAGGAATTTGTGGGAAAGACTGCTGGGCATTGTTGTTGGGTCAGTGATCGTCGCGGGCCTTGCGCAGGCGTTGGCTGAAATCCAGTTTTGCGGTTTTCAGGGTGAAGGTGCCGGTTTTGCTTTCGGCAAGGAAGTGCTCAAGTATCAGGTTCATGACAGGAAAAGCAAGGTCTTGCCAGGGAATGTCCTGTTCGGCGAACAGCGCCGTTTCGAGGGATTCCGCGCCCGGTGCGAAGTCGAGATCGGCGAGGCGTGCGCGATACAGCATGTAAACCTGGCTGATGTGGGGGATGTCGATGATGCCGTAGAGC
>CAYXXZ010000115.1:0-1061 GCA_964469165.1 uncultured Porticoccaceae bacterium
CGCCTGCTCACCCACGAAACCGGCCTGCCGGTGATCGTTGCCGACGAACCGCTCAACTGTGTCGCCAAAGGTGGCGGCAAAGCCCTTGACATGATGGACAAACGCCGCCTGAATGTGGCTTGAACAGGGGTTGCGACAACCCCTTCATGCCCGTCGCTGCGGAGTGAGAAGCCGCCCGCGCGGGTGAGCGAACAGTCCGGCCAGTAGCCTGCCGTCAGGGGGTCAGCGATCAAACGAATCTTCTCTTCCGCCCCGTTGTCAGCGATGAAACTGATCGTGCTGGTGGCGATCGCGCTGATTTTGCTGGCGGTGGACGCATTCACACCCTGGCTCGACCCGGTCAAATCGCGGCTCTCCCTCGCCTCGCTGCCATTGCACTGGGTCACCAGCCTGCCTGGCCGTGTCGGCGAATGGACGGAACGCTCGTTGATGTCGAGGGTGGAACTCGAGAAAGAAAACGCCTTCCTGAACCGGGAAATTCTTGTATACAAGGGGCAATTGCAGCGCATGGCGGCGATTTCGGCGGAAAACACGCGCCTGCGCTCCCTGCTCAATGCCACCGAGATGCTCAGCGACAAAGTCCTGGTGGCGGAGCTCATCGGCGTTTCGCCCGATCCCCTGAGTCACACCATCATCATCAATCGCGGCCGGGTGGACGGCGCCTACCTCGGCCAGCCGGTGATGGATGAGAAGGGGTTGATGGGACAGATCATCGAGGTGCAACTATCCAGCAGCAAGGTGCTGTTGCTCACCGACGATGCCCATGCGCTGCCGGTACAGGTCATTCGCAACGGCGTGCGGGCGATCGCCGAGGGCATCGGTGACTTCCGGCGCCTCAACCTGCGTTATGTGTCGCCCACCGTGGATATCAAGGAGGGTGATGTGCTGGTGAGCTCCGGTATCGGCGGGCGTTTTCCGGCGGGCTACCCGGTGGGCACCGTGCTCGATGTCCACCGCGATCCGGGCCAGCCGTTCATGACCGTCGAGGTGGAGCCATCCGCCAACATCGAGCGCAGCCGCCATCTGTTGCTGGTGTTTTCCGAGATCAAGGATTTTCAGGC
>CAYXXZ010000115.1:1161-7918 GCA_964469165.1 uncultured Porticoccaceae bacterium
TCGAGCGCAGCCGCCATCTGTTGCTGGTGTTTTCCGAGATCAAGGATTTTCAGGCTGAGAGCGCGCCGAGCGGCGAGGAGCCGCCGCACGGAGGAACGGATGATAGGCCATAGACCCTTCTCTTCCCCCGTTTTCATCATCAGCCTGGTGCTCGCCTATCTTCTCTACTTTTATCCCTTGCGCGGCGAGCTGCTCTATTGGCGCCCGATGCCGGTCTTTCTGGTGGTGTTTTTCTGGTTGTTGGTGGAGCCGCATGTGCTCGGTGTCGGCTTTGCCTGGCTCGCGGGGCTGGTGCTCGATATCTTTGCCGGTGCGCCCCTCGGCCAGAATGCCATGGCCATGGGCATCAGCGCCTACCTGTTGCAGATCGCCGGGCCGCGCATGAAAAATTATTCGGTATGGCATCAGCTTGTCGTGGTGGCGGTGCTCGCCATGTTCTACCAACTGGTGGTGATCGTCACCGGATTGGTGGCGGGCAAGTCTGCGGACGCGTGGTTCATGTTGTACCCTGTGGTCAGCACCGTGCTGCTGTGGCCCTTTGTCGCCATCGCGCTGTGGAAGCTGTATAAACCGGAATAGTGACAATAAGGCCATCACCATGAGTCGTGCAGATTTCGTACTTGCATCCGCCTCGCCGCGCCGCAGGGAACTGCTGCAACAGATCGGCGCCCGCTTCGCGCCGCACCCGGTGGACGTGGATGAACGCCGCAATGGCGGCGAAAGCCCCGAGGATTACGTGTTGCGCCTGGCGCTCACCAAGGCGGAGGCGGGGCGCCAGCGCAATGGCGCATTGCCCGTGCTCGGCGCCGATACCACGGTGGTGGTGGACGGCGATGTGCTCGGCAAGCCCCAGGACGAGGGCGAGGCCGTGGATATGCTGTTGCGTCTCTCGGGGCGCAGCCATCGCGTGCTGACGGCGGTGGCGCTGGTCAGCGCGGCGCACTCACTGTGGCGTGTGTCCGATACTCGGGTGACCTTCGCGCCGCTTACGCAGGCGCGCTGCCGCGCCTATTGGCGCACCGGCGAGCCGGTCGACAAGGCCGGCGCCTATGCCATTCAGGGGCTGGGTGCGGTGTTCGTGACGCGCCTCGAAGGCAGCTATTCGGGGGTGGTGGGGCTGCCACTTGCCGAAACCTGCGAATTGCTCGATGCCTTTTCGATTTCCTACTGGCGCGCTGGCGCGGAGGCTGTCGCCTCATGATGCCGATGAACGCGGAAATTCTCGTCAACTTCACACCCATGGAAACCCGCGTCGCGCTGGTGGAGAACGGTGTGGTACAGGAAGTCGCGGTAGCGCGCTCGCAGCGCCGTGGCCTGGTGGGCAACATCTACAAGGGCAAGGTGATCAGGGTGCTGCCGGGAATGCAGGCAGCCTTCGTGGACATCGGGCTGGGCAAGGCCGGCTTTCTTCACGCCGACGACATGCGCAGCGGCGATCAGTCGGGGCCGACACCGGACGTGCGCCAGTTGCTGCGCGAAGGACAGAAGGTGGTGGTGCAGGTCATCAAGGACCCCATCGGCAGCAAGGGCGCGCGTCTCACCTCGCAGTTATCGGTGTCGTCGCGCTATCTGGTGTTCATGCCCGAGGTCGATCACATCGGCATTTCCCAGCGCATCGAATCCGAGGACGAGCGCACGCGGCTGCGCGAGGCGCTCGATACGATCTTGGCAGACCAGGATAGCGCCAGGCGCGGTTACATTCTGCGCACCGCCGCGGAAGGCGCGACGCTGGAGGATCTGCGCGCCGACGTGCATTTTCTCGACCGCATCTGGCGTCTGGTACAGGAAAAGCGCCAGGCGCTCGAGGATGTGGGCTGCATCTACGAAGACCTGCCGCTGTCGTTGCGTGCGCTGCGCGACATGGTGCGTCCCGGAGTGGAAAAAATCCGTGTCGACTCGCGCGAGGTTTACGGTCAGATGCTCGAATTCGCCCGCGTGGTGACGCCGGATCTGGCGGGCCTCATCGAACATTATCCCGGCGAGCGGCCGCTGTTCTATCTGTACAACGTCGAGGATGAAATCAACCGCGCCCTCCAGCGCCAGGTGGATCTCAAGTCGGGCGGCTATCTGGTGATCGACCAGACCGAGGCGATGACCACGGTGGATGTCAACACCGGTGGCTATGTGGGCCACAAGAATCTCGAGGAGACCATCTTCAAGACCAACCTGGAGGCCGCCGCCGCCTTCGCCCGGCAACTGCGCCTGCGCAACCTGGGCGGCATCATCATCATCGACTTCATCGACATGTCGGACAAGGAGCACCAGCGCCAGGTCATGCGTACGCTCGAGAAGGCGCTGGAGCGGGATCGCGCCAAGACCAGCATCACCACGGTATCGGAGCTCGGTCTCATCGAAATGACGCGCAAGCGCACCAGCGAAAGCCTCGGGCAGATGCTGTGCGAGCCCTGCCCCATGTGCGAGGGGCGCGGGCGCCTCAGGTCGGCGGAAACGGTGTGCTACGACATCATGCGGGAAATTCTGCGGGAATCCCGTGCCTTCGAGTGCGACAAGATCCTGGTTCTTGCATCGCAGGTCGTCATAGATCGCCTTCTCGATGAAGACTCCGCCAACGTGGCCGACCTCGAAACATTCATCGGCAGACCCATCGAGTTCCGGGTGGAAACCCTCTATTCCCAGGAACAGTACGACATCATTCCAGTGTGACTATTCAGCAGTGATAGGGTTGTGGCAGGCATGACAGGGCGGTTTTTGCGGGGAGTTTGGCTGGCATTTGCACTGCTGGTCATTCTCTATGCCCTGTTGGTGGTCAGCGCCCGGGAAATGCTGCCGCTGATCAACCGCTTTCAGCCACAGATCAATGACTACCTGTCGCAGCGTACCGGAACCGACGTACACATCGCGCGCCTGTCCGGCCTGTGGCGCGGTCTGCGCCCCGCCGTGGATCTGGAAAACGTCGTCATCGCCGGGCGCGACGGTGTCAGTGAAGGGGTCTTCTTCGATCGTATCGACGCCGAGCTGCACCCGGGCCGCTCGCTGGTGAACCGCACGCCGGTGTGGAGCTCGCTCGAATCCGGCCTGGTGCGTGTTCATCTCGACGAGGACGAGCAGGGCCGTTGGTCCATCGCCGGTCATCCTCTCGCCATGAGCGGTGATGCCGGCAACCTGGACTACCTCTATCGCATGCTGTTCTACAGCCGCCTGCTGCATATCGAGCAGGTGCAGGTGACGCTGAGTTTTTATTCCGGCACGCAAACCGCGGTGTCCTTCAAGGATATCCGCATCGACAACAGTACGGACTTTCACCGCGCCACGGCGCGCCTGGTGATGGATGAGGGCCAGGAAACCGCGACCTTCGTGTTCGAAGGTCGTGGCGACCCGCTGGACGCGGACGATTTCGAAGGCCAGGGCCATCTGCGGCTGCGTCAGTTGCGTGTCGACGGCTCCCTCGGCGCCATCATTCGCGGCTGGTTCCCGGCGCTGGCGGCGAAGATCGACGAAGCGCCGCTGGATCTGGATATGGAGCTGTGGTTCGACTGGCGGGACAACGCGCTGGTCAATGGCCGCGGTCGCATTGCGGCGGGCGAAATTCCTCTGCCCTGGGCCGATGGCGGTGCGGCGATCCGCGATCTCAGCGGTGAGGTGACCGGCTGGTTCGCGCCGGGACAGGATTGGGGCATGCGCTTTCAGGATCTGTCCGGCACCTGGAACGAGCGCCCGCTGGAGCCTTTCGATGTGCAGTTTCGCCAGCGTGTGGGCAAGCATTGGCGCGAGCTGGACATCGCCACCAGCCAGGTGAATCTGGCGTTTGTCAGCGACTTGCTGGTCAACGCCGATTTGCTTCCCGCCAAGGGGACGGAGGTATTGGGGCAGCTCGACCCCCGCGGCAGCCTGCGCCAGGTAGTGCTGGGACTGGATTTTTCGGGCGACAGGCCGGACTTCAGACTGCGCGCCCAGCTCGACGAGGTAGCGTTGGACTCCTGGGCGGGGGCGCCCGCCGTGCGTGGCCTGAGCGGCTACCTGGAGGCCGACCTGCACAGTGGAGCCGTCACCCTGGACTGCCCGCCGGCCCTGGCGTTGCGCTACCACCAGGCCTACGATGATTTCATGCCCTACAGTTGTCCGCGCGGCAAGGTCGCCTGGCGGTGGCAGCCAGACGAAGAGCGGGTGCTGGTGACCAGCAGCGCAATTTCCATCGCCGGCGAGGAGGGGCGCGGTACAGCCCAGCTCCACCTGGACTTGCCGACCCGCAGGGAACTGCGCGATCCGCAGATGTATCTCATGGTGGGGCTGCGGGATGGCCACAGTCGCTTCATGGATCGCTATGTGCCGCGTGTGCTCAATGCCAATCTGCGCGCCTGGCTCGAGCGCGCCGTGGGTGATGCCGACGTGGAAGAGGCGGGGTTTGTGTGGCGCGGCTCGCTGCTCAGGGAGCACGAGCAGAACCGGAGTATTCAGTTCTATGCCAATGTGCGCGCTGGCACCCTGGATTACCAGCCGCCCTGGCCGGCGCTCAGCGAGCTGAACGGCGTGGTGGTGGTCGACAACACCGAGGTGGATGCCTGGGTGGAGACGGCAAGGGCCGGCGATGCCGGCGTGTCCGGCGCCGGCGTGACGCTGCGCCAAGGCGCCGATGGCCCCGTGCTGCGGGTCGCGGGGGATGTTCATTCGAGTGTCGAGAACGGCTTGGCCGTACTTGCGGCATCGCCGCTGGCGCAAAGCCTCGGCCGCGTCACGCGCCTCGACGCCAGTGGCGATGCCGCTATTGGTATCGAGCTCGTCATTCCCATGCGCCGGGAAGGCGCGCGCGACGACTACCGCATTGCCGCTGTCATTCGCGACGGCGGCCTGACTCTGCCAAACACCAACCTGCGCATCCGCGACATTGCCGGAGAACTCCACTATCGACGCGACTCGGGGCTCGAGAGCACGGGTCTCGAGGGCAAGTTCCTCGGCGGGGATCTTCGCGTCAGTGTCGGCGATGAAGACGATGCCACTGTGCTCGAGGTCGCCGGCAATCCGGACGTGGCCGCACTGGCCGACTACCTCGGGCCCCTGGCGGGCCGTGCCCAGGGGCACATGCAGGTCGAAGGCACCCTGTCGATTCCCGAGAGTCTGGCGCGCGACAACCTGCAGCTGGCGCTGACATCCGATCTGGAGGGTGTGGCAATCGATCTGCCCGCGCCTTTCGGCAAGACGGCGGCACAGCGGGTGGAGCTCGCCAGTGTCACCGAGTTCGGCGATGAGCAGCTGTTCGTGCGAGGCGCGCTGGCGGAGCGTGGGGCTTTTGCGCTGGCGTTTTCGCGCGGGGCGTTCGTGCGCGGTCAGGTGCGTTTGCTGGCGCGGGAAGCGCAGTTGCCCAACCAGGGGGGACTGCTGATTTCGGGGCATCTGGACAGTCTCGACTGGCGGGACTGGCAGCCCTTGATCAGCAGCGGAGCAGGAGGCGAAAGCGACCTTGCCGAAATGCTCGCGCCGCGCCTCGATCTGCATTTCGACGAGGCCCTGTTCGGCGGCTTCGAGCTGGGTGCCACCCACCTGCGCGGCAGCGCCGGGGCTGGTGGCGACTGGTTGTTCTCGCTGGAAACGCCGCGCATTGCCGGGCGTGTCGTGGTGCCGGGTGAACGTGACGGGGTGCTCGAGCTCGATCTCGACTACCTGAGGCTGCCGCCCGGCAAGGAGAGCGACGATGACGACATCGAAGGTGAAAGCGACGACGGCCTTTCCGCGCTGCTGCCCCAGGACGTGCCCGAGATGGATTTCCACACCACCATGCTCTACCGGGGCGACAGGGCGCTCGGCAACCTGGGCTTCGCCACCCGCAGGATCAGCGAGGGCCTGCTTATCCGCGACATTCGCGGCGAACTCAATGGTATCGAGATCCGCCCCCAGCCAGTGGCGGGGGACGAGGGTGACGAAGTCGCGGCGGAAATGCGCTGGAGCCACGACGGTCAGCGGCATCACACGTTTTTTTCCGGCACCCTGGCGACGGACAACATCGAACAGGCGCTGGCGGGCTGGGGTATTCCCGCGCCCCTGACCAGCAAGTCGGCACAGTTCTTTGCGGAAATCGGCTGGCCGGGGCAGCCGTGGCGCATGAAGCTGCTCTCGCTGGACGGTTATCTGGGCCTGGAGTTGCGCGACGGCCAGTTCTACCGCGCCACGGGTGCGGCCACCAATACCTTGTTCAAGCTCATCTCGCTGGTGAATTTCGACACCTGGTTGCGGCGCCTGCGCTTCGATTTTTCCGACATCTTCTCCGGCGGCGTCAGTTTCGACCGGGTCGAGGGCGGCCTCTTGTTTCGCGAGGGAATTGTGGATTTCGATGATCCCATCGTCGCCTTCATGCCTTCGGGGCGCATCCGTCTGATGGGCCGCGCCGATTTGAACGACGAGCAGCTCGATGCCCGCCTGGTGGCCACCATGCCGGTGGGCACCAACCTGCCCTGGGTGGCGGCACTGCTGGGCGGTCTGCCCGCGGCAGCGGGAGTGTTCCTGACCAGCAAGATCTTCGAGCGCCAGGTGGACAGGCTGTCGAGCCTGAGCTACACCATCAAGGGCTCGTTCGACGATCCCGACATCGAGGTGGAGAGAATTTTTACCGATCCCACTAAAAGTCCCGAGAAGCGGGAATGAAGCGATGGGGGGAGATGAGCTGTAAGCTATAAGTTGAACGCTGGTAGAACACAGTTCTTGCAGTGCTCGTGCTTAAAGCTTACAGCTTATAACTTCCTCCACCATACAGAGTTGCGATATGAAAGTGTGTGCCGCCGTGGTGCAGATGCGCGCGACCCGTGGC
>CAYXXZ010000116.1:0-7905 GCA_964469165.1 uncultured Porticoccaceae bacterium
GGAACTGGTCAGCCATTTTTTTCGCCGCGCGCTCGAACTCTGGCTGGCGCTCGACGCCGTGCTTTTTCTGGAAGCCTCCGGCGCGCAGGTGAGGCTCGGCATTTTTTGTGAGAAATCGCTGACGCCGCGCAATATTTTTATCGATGCCCGTAAAGTTTCCCTGTAGGAGCTTGCCTGCAAGCGACAATTCAGTGGTGTCGCCTGCCGGCAGGCTCCTACAGGTGATGCATTCAGCAGCGCAGGATATTCTCTTCTGGAGACCCTGGGATTTCCTTGTAGGAGCTTGCCTGCAAGCGACAATTTCGGTGGTATCGCCTGCCGGCAGGCTCCTACAGGTGATGCATTCAGCAGCGCAGGAATATCCTCTTCTGGAGACCCTGGGATTTCCCTGTAGGAGCTTGCCTGCAAGCGACAAATTCGGTGGCTGTCGCCTGCCGGCAGGCTCCTACAGGTGATGCATTCAGCAGCGCAGGAATATCCTCTTCTGGAGACTCTGAGATTTCCTTGTAGGAGCTTGCCTGCAAGCGACAAATTCGGTGGCTGTCGCCTGCGGGCAGGCTCCTACAGGTGGGTTTTAGAGCGTCAGCAGGAAGGCTTCAAGGTCGCTTTTTTCCTCTTTGGTCAGTTGTGAACCCAATACCAGGTTGAAGAACTCGATGGCGTCGGCGATGGTGAGCAGACGACCGTCATGCAGGTACGGTGCGGAGTCCTTCAGGCCACGCAGCGGGAAGGTCTTGACGGGACCGACGGCATTGGCGAGGTGGCCGAGTACATCCTTCTCCTTGAAGAAGCGCTCGGTATGAAGGTTGTGCATCAGGTTGTCGGTGTAGTACGGCGGTGTGTGGCACTCGAAGCATTGGCCCTTGCCGTTGAAGATTTCCTCGCCGCGCAGTTCCGCTTCCGTTGCCTTGGCAGGGTCGAGACGCCCGAAAACATTCAGCTTCGGCGCCGGCGGGAAGTCCAGCAGTGCCTGAAACTCCGCCATGTTGTGCACCTGGCTGCCGCGCTCGAGAACGTTGACGCCTTTCTTGGTGGCGGTGACCGGATCACCATCGAAATAGGCGGCGCGTTGTTCAAACTCGGTGAAATCCTCGACGGTCTTCAGAGCCCGCTGCGAACCGAACAGGCGCTGGATGTTCACGCCCCGCAGCGTGGGCGTATCGATCCTGTTGCGGTGATTTTGAGGGCGAATGTCGCCCACCAGGTGGGTGGCGGCGTTGGTGTGGCCGTTGACGTGACAGTCGAAGCAGCTCACTCCGAGACTCGGTTCTGCGGAGCGGCGGTCTGCGGTGGCATTGAATTGTTGCTGCGGAAACGGTGTCACCAGCAGGCGCAAACCCTCGAGTTGTTTGGGGTTGAGAATGCCGTTGAACAGCTCGTAGTAGTTGGCGATGGTCACGGTCTGGCCCTGGGACACATCACCGAGGTCCGGATGAGTGGTCAGGTACATGGCCGGTGGAAATTCCGGCAGGAAATGTTCAGGCAACAGGAACGAGATATCGAAGCGCGTCAGGTCGCGGTTGTCCTGCTTCTTTATCTGGTCGATATGGAACTGAGGAAACAGCATTCCCCCTTCCCTGTGCTTTTCGTGGGGCAGCGGGTAAAAGCCCGCCGGCCACAGGTTTTTCTCCTTGATCTCCTCCGGCGTCATGGCGGCCAGTTCTTCCCAGGTCGTGCCGGCCGGGAGCTTGACGCGCACACCCCCTTGCACCGCCCTGCGACCACCGCTGGTGGTGACGCCCTGGATGGGTTTGTTGGAGAGATCGTAGCGCTCCTGCAACAGCTTTTTGAAGTCGCTCTCGACACCGGCTTTTTCTCTCTCGAGGCGCTGCTTGACGACGTCGAAGGGCTCGCTGTCGACAACCGGCGAGTAGCTGCTGGGGGTTTCCGCGTGGGCGACGGACAGACTGAGGGCCGCTGCGGAGATCAGGGTGATCAACGGTTTTATCTTCATGACATATCCTTGTTTATTGTGGGGACAATGAATTCAGGATAGACCAAAAACAAGTTTTGTGGATTTGAAGTTTTTGTTCGCGGCCGAGGCCGCTCCTATGCCGAGGGGCGGAGGTTTGCGCAGGAGGTCCACAGGAACCAATTTCGGGGGATTAGGGTATGATCTGCGTGGCGATACTTCACCTCCGTCAACCACACGACAGGCTCCACCGATGACCACGACCAAAAGACTTTCCGCCTGGCCCGTCATGACGGTCCTTGTGTTTCTTCTCGCGCTGCCGGGCTGCGCCGGCATGCAACCCGGCTACCAGGAGCCGGAGGTCTATCTCACCCGCCTCGCGCCCCTCTCCGGCAACGGGATGGAGCAGCGCTTTCTGGTGGGGCTGCGCATCGTCAATCCCAACCGCGGCGCCATCAATATCGCCGGATTGTCCTATGGTGTATCCGTGCAGGGACAAAAACTCGTCAGCGGCGTGTCGTCCGATATTCCCCGCATTCCCGGCTACGGCGAGTCGGAGGTAACGCTGGAGGCCGCCACCAATCTGCTCGGTGCCGTGCGCCTGGTGTCGGAACTGCTGACAAAGCCAGCCGAAGCCATCAATTACGAACTGGAGGCCCGCCTCGACGTGGGCCGTTTTGCCCTGCCCATTACCATCAAGGAAACCGGCGCCATCAAGCTCGGCAGTGCCGTTTCCGGCAACTGATCAGTACCCCGCAGGCCGATTTACAAGGAGGATTCATCTTGAACCAGACAGTTTCCAGCCAATCCCGCTCCGATCAGAACACAGCGCGCCCGCTCTCCTCCGAGGAGTTCGACGCCATCCACGCCTACTGGCGCGCCTGCAACTACCTGGCCGCCGGCATGATCTACCTGCGCGCCAACCCGCTGTTGCGCGAACCCCTGAAAGTGGAGCACATCAAGAAGCGCCTGCTCGGCCACTGGGGCGCCAGTCCCGGCTTGTCATTCATGTACGTGCACGCCAACCGGGTGATCCGCAACCACGATCTCGACGCCATCTTCGTGGCCGGCCCCGGCCACGGCGCGCCGGGCGTGCTGGCGCCGGTCTACCTGGAGGGCAGCTACTCGGAGATCTACCCCGAAATCAGCGAGGACGAGGAAGGTCTCGCCGCGCTCTTCAAGCACTTTTCATTTCCCGGCGGCTTCGGCAGCCACTGTACGCCAGAGCTGCCGGGCTCGATCCACGAAGGCGGTGAACTGGGCTACAGCATCTCCCACGCCTTCGGCGCGGCGTTCGACAACCCGGATCTGATCGTCTTCACCGCCGTGGGCGACGGCGAGGCGGAAACCGGCCCCCTGGCGACCGCCTGGCACTCCAACAAATTCCTCAACCCGATCCGCGACGGCGCGGTGCTGCCGATCCTTCACCTCAACGGCTACAAGATCAACAACCCGACCATTCTCGCGCGCATCAGCCACGACGAGTTGGACAGCCTGTTCCGGGGCTACGGCTGGACGCCGATATTCGTGGAGGGCGACGACCCTGCCGTGATGCACCAGGCCATGGCCGCGGCGCTGGACCAGTGCGTCGCCGATATCCGCGCCATCCAGCGTGAGGCGCGCGCCAGCGGTCATGCCGGGCGGCCGCGCTGGCCGATGATCGTGCTGCGCTCGCCCAAGGGCTGGACCGGGCCGCAAACCGTCAACGGTCGCCAGGTGGAAGGCAGCTGGCGCGCTCACCAGGTTCCGCTGGCGGACGTGCGCAGCAGTTCGGAAAACCTTGCTCAGCTGGAACAGTGGCTGCGCAGCTACAAGCCCGAGGAGCTGTTCGACAACGAGGGTCGCCTGGTGCAATCCCTGCGCAAACTGTCGCCCGCAGGACGGCGCCGCATGGGCTCAAACCCCCACGCCAACGGCGGTTTGCTGCGCCGCGATCTGCGCCTGCCGGATTTCCGCGACTACGCCGTGGCAGTGCAGCAACCCGGCAAGGGGCGTGCCATGAACACCAAGCCCCTCGGCGCGTTGCTGCGCGACACCATGGCCCGCAATCTGGATAACTTCCGCGTCTTCGGCCCCGACGAGAACACCTCCAACAAACTGGACGCCATTTACGACGTCAGCAAGAAACTCTGGCTCGCGGAGCGCCTTCCCGTGGATGACGACGGCGGCGAACTGGCGGCGGATGGCCGCGTCCTGGAGATGCTCTCCGAGCACACCCTCGAAGGCTGGCTCGAAGGTTATCTGCTGACCGGGCGTCACGGCTTTTTCGCCACCTACGAATCCTTTGTGCACGTCATCGACTCCATGTTCAACCAGCATGCCAAATGGCTGGCCATCTGCGAGCAACTGCCGTGGCGCGCGCCCATCGCCTCGCTCAACCTGCTGATCACGTCCACCGTGTGGCGCCAGGATCACAACGGCTTCACCCACCAGGATCCGGGCTTTCTCGACCTGGTCGTCAACAAGAGTCCGAAGGTGACGCGCATCTACCTGCCGCCGGACGCTAACTGCCTGCTGTCCACTGCCAACCACTGCCTGCGCAGTCACGACTACATCAACGTGATCGTGTGCGACAAACAGAACCACCTGCAGTTTCTCGACATGGACGCCGCCGTCGCCCACTGCACCAAGGGCATCGGCATCTGGGACTGGGCCAGCAACGATCAGGGGGCGGAGCCGGACCTGGTCATGGTCGGCTGTGGCGACATCGCCACCCAGGAGGCCCTGGCCGCCACGGCCCTGCTGCGTGAGCATTTTCCGGATCTGAAAATCCGCTTCATCAACGTGGTGGACCTGTTCCGCCTGGTGCCGGAGTCGGAACACCCCCACGGTCTCAGCGACCGCGACTTCGACAGCCTGTTCACGGTGGACAAGCCCATCATCTTCAACTTCCACGGCTACCCCTGGCTGATTCACCGCCTGGCCTACAAGCGCACCAACCACGCCAACCTGCACGTGCGCGGCTACGTCGAAAAAGGCAGCATCAACACGCCGCTGGAGCTGGCCATCGTCAACAACATCGACCGCTACAGCCTCGCCATCGACGCCATCGACCGGGTCGCGGCGCTGCGTGTGCGCGGCGCCCACACCAAGGAAAAGCTGCGCGATCTGCGCATCGCCGCCCGCCACCACGCCCACGAGCACGGCGTGGACAGCGACGAGATCAGCGGTTGGGTATGGCCGCTGGATTGAATCGATGGCAGGCAGTCATGTTCGCGGCCGAGGCCGCTCCTACAAGGGAGGTATCGAGATTTCTTTCCGGGAAATCCTGGCGCCGCCCACGCGTCGGGCTGCATCCCCACCGTAGGGGCTGCCTTGGCCGCGATATTCCGTGCCGCGCCATGTTCGCGGCCGAGGCCGCTCCTACAGGGGAGGTGTCGAGATTTCTTTCCGGGAAATCCTGGTGCCGCCCACACGTCGGGCTGCATCCCCACCGTAGGAGCTGCCTTGGCCGCGATATTTCGTGCCGCGCCATGTTCGCGGCCGAGGCCGCTCCTACAGGGGAGGGGTCGAGATTTCTTTCCGGGAAATCCTGGTGCCGCCCACGCGTCGGGCTGCATCCCCACCGTAGGAGCGGCCTTGGCCGCGATATTTCGTGCCGTGCCATGTTCGCGGCCGAGGCCGCTCCTACAGGGGAGGTGCGATGTTCTCGTTGAAGCGCAAAGGTGACTATCGCGTACAGCTGAGCCGCACGCTGAAGAAGCCCGGCCGCTACAACGTCGAGCTGTATTTGTTCACGCCCCACGAGAGCAATTTCTCGTCCTGGACGCTGGCGGAACAGCAATTCTTTTTCAATGCCATCGGGCACCGTTTCGGGCTCGTGGGATTGCCGGAGAAGGATCGCGCCAGCAAAGCCGATCGCTCGTTCGCGCTGCTGTCGCCGCACTACGAGATCGTGTACGGCTCCTGGCTGTCCCACTACCTGACCTCGATGGAGCGGCTGCGCCAACAGGTGCAGAACAACGGTATCGCCACGGAACCGGTCAGGCGCGCCCTGCGCCTGAGTCAGAATTTTGCCCAGCGCCTGCGCAAATCCACGCCCCAGCAGAGCAAGCAGCTGCGCTATTTCCGGCAGATGGATATTTATTTTTCCTGGCACGCCGAGCAGGTTCTGCTGGAATGCATGACGCTGGAGGGCTTTGCCGAGCTGGATGAAGAACTCCGGGAGGCGATTGCAGAGTTTCTGCAACAGGAATACCGGCACCGCCGCGAACAGCAGTATCTGAGCGATTTTCAGGGCACGCCCACGCGGGTCTGGAACCGCATGAAGCTGTATCACCGGCTGCTGGAATATCCAGTGCTGTTGCGCTCCAGAGTCAGCGAGCTGGGTGCCGGTACACGCAAGACCGTCAAGGCGGTGTCGACGGTGCTGATCATGTCGCTGTTCACCTATTTCCTGTTCAATACCCGCGACAGCAGCCAGCAGCTGTCGCTGACGCTGCTGTTGACCATCGCATTGATCTACGCCATCCGCGATCTGCTGCGCGACGACATGATCAGGGCCATCACCCGCTGGCTGCGCAAGGGCAAGCCGCGCTGGCGTATCCGGCTGTTCATGCCCTACACGAAAAAAATGCTGGGCCAGCAATTGGTCTGGCTGGACTACCGCAAGCTGCCCGGTCTGTCGCGCCAGGTGCTGGAGCACGCCGGCAAGTGGACCAGCAACGAAGAGCGGCAAGTCATCTGCTATCGGTCGGTGCTCAATCTCGACAAGACGGCGCTGGAACAGAACGAGATTCAGGAGCGCCTGAGCCTGGATTGCGAGCCGCTGTGCGAGATGATTCAGGCCAGCCGCGATCAGCTGTTCGCCAGTGAAGATCCGGACGACCTCGGCGCCGCCATCCAGATCCATCACATCGAAAAACAGCACGACTACAACTTGCTGCTGGTGTACAGCGAAGTCGGCCAGGGATTTTCCTCGGCGCAACGCTGGCGGTTGCGGCTGGGCACGAACGGCATCGTGCAGTGCGAAAGCAAAAAATCGTACTGGCCCGCGCCGGAGGAGCAGCAAGGCACCAATCGCCGTCACCGCTGGCCAATGTTGCGACGCTGACCCGCTCGGGTCAGCGCAAATCCGAAGAATCAGGCCAGCGCGATATCGATCGCGTTAGATCTCCGAAGGCCGCAGCGTCGCATTGGCACCGCCGTCGCAGAAAATGATTTGGCCAACCATGTAACTGTTGTCCGCGCCGCCCAGAAATGCGATGAGCCTGGCCACCTCTTCCGGCTGTGCGTGACGGCCCAGGCGCATGGGGGAGTGAGTGTTGAGCCAGCTGATTCCCTTGTCCGCTTGCAATACATCACTTGTCATCGCAGTTTCCACCACACCCGGCGCCACGGCGTTGATAAGGATACCCGGCCCGGTCCAGGCGTCAGCCACCGATGTTTTTCTGACCCAGGCCGCCACCGCTTGTTTTGTCGAAGCGTAGGCCTGTTCGGCAAATTGCCGCGCCAATGATTTTGCGCTGCCTTCATCACCCGCGAGACAGGCCTTCACCAGCGCGTCGCACGCCGGCTGCATCACTGCGGTGGAGGCGATCGCCACGACCCTCGGGCTGGCGCTGCCGGCGAGAAGGGAATGCAGCCCTTGCGCCAGGTCGACGGTGCCGAAATAATTCACGCCCGTCATGACATCAGCATCGCCGGCGCCGATACCCGCGCAGGTAACCAGGGTGTCCACGCGGTCGGGAAAGGCTTGTTTCACCGCCATGAGGGCCGTATTGCGACCCTCATGGTTCGACAGATCGGCAATGATGTCGGCATCTCGCCGGTCTATGCCAATGACGCGATCCCCTCTTTCCCGGCAGGCTTGCGCAACCGCCCGACCGATGCCCGATGCGCTGCCCGTTACGACGGTTTTTCTCATTCCACATGACTCCTGAAACATCAACTAGGGCCTATTAACACCACTTGAATAGTCGGCGTTGTGCCTGAAAAAGCGCCAATCAAGGCGCGACGAACGTGGTTTGGTCATTCCAAATGAGCGAGGAGCA
>CAYXXZ010000117.1:0-7854 GCA_964469165.1 uncultured Porticoccaceae bacterium
GGGAATCAGGAGCCGGTGAGCTGGCGCTCCCGGATTTCATCCAAGGTTTTGCAATCGACACAGAGATTCGCGGTGGGGCGGGCCTCGAGACGGCGAATGCCGATTTCGATGCCGCACTGATCACAGAATCCGTAATCGTCGTTTTCGATGCGTTCGAGGGTGGAATCGATTTTCTTGATCAGCTTGCGCTCCCGATCGCGAGTCCGCAGTTCCAGGCTGAATTCTTCTTCCTGGGTGGCGCGGTCGGCCGGGTCGGGAAAGTTGGCAGCCTCATCCTTCATGTGGGAAACAGTGCGATCGACCTCCTCCATCAGCTCCTGTTTCCATGCGTAGAGCAGCTTCTTGAAGTGCTCACGCTGGTTGATGTTCATATACTCTTCGCCCTTTTTTTCCTTGTAGGGCTCGTAGCCGTGGAGGGCAATGGAGCCCGTTTTACTTGCCACGTTTTTTGCCATTCGTTCGCCTCACTTGTGCGTTCAAACTCAAACCCGCGTTTATAGTATCATGGCCGTCTTTTTTCAAGCCTATTTTGCTTTATCCCGCTTTGCCCGAGCGGCGGCCCCGCCTTAGCCTCCTGCAAAGGAAAAATCAATGCAAAAACGCGCATTTGCCGCAAAACAGCGGCACCTCACACCCTTCCGGGTGATGGATTTTCTCGATGCCGCGGTCCGCCTCGAGGCAGCGGGTCGCGACCTGGTCCGCATGGAAGCGGGACAGCCGACTTTCCCCCTGCCCGCGACGGTGGCCGAAGCCGCGCGCGCCGCGCTCCCTGCGGCCAACCTCTACACCGCGGCACTCGGCCAGGCCGCGCTGCGGGAAGCTATAGCACATCTCTATGACAGACGCTACGGCATCAGCCTCGACCCGGCGCGGGTGATCGTCACCACCGGCAGCTCCGCGGCACTGATGATGCTCTGTGATCTGCTCCTCGATCCGGGCGACTCCATGCTGCTGCCGGACCCCGGCTACCCCTGCAACGCAAACTTCGTGCGGCGCTGCAATGCGGATGTCATCAGCGTTGCGGTAAGCGCCGAGCACGACTACCAGCTGCGCGCCACGGACATCGAGCGCCACTGGCAGGCCACTACCGTCGGCGCCATCGTCGCCTCGCCCAGCAACCCCACCGGCGATGTGTTGAGCGCGGCGGCGCTGCGAGATCTCGGTGACGCGGTGCGCGCCCGCGGCGGCCACCTGATCGTCGACGAGATCTACCACGGCCTCAACTATACGGAGGAAGGTGACGTTTCGGTACTCAATGTGTGCGACGACGCCTTCGTGATCAACAGTTTCTCCAAGTATTTCGGGCTGCCCGGATGGCGTCTGGGGTGGATGGTGGTGCCCGAATCCGCCATAGCACCACTCGAGACCATGGCGCAAAACTTTTTCATCTCACCGCCCAACATCGCCCAGCAGGTGGCACTTGCCGCCCTGGCACCCGCCGCCATCGACGTTTACGAGGCGCGCCGCGAGCTGTTCCGGGCACGCCGCGATTTTCTGGTGCCCGCACTGCGCAATCTGGGTTTTGGCATTCACCGCAACCCGTCCGGGGCGTTCTACATCTACACTGACGTCGGCCGCCTGACCGATGACAGCGACGCGTTCTGCTGGCGCGTTCTAGAAGAAGCGGGAGTGGCCATCACGCCGGGCGCGGATTTTGGCGCCAACGGTGCGCGCACCCATGTGCGCCTGTCGTACACCGAAGACATGCCGCGCCTGGAAATGGCCGTCGAGCGGCTGGCTGCTTTTTTGGGAAATCGCCGTGAAATTTGATCCTCCGCTAACCCAGGCTACCCTGCTGTCCCGCTACAAGCGTTTTCTGATGGACGTTCGCCTCTCCGACGGCGAGGTGATCACCATTCACTGCCCCAATACCGGGTCCATGAAGAATTGTGTGGTGCCGGAAAGCCCTTGCTGGTTCTCCTGGAGTGAAAACCCCAACCGCAAGCTGCCAGGCACCATCGAGATCACCACCACGCCGCAGGGTTACCTCGCCGGTGTCAACACGGCACGCCCCAACCAACTGGTGAAGGAGGCGGTGCTCGCGGGGAAAATACCCGAACTCGCCGACTACCAGACGCTGCAGAGCGAAGTGAAATACGGCATGGAAGGCAGCCGCATCGATTTTTTGCTGGAGAACGACGACCACCACTGCTATGTGGAAGTGAAAAACGTCACCCTGGAAACCGGCAACGGCGTGATCGCCTTTCCCGATGCGGTAACCAGTCGCGGCACCAAACATCTGCGCGAACTGATGACCGTCGTCGACAGCGGCCACCGCGCCGTACTGTTTTTCTGCGTGCAGCACAGCGGCGCGCGCCAGGTGGTTCCCGCCGCCGACATCGATCCGCTCTACGCGGCCACCTTGAAACAGGCCGTGGCCGCGGGCGTGGAAGTTCTGGCCTACGGGTGCACGCTGTCGCCCCACGAGATCGCCATTGCCGACGCGATTGCTTTCAGTCTCGATGTCTGAGAAATTGCTGACAACTGACAACTGACAACTGACGTCATGCTGAATCACCGCCTGGCCGCACTCCTGGTACTGATCACCTGCGTGATATTGCCGATGCTGTTCTACTGGCTGACCTCACCCGGCATCACCTGGGTGCGGCCTTACATCATCTGGGGCATGGTCATCTTCGCCACCTGGCTGTGGCAGCGCCGGCGGGGCACGCTATGAATACCGCGCTGCCCGCCGCCCTGGCGATCTTTGCGATACTGTTCTTCGCCGTCGCGGCGCTCTCGCAATGGCGCAGGATACCCTGCTCGCTGTGGGAGCACCCCGCGATATTCGCCCTTTCCTACCTCGGCGCCAGCGGTGTCATCTTCTTCTTCGGCGCCATCGAAATGGTGGGACGCTACGGCGTTTCGGGGCTGATCGGGCTCGCAGCCTTTACTGGACTGTTCATCTTCTCGCCCCTGTTTCTCGACCCGATGCGCTGGATTTCCCGCAACCACGCCTTTGCCACCTTGCCGGACCTGCTCGTGTATCGCTTTCGCAGTCCGCTGGTGACACGGACCTGCTGCGCGTTGCTGGCGGTGGCGAGCCTGCCCATTGCCGCGGCCCAGCTCAAGATCGTCACGACGCTGTTGCCGGCTGGTGACGGGCTTTGGTTGATGGCGCTGATCACTGCCATCAGTGCCGCCTTCATCCTTCTGTACGGCAAACCTTCCAAGGTGGTGACATCCGTGCCGGGCATCACCAGCGTCGCCACACTGCTGACGCTGGCGGCCCTCTCGGGTTGCGGCTTTCTCGCCGTGAGCGCGGTATTTGGCGGCGTCGCCGAACTCAACGCCTGGTCACAAAGCTCGGGACAGGCCCAGGTGATCCTGCGCTTCGAGACCGCCTATGCCCTGATCCTGCTGTTCTTCCCCACCGCCTTCATCCTGCCCCAACAAGGCTTCATCCAGAATCTTTCCAACTGGTGGCCGCGCAGCACCAGCCCCGGCTGGATCGTGCCGCTGGTGATGTTGCTCGCCACGCTCCCCGTATTCCCCATCCTGTGGGCCGGCCTTGAACTGACACTGGATGCGCCCCTGCAGCACTACGTGCTGGTGCTGCCGCAGGTACTGGGCGCACCCTGGCTGCACCTGCTGAGCCTGGTCGCCATGCTGTTCATCGTCACGGGCCTGCTGTGCGTGACGGCCATCGCCCTCGGCAAGGTGATCGTCATCGCCTTTCTGATCAACGCCGACAAGCCCTTCTGCAACACCGACCTCGATCGCTGGATCGAGCGCCGGCGCCTGGTCGCCGCGCTGCTGTGGCTGGCCCTGGCGCTGGCGTACGCCGCAGTCAACGGCTCGTCCAGCGTCACCGATCTGACCATCACCGGCATGATCGGCATGATCCAGCTGCTGCCCGGCATCATCGCCACGCTGTACGTGCCACGCATCAATTACAAGGGCTTTCTCGCCGGCCTTGCCGTCGGTTCCAGCCTCTGGCTCTACGGCACCCTGACCCCCAACTTCTTCAATACCGCGCCACCGCACCTGTTCGGCATGACCCTCGCGCTCGGCCCCGAGAACTGGCCGTTCTGGCTCCTGGAATCGCTTGTCGCCAACCTTCTGGTGGCGCTGCTGGTGTCGCTGTTCACTGATATGTCCAAGGAGGAGAAGCAGTACGCCTTCCAGTGCATGGTGGACAACCTGCCCACCCCGCAGCGCCAGAGCCTCGAGATTTCCTCCGTCGAGGACATCCAGGCGCGCCTCGCGAGCTGGGTGGGCGCGCCCGCCGCGGCCCGGGAGATCAGCGCCGCGCTCGGCACGCTCAGCATCGGCGTCGACGACCACCGCCCCCTGGCGCTGCGCATGTTGCGCGATCAGCTCAACTACCAGTTGAGCGCCAAGCTCGGCACAGTGGCGACCGAGAAAATCATGAACAAGGTGATGCCCTTCGGCGCGGGCGCCGTGGTGGACGACATCAGCCTGCTGGAATCGCAGCTCGCCAGCGAGGGCAGCGCCCTGTCGGGACTGGCGGCGGAACTCAACAAGCTGCGCCTCTACCACAAACAGACCCTGGAAAACCTGCCGGTGGGCGTGTGCTCCATCGACTCCGATGGCGAGATCATGCTTTGGAACCTGACCCTCGCGAAATACACCGGGGTACCCGCCGCCGTTGCCGAAGGCGGCAATATCAGCGATATTCCCGAGCCCTGGGGCACCATTCTGGCCCGCTTCTGCGCCGATCCCGCCATCAGTTGGCCGGCGCACGAGGTCGATCATCCCAGCCAGGGTGCAAGCTGGTATCACATGAGTAAATACCGCGTCGACGAAAGCTCGCCGGTGTACTCGGGATATCAGATCGTGCTGCTGGAAGACGTCACCGAACGGCTGAAACTGGTCCGCGAACTCGGCCACGCCGAGCGCCTCACCTCGGTCGGGCGGCTCGCCGCGGGCGTCGCGCACGAGATCGGCAACCCCGTCACCGGCATTTCCTGCCTGGCCCAGGACATGATCGCGGAATCGCAGGAGGAGGAAACCCGCAAGAACGCCGGCATCATCCTCAACCTGACGGAGCGGATCTCTCTCATCGTGCGCACGCTGATGGATTTCTCGCGCAGCGACAGCCAGGAATCGCTCAGATCCATTGCCATCAAGGAGGCTGTCGACAGCGCCATTCAACTGCTGGAATTGGACAAGGGCGCCAAGGCGGTTGAATTTCGTACGCTAATTGCCCAAGATGTCGTTGTCCAGGGGGACCTCAATCAACTGACCCAGGTATTCGTCAACCTACTGTCAAATGCCCGGGACGCCAGCCAAAACGGCGATCCCATCGACGTGACGTGCGAATACCCGGATCCGCGCCATGTCGCCATCCACATCAGCGACAGAGGCAGCGGCATTCCTCAGGAGATTCTCGGTCGGGTGATGGATCCATTCTTCACCACCAAATACCCTGGACAGGGTACTGGACTTGGCCTGTCCCTCGTTTACAGTATCATGCGTTTCCACAGGGGGACGGTGACCATCACCAGTCCAGCGCAGCATGGCAGGGGGACTCGGGTAACCTTGCTTTTCGATGCTCGCAAATCAACCGTTGGACCCGACAACAGCGACACTGGTTTGCAGGCTGAAAAATGACGCAACGCATTCTTATCGTCGAGGATGAAGAAGTCATCCGCAACTCTCTCTATAAGCTGCTGGAGCGCAACGGTTACGACGTATGCGCCGCCGGCAACATCCAGGATGCCACCTCGCGCTTCAAACTCTCTGATTTCTCGCTGATCATCAGCGATCTGCGCCTTCCCGGCGCACCGGGCACGGACCTGATCAAACTTGCGGGCGAAGTGCCTGTGTTGATCATGACGAGCTATGCCAGTCTCAAGTCCGCGGTGGACACCATGAAGCTCGGCGCGGTGGACTACATTCCCAAACCCTTCGACCAGAAAGAAGTTCTCCAGTCCATCAAACGCATCCTCCACACCCAGCCCGAGCCCAAGACATTCCAGTCACCCACTCACGCCAGCCGCGGCATGATCGGCAACAGCGCGGCCATGAAGGAAGTGTTCAACATCATCCACAAGGTGGCGCCCACCGACGCCACCGTGCTGATCCACGGCGAAACCGGCACCGGCAAGGAACTGGTCGCCAAGGCGATCCACAACGAAAGTCGGCGCGCCACCAACCCCATCATCTGCGTCAACTGCGCGGCAATCCCGGAAACGCTCATCGAAGCCGAACTGTTCGGCCACGAGAAAGGCTCCTTCACCGGCGCCACCGAGAATCGCACCGGCCTTGTCACCGCGGCCGATGGCGGCACCCTGTTTCTCGACGAGATCGGCGAACTGCCACTGGAAGCCCAGGCGCGCCTGCTGCGGGTGCTTCAGGAAAGTGAAGTGCGCCCCATCGGCTCCGTCAAACCCCGCAAGGTGGATGTGCGCCTGCTGGCCGCCACCCACCGCAACCTGCAGAAACTCTGCCAGGAAGGAAAGTTTCGCGAAGACCTCTTCTACCGCATCAACGTCGTCAATCTCGACCTGCCGGCGCTGCGCGAGCGCGGCAAGGACGTGTTCCAGATCGCCGAGCATCTGCTCGCCAGCTTCTGCAACAAGATGGGCCGTCCTTTGCTGGAACTGGCGCCGGACGCCATTCAGGCGATCGCCACCTATACCTGGCCGGGCAACGTGCGCGAAATGGAAAACGCCATCCAGCGCGCGGTCATTCTGTGCGACGAGGGCCAGGCCATTACCCACGACTTGCTCGGTATCAATCTCTCGCTGGTGGAAATCGACAGCGAACCGGAATCGAACCTGATCGAACACCCTGGCACGGTCAGGCGCACCCTCGATAAGGACGTTCAGGAAGGTTTGTCGCTGGAAGATTATTTCACCCACTTCGTCCTGGAAAATCAGGATGCGATGAGCGAGACCGAGCTGGCCAAAAAGCTCGGCATCAGCCGCAAATGTCTGTGGGAGCGCCGTCAGAAACTTGGCATTCCGCGCACCAAGAGCGCCTGATCGCCCTTTCCTTCCCGCGGGCTCCCAGACGCATCCGGGGCCCTTTCTTTATCCGCATGCTCACGCAAACAGCCTTATACCCTGTCGAATAGGGAACTTTTTGGCAGGAGCTTTGGTCTATGGCGGTAAGTGATGATTCCAGCTCCACGAGAGCATAACAAAAACGTAACCTTTGTTACCTTATCCGAGAAGAAAGGTAACAAAAGTAACAGTATGCCTGTTTGTCCGTTTTCTCAGAAAAAACACAACCCAATGATTTAAAACAATTATTTTTATTGGCACGGAATGTGCTCTATTCTATGTATAAAAATAAAAGCACACTCGGCTAGATAACAATAAATCAGATAATAATGAGACTGACTGACAGGTTGCCCAATAGACTCAGGGGGGTTAGGACCCGAATCTAGGCATCTGGCGAACTAAGGGGAAGCGCAAGCTTCCCTTTTTTCGTTTCGCATCACATTAAGCGCCCTGTCAATACCCTATGCTAGAATGCCGCCACTTGAATTCCGGCGGCAAGCGCCCATGCTGAAAAGGCTGATCAAATTTCTCTCTCCCAACGGCACCCCCAGGGCCGCCCGCCGGGCGCCCCACGTCATTCCCTCGGGCAGCCACCCCCTGACACCCGACCACATCAGCAGCGGGGCCCGCAACGTCGTGGACGTCCTCAAAGGCCAGGGCTATCAGGCCTATGTGGTGGGCGGCTGTGTGCGGGATGCGCTGCTCGGCTTGCATCCCAAGGATTTCGATGTGGCCACGGATGCCACACCAGAGCAGGTTACAGCCCTGTTCCGCCGCTCGCGCATCATTGGCCGGCGCTTCCGCATCGTGCATGTCCACATGGGGCGCGAGGTGATCGAAGTCACCACCTTTCGCGCCGGCCACGGCGACGGCAACCACA
>CAYXXZ010000118.1:0-6124 GCA_964469165.1 uncultured Porticoccaceae bacterium
AACAACTGCCTCAACGACAATGCCATCAGCGTCCGCCCCGTTTGTATTTGCGATACTCATCCCACAGCTTTTCCCGCAGCTGCGGGTCGCTTTCCTTCATCGCGGCCTCGCGAATCTGGCGCGCCACGATGTCGTCGTCGCTGCCGTCGGCAACATCCGCTGGCACAGTGCCGTGGCCTCCCGCACTCGGGGCTCCGGCCACCTGGGTGCCCGAGCCACTGCCGCCACCCGAAGGCATCGGCGGCACCGTCATCTCTTCATCGCCTTCGGCGCCCGCACCACCGGGCTCGGAAAGATCAGCTTCCTCGAACAGCGGACCGCCGCCGCCCGCCATACCCTCGTCAGCGCCATCGTCGCCCGCGCTCGCACCTGCACCATGGCCCGCACCCAGGGTCTGGGCCGCCGCGCGCTCGGTGAGGATCATGCCATCGAACACCGCGAGCGAGGCATTGAGCTGCTCGTCCAGTTGACCGACGGCTTCGTCCGCGGTCATACCCGGTGCGCCGCCGCTTTGTGTACCGGGGGCGTCAGCGAAGGGGTCGCCTCCCTCCGCACCCTCGCCGCCATTACCCGCCGGGGCGCCCTGGCCTTCTTCCCAGCCGCCGCCGGAGTGCGGCGAACCCGCTGCCGCCGCGTCGCCCATGGCACCAGCGTCGCGCCCCTCTGCCGAGGGAGCGCCCGCGGAAGCGGCCTCGCCACCCGATTCGCCGGGCGTGGATGATGGATCCGACGCAGACGGCGATGTATCGCTGCCTGCACTGCCTGCGGCGGAGGCGCTGGCCGGAGCGGATGCCGCGCTGCTGTCACCCTGGCTGCCGGACGACTGGCTGGGAGCAGTGCTGCTGGAGGACTGCGACGAGCTGCTGCCCGAGGTGGCGGGCGGCGTCGATTGCGGCATGGACTGCTGGGTCTTGCAACCCACCAGCATCAAGGGAACCACGACAAGGGCCAACAGTACACGAATCATCAGGGGGCAATCTCCAGTCGGTAGTCTATGTCGCTGGCCACCATTTCACCGTCCGCCAACCGGGGGCGGAACCTGGCACTTCTGAGCACTTTGTAACCTGCCTTCTTCACGATTTCGTCATTGTCGGGAAAGGTTTCCACGATGTCGATATTGCGCGGTGTTCCCTGCGAGGTAATGCTCAGGTGTGCCACCACGTACGGATTTTTGCTGTCCTGAACCGGATCGCCAACGGACTCCTCACTGACGGGGATGATACGCGGCTTGCCGAACAATTGGCGGCGCGCCTCCTGATCCTCGCCAAGCAGGTTCCAGGCCTCCCTGTAGACCTTGCCCGCCGAGCTGTAGCGGCCGAACATCAGGTGCCAGTCGGCCAGATCGGCGAGTGCCGCGGCTTTCTGTTCGAGAGTGGCGTCGGGGTTGAGAGCGTGATAGCGGAAGATGTTCTCCAGCGCCACGACGCCGCTGCGGTAGCTGTTGACCACCAGCACCTCGTCCTGGCTGAGCGGATCGACCATGGTGCGATCCATGGTGGTAAAGGATATGCCTTCCTTCTGACCCACCGGATGGCGGCGCCCGTGATCGGCGAGCAGGAAGTTGGCGAGCGCCAGGTTGCGCCACAGCGGCAGCAGGGTGACGTTGCCCACCGGCGTCTCGGCACTGACCGTATTGAGGGCCTCGACCATCAGGCGATAGGCGTTGCCGAGATGGTGGAGGCTCTTGCGATCGGGGTTGCGGGAGTAGGCTCGCAGGTGCCAGTCGCTCTTCTCCTTGAGCATGCCGATCATCTCGGGGCTGTGGCGATCGTAGTTGCGGGTGTAGAGCCCGAAGATGCGCTCGAAGGATTCGTCGGCGCTGTCCAGGTCGCGCATCGCTTCATATGCGCTCATCATGCCGCGCAGCATCGGTTCCTGGCTGAGGCTGTAGATGCCGTTGTTGACGCGCTGGATGTGCATGGCACGGCGAAACGACTGCAGCGCTTCCTCGTGCATGCCCAACTGTTGCTGAACGTTGCCCAGACCGTTGAGAGATTCGCTGAGGTGGAGATCGTAGGTATCGAACGCGGCTTCCTGAACGGCAATCTGCTGGTGGTACACCTTCAACATCTGCCGCTGATTCTGTTCCAGCGGTACACCGAGATCGTCCTCGTTTGCCACGAGGGCGTCGCTGTCTGCTGCGGTCGTTTCGGACAGTGGATCATCGAGGTTGTGGGACGCGGGTAACGACAATTCCTCCGCATCGGAGAAAAGCACTTCCTCCTCGGACTGGTCGGCTGAGCTTTCGCTTGCGCAACTGGCAGCAGACAGGCCCAGCAGCACCACAAGCAGCCCTGAATGGATAAGGTTGAGGCGCATGGACGGTTGACCTTGAAAGCCGGTTTTAGTTCCTGTGATCTGGAAACGCCAAAGCCACAGGTTTCGAGCAGGAGCCCTGCAAAAATCGTGGATTCAACAAAGCCCTGTTTATACCTTATGGCTAATTCGCAAAATCCTGTAGTGCCTATGCATGAAGTTTAGGCCGTAACACCAGGCTCTGCCAAAAACCTCGAAGGCTGCGCAGAGTCTGTTAGAATCCCGTGCCTATGGATGTTACCTCAATTCTCGACTCGCTGAACACTGCGCAACGCGAAGCCGTCAGCCATACGGACAACCACCTGCTGGTGCTGGCGGGGGCGGGCAGCGGCAAAACCCGCGTTCTCGTCCACCGCATCGCCTGGCTGATTCGCGTGGAGCAGGTTCCTCCCCACGCCATTCTCGCGGTGACCTTCACCAACAAGGCCGCCCATGAAATGCGCGCGCGGATTTTCGACATGCTCGGCATCTCGCCGCGCGGCATGTGGGTCGGCACCTTCCACGGTCTGGCTCACCGGCTGTTGAAAGCCCACTGGCACGAAGCGGGACTGCCGGAAAATTTCCAGATTCTCGATGCCGACGATCAGTTGCGCCTGGTGAAAAGAGTCTGCGCCGATCTCGGCATCGACGACAGCCGCTACCCGGCCAAGCAGGCGCTGTGGTACATCAACGGCCAGAAAGACGAAGGCCTGCGCGCGCGCCACATCCAGCCGGAGCACGACCCTTTCAACGCCACCATGCTGCGCATCTACAGCGCTTATGAAGAGGCCTGCCAGCGCGGTGGTCTGGTGGATTTTGCCGAGCTGCTGCTGCGCGCCCATGAGCTGTGGCTCGACAACCCGCAATTGCTCGCTCACTATCAGCAACGCTTCGCGCACATTCTGGTGGACGAATTTCAGGATACCAACGCCATTCAATACGCCTGGCTGCGCATGCTCGCGGGACAGAGCGGCAAGGTCACCGCGGTGGGGGACGACGACCAGTCCATCTACGGCTGGCGCGGCGCGCGCATCGAGAATATCCAGAACTTTTCCAGCCACTTCGCCAACACGCGCATCGTGCGCCTGGAGCAGAACTACCGCTCCACCGGCACCATCCTCAAGGCCGCCAATGCGGTGATCGCCCGCAACAGCGAGCGCCTGGGCAAGAATCTGTGGACCGAGGAGGACGATGGCGAGCTCATCTCTCTCTATGCGGGCTTCAACGAACACGATGAAGCGCGCTTCATTGCCGAGCGCATCCAGGCCTGGGTCAACAAGGGCAACAGCCTCGCCAGCGCCGCCATTCTGTACCGCTCCAACGCCCAATCCCGGGTGCTGGAAGAGGCGCTGCTGCACGAGCAGATTCCCTACCGTATCTACGGCGGCCAGAAATTCTACGATCGCCTCGAAATTCGCAACGCTCTGGCGTATTTGCGCCTGGTGGTCAACCGCAGCGACGACGCCGCCTTCGAGCGCGTGGTCAACACCCCCACCCGCGGTATCGGCGACAAGACTCTCGACGCGGTGCGCCAGCTGGCACGCGACCAGGCCATTCCCCTGTGGCAGGCCACCGCACGCGCCATTCCCGGGCTACCGGGCAGGGCGGCCAATGCGCTCAAGGCATTCGTGACGCTGCTGGATGAACTCGCCGCCGAGAGCGCCGAGCTGCCCTTGCAGGAGCAGGTCGATCACGTCATCCAGCGCAGCGGGCTGGTGGATTTTCACGGCAAGGAAAAAGGCGAGAAGGGACAGGCACGGGTGGAAAACCTGCGCGAACTGGTGATCGCCTGCCGCGCCTTTGAACCCCAGGATGCGGAGGCCCCGGTGTTGCCGCAGTTTCTCGCCGAAGCGGCGCTGGACGCGGGCGAACAACAGGCCGACACGGACCAGGACGCGGTCCAGCTGATGACTCTGCATTCCGCCAAGGGCCTGGAATTTCCCCTGGTTTTCATGGCCGGCATGGAAGAAAACCTGTTTCCCCACAAAATGTCGCTGGAAGAGCCGGGACGCCTCGAAGAAGAGCGGCGCCTGTGTTACGTGGGCATCACTCGCGCCATGGAAAAACTCTACCTGTGCTATGCGGAAACCCGCCAGCTCTACGGCTCGGAAGCCTGGAACGGCCTGTCGCGCTTCGTGCGCGACATCCCCGGCGAACTGATCGAGGAAGTGCGTCTCGGGGCGGCGATCTCGCGGCCTCTCGGCAGCACCCGGCAGGCGTCGCCGGGTTTTCTCAAGGAACAGGAGCACGGCGAATTTCGTCTCGGCCAGCGCGTGTTGCACAAGATCTTCGGTGAGGGCGTGGTGCTCAACTTCGAAGGCAGCGGTGCCCACCTGCGGGTGCAGGTCAATTTCCACGATGAAGGCAGTAAATGGTTGGTATTGCAGTACGCCAACCTGCAACCACTCTAACGAACAATCAATAAAGCGACGAGGAACGGACAATGACAAAGTGGCTATGGGCGCTTGCCGCCGTATTGGTGCTGGGCGGCTGCGGTGGTGGCGGTACGGAACAGCGCAGCGACAGCAGCGCGGACGAGCAAACCTTCCGCTGGAAGATGGTCACCACCTGGCCCAAGAATTACCCCGCGCTCGGCACCTCCGCGGAAAAATTCGCAACGCTGCTCGACGAAATGAGCCGCGGTCGCCTCAAGATCAAGGTCTACGGCGCCGGTGATCTGGTGCCCGCCATGGAAGTGTTCGACGCCGTCTCCCAGGGCACCGCGGAGATGGGCCACGGCGCTGCTTACTATTGGAAAGGCAAACTGCCTTCGGCGACGTTCTTCACTTCGGTGCCGTTCGGCCTCAACGCCCAGGAAATGAACAGCTGGCTCTATTATGGCGGCGGTCTGGATCTATGGCGCGAAGCCTACGCGCCCTTCAATCTGGTGCCGTTCCCTGCGGGCAATACCGGCGTGCAGATGGCTGGCTGGTTCAACCGGGAAATCAACAGTATCGACGATCTGCGTGGCCTCAAGATGCGCGTTCCCGGCATCGGCGGCGAAGTGCTGGGCCGCGCCGGTGTGCAACCCATCACCATCCCCGGCGGTGAGCTCTACACTGCCATGCAGACCCGGGTCATCGACGCGGTGGAGTGGGTTTCGCCCTACAACGATCTGGCGTTCGGCTTCCACCAGGTGGGCAAGCACTATTATTACCCCGGTTGGCAGGAACCGGGCCCCACCCTCGAACTGGTGATCAATAAAAAGGCCTGGGAGTCGCTGCCCGACGACCTCAAGCGCATGGTGGAAGTGACGGCGCGCGCGATCAACCAGGATATGCTCGATCTTTACACGGCGCGCAACAATGAAGCGCTGACGGAACTGGTGGAGAAGCATGGCGTGGACGTTCGCCCACTGCCGGACGACGTGCTCGCGCGGCTGCGCGAACTGACCGGAGAAGTACTGACCGAGCTGGCGGCCTCGGATCCTATTGCCGCACGCGCCTACGAATCACAGAAAGCCTTCCTGAAAGGCGTCGGCAAATACCACGAGATTTCCGAGGAAGCCATCTACAGCGCGCGCAAACCCTGAGCGCAGGAGCTGGGCGAGCTATAAGCTATAAGCTGTAAGCTTTAAGCTGGAGCTCTGGAAGAGCCGCGTTTTGCTGAGTTTCCACAGCAGTCGGAAACTCAGGCTACAGTCGCGGGTGAGGCAGCGTGAGCTATAAACCATAAGCTTTAAGCTGGGCACTGCAAGATCGGAGTGGTGCCAGAGTTCAACTTAAAGCTTACAGCTTATAGCTCGCCTCCAGGCGCCGTCAGCCGCCTTCCTTGTCCTGCTGGACAAGGTTGTGCTTCATGATCTTCAGCATGCCGTCGAGCAGTTTGT
>CAYXXZ010000118.1:6224-7570 GCA_964469165.1 uncultured Porticoccaceae bacterium
TCCTGCTGGACAAGGTTGTGCTTCATGATCTTCAGCATGCCGTCGAGCAGTTTGTTCTGCTCCTTGCTGATGCCCTTGATGGATTTATGATTGATTTCCATACCGATGTCCTGAAGGACGTGGAGAAGATCCTCGCCCTTGGGGGTCATGAACACCTTCTTGGCGCGGCGATCCTCGGGGTCAGGCAGGCGTTCCAGGACGCCGGAAATTTCCATCCTGTCGATGAGTCCGCCGAGGCTCACCTTGCCGACGTTCATCAGGTTGGCGAGCTTGGTTTGCGCAATGCCTTCCCTGCCGTAACGCGCGATGTTGATCAATACCCAGTACTGAGAGCGCGTGATGCCCAGGTGCTTCACTGCGCGATCCATCACTTTCTTGCGCAGCCTCGAGACATCGTGGATGAGAAAACCGGTAACGAAGGTAGGCTCTTTCGACGACATTGTATGGGGTTCCCAGGTCAGTTTACGATTGTTAACATGATACAAGAAATCATACTTATAGTAACCATTAACGGTATATTTCCGAGCCGCGACACACGCCCGATGGATCGTAATCATCGCTTCGAGCATCGCGGCCTTGCCCCTGCATAGCAACAATGGCCATGCCGTCGTGCACCGTGGCGAACGTTGCGCGGATTCGCAACTACAGCACCCGTAAAGAAACCAAGCATATCATAATCCTGCTCAACACTCTTCCGCCAGCACTCCGGACTTTGGCAGGGCCGCTACCAGAGCACTTCCCGCGCCTCCCGCCGGACGGGAAAGGGCCTTGTTTCGCCGCTTTCGGAAAACATGAGCCGAACCGGTTGTCGACAGCTTTTCTTTTATAGTACATTAGATAACTATTACCAGGGTTATATTTTATTGACTCTCTAACTGCAATCCCGGCGGGTTGCCTCATGGAGTTATCCGCTACCTGACCAACCGGCGCCATGGAGCCACAGCCAAGATGACGAAAAATTCTCCCCTCGTGGTCGACGTGCAGGACGGCGTAATGACCATAGCCTTCAATCGCCCCAAGGCGCGCAACGCCATGAATGCGGCAATGCGCGCAGCCTTTTGCGATGCACTCGAACGCGCCGAAGCCGATGGGAACGTGAGGGTTCTCGTACTGCGCGGCAATGGCGGCAGCTTCATCGCCGGCGGCGATGTCAAATCCTTCGCCGAGACGCTGCCGCTGACACCTCCCCAGCGCCAGGAAACCTTCGTGCAGCGAGTCAGCGCAGCGGCACCCATGGTGACGGCGCTGGTAAATTTCCCGAAACCGGTGATCGCCGTCATCGACGGGGCGGTGGCGGGAGCGGGGATCAGCATCGCCCTGTGCTCCGATTTCGTCATCGCCAACCG
>CAYXXZ010000119.1:0-7554 GCA_964469165.1 uncultured Porticoccaceae bacterium
CCGAGGGTCTTGCCGTACAGTTCGGAACCGACGAAACGCTTCTTCTCCTTCTCGAGCAGCTTCGACATTTCGGCGCCGTCGGTCATGGTGGAGAGCGTCTGCACATAGGCCATGCCGCCGAAGATATCCCTGGAACTCAGGAACAAGGCGGCGGCGATCAATTCCTTGACCGCATTGGCGTTGGCGCCAGGGGTGTTGAACACAACGATACCGCGCTTGCTGTATTCGCCGACCGGAATGTTGTTGACGCCGGCACCGGCGCGGCCCACGGCCAGCACCGAGGCGGGGATCACCTCGTCGTGCAGTTTCTGGCTGCGCAGAATGATGGCGTCAGGTTGCGCCACCTCGGGGCCCACTTCGTATTTGTCCTTGCCAAAGCGGTTGAGGCCGAGGGGTGAAATGGCATTGTAAGTACGCACTTTGAACATGGTATCTACCCTTGATAAGTTGGTGAAAACCGCTCGTCGCGGCGCCAGCACTCGCTACTGGCGGACTTCGTTGTAGGCCCATTCGATCCAGGGCATGAGCACCTCCAGATCCTGGCTGTCGATGGTGGCGCCGCACCAGATACGCAGGCCCGCCGGGGCATCCCGGTATGCGCCGATGTCGTAGGCGACGCCCTCCTGGTCGAGAAGCTTGACCACCTTCTTCACCTGGTCTTCGTCGAGGGCGAGGCGCAGGCACACGCTGGTGTTGGAACGGATGCTTTCGTCCACTGCGAGAAATTCGATCCAGTCGCGGCTCGCGACGAATTGCTCGATCACCGCCAGGTTGGCCTCGGAGCGGGCGATGGTGCCGGCCACGCCGCCGATACTTCTGACCCACGCCAGGGCGTCGAGATAATCCGCCACACAGAGCATCGAGGGGGTGTTGATGGTTTCTCCCCGGAAGATACCCTCGATCAACTTGCCGCCCTTGGTCATGCGGAAGATTTTCGGCATCGGCCAGGGTGGGGTATAGCTTTCGAGGCGCGCGACGGCGCGCGGGCTGAGAATCAGCATGCCGTGCGCACCTTCGCCGCCGAGCACTTTCTGCCAGCTGAAGGTGATCACGTCGAGCTTTTCCCAGGGCATGTCCATGGCGAACACCGCGGAGGTGGCGTCGCAGATGGTGAGGCCTTCGCGATCATCGGCAATCCAGTCGGCATTCGCTACTTTCACGCCCGAAGTAGTGCCGTTCCAGGTGAACACGATATCGGCGCTGGCGTCGGCCTGGCTCAGGTCGGGCAGCTGGCCGTAGTCCGCGGTGAAGGTTTCCACGTCCTTGAGTTTCAGCTGCTTGAGCACGTCGGTCACCCAGCCTTCGCCGAAGGATTCCCAGGCGAACATCTGCACCTTGCGGGGGCCGAGCAGCGACCACAGGGCCATTTCGACGGCGCCGGTGTCGGAGGCGGGCACCACGCCGACCCGGTAGCCTTCCGGCAGGCCCAGCACCTCGGCGGTTTCGCTGCAGGCGCGACCGAGCAGGCTCTTGCCCAGGGAAGAGCGGTGGGAGCGGCCGAGACTGCGGATGTCCAGGGCCGCGATGTCGTAACCGGGACGCTTGCTGCAGGGCCCGGAGGAATAATTGGGATTGGCCGGCTTGGCGGTGGGTTTCATGGCTTACCTTGTGGTCGTGAGCGTGTAAAAGGGCGCAATTTTACTGCGCCGGGGCATGCAAATAAAGCGCAGGCCCCGGCGCGGGTGAGATGTGGGGAGCTCGCCGCGGTATCAGGACTCGGTCTTTTCACTGCGGATTTTCGCTACCAGGTAATCGGCAACCTTGAGCATGGCGCCCTGGCTGCCGGCCATCCGGGCGGAGATCCGGTAGGTGCCGTTCACCACCAGTTCGGGCGTGCCCTGGACGCGGTAGCTGCGCTGGCGCGACTCCGCCTGGCGCACGGAGCTGGTGACGCCGAAGGAGTTGAAGGTGCGCTCGAAATCCTCCAGTGCCACACCGTTGTCGGTGAACAGCCTGGCGATGTCGCCTTCGCTGCGCAAGGGTTGGTGATCGATGTTGAGGGCGCGGAACGCCGCGGGGCTGACCCTGTCTTCGACACCGAGAACCTTGGCGGTGTAATAGATGCGGGCGTGGGTTTCCATGATGCCCTGGTTGTCCCACATCGCGGGATTCTTCACCAGGGCCACGTCGGCGGGCAGGGAAGCCGACCAGGCGGCGACCAGGGGCTCGAAATCGTAACAGTGACTGCAGCCGTACCAGAACACTTCCGCCACCTCGATCCTGTCCTTGTCGGCGGTGGGCACGGGCTGCGGCAGGCGCTCGTAGTGGGTGCCCTCCACGTAGGCGACCGGCGCGACGTCATCGACGCTGGGAGATGTACTGTTTTCAGCGGGTGCGGGCTGCGTCGGAGCGGATTGTGCGGGGAGCGCGGCTTGCGGCGTGGCGCTGCCCGAGGTCGACTCGCCGCAACCGAGGGCGAACACGAAGCAGAGGAGCAGAAAAAGCCTGTTGGCCGGTTTGATCATGGCGTCACCTCATCGGGTCGGACAGGGTTGTGGAGCGCCGGAGAAAACAAAAAGGCGGCACTGGGCCGCCTTTATACCCTCAACGGGAGGTTCAGTTCAAACCGGCGATGAAATTGGCCACGGCGTCGATTTCCTGATCGGTCATGCGAGCGGCGACACCGCGCATCACTGCCACTTCACCGTCGTTGGCGCGACCGGTAGGGTCCTCGGCGTCGTGAGCCGCCGTGCGGAAAGCGCGCAGCTGCTTGGCGATATAGGTGGCGTACTGGCCGCCGATGGCCGGATAGCCCGCCGGCGCATTGCCGTTGCCAGAGGGAGAGTGACAGCCGATACAGGCGGGAACGCCGGTTTCGATGTTGCCGCCGCGGTAGACGCGGGCGCCGAGTTCGAGCTTGACGTCCTTGGCTCCCGACAGTTGGCGCGGCTGCGAGCTGTAGAACGCGGCGACATCTGCCAGATCCTGCTCGTTGAGGCCTTCGAGCATGCCGGTCATTTCGAGCACCTTGCGCTCATTGGACTTGATATCCAGCAGCTGCTTGAGCAGGTATTTCTCGCCCAGCCCGGCGATCTTCGGATAGAGTGGAGCAGGACTGTTGCCGTCCGGGCCGTGACAGGCGGTACAGACGGCGATCTTGGATTTGCCCGCCTCCGGGTTGCCGGCGGCCAGGGCAAGGGGGGCGATCACCAGGCCGAGAGTAAGGATAAGGCCTCTAACAATGCTCATCATCGAAATTCCGTGGTCAATATTCGCTACAATATAACAGGTGCGCCTCTGGAAGCGGGGGGCATTATATACCAATTCCCCAGTAAAAGTGCCCATATGTCCCATGTTCTGAACTTTGCCAGTGCGCATTTTCTCACCAGTGCGCCCTCTCTGCACCAGTGTCCGCCGGACAGCGGCTGCGAAATCGCCTTTGCCGGGCGCTCCAACGCCGGCAAGTCCAGCGCCATCAACACACTCACCCGGCAGAGCAAGCTGGCGCGTACCAGCAAGACGCCGGGGCGCACGCAACTGATCAACTTCTTTGCGCTCAGCGATAGCCAGCGCATCGTCGATCTGCCGGGCTACGGCTTCGCCAAGGTGCCGATCGCCACCAAGCGCGAGTGGGATCGCAATCTGGCAGAGTACCTGCAAGAGCGCCACTCACTCAAGGCCCTGGTGCTGCTCATGGATATCCGCCACCCGCTGCAGGAGTATGACTGGCAGATGATTCTGTGGGCGTCCCAGTGTCTGCTGCCCATCCATGTGCTGCTCACCAAGGCCGACAAGCTCAATCGTGGTCCCGCCAAGACGGAGTGCCTGAAGGTGGTGCAGGCGCTGAAAAAACGCGGGATCGACCAGGTTTCGGTGCAGACGTTTTCCGCGTTGAAGAAAGAGGGGCTCGAGGAGCTCGAGGCATTTCTCACCCGTTATTTGTGCGCCGACGAGACATAAAAAAACCGGCACTTTTCAGTGCCGGTAAAGGAACCGGGGTAAACCAAGAGGGGAAGAGAGGTACCCGGTTCTTGCTCACAACGAAGAGGGAGATATCAAGCACCTATTGAGACTGGGCGTGCGCGAGAAAGTTCAAACTTTTCTCAAATTATTTTCGGCGCTCACGAAAAATCTCACTAGCGCCGCCACGGCGACCCCTCGATCAGGCCTGTTCGCTGCCTTCACGGTACGGCAAAAGTCGTCGTGCCTCGTTCATATGCCTATGAATATGCAAGGCTTCTTCTTCCAGGAAGCGCGCCACCGCGCGCTGGAAGGCAGGCTCTGCGAGCCAGTGGAGGGAGTGGGTCATCACCGGCTCGAAACCGCGCAAAATCTTGTGTTCGCCCTGGGCGCCGGCATCGAAGCGGCGCATACCACGGCGGATGGCGAATTCGATGCCCTGGTAGTAACAGAGTTCGAAGTGGAGAAAATCGAACTCGCGATGGCAGCCCCAATAGCGGCCGTAAAGCGTGTCCGCGTCGAACAGATAGAAAGCTGCCGCCACCACCTGCTCGCCTTGGCTGGCGGTGACCAGCAGGCACTGCTCCGCCATGCTCTCGCCAAGGTGGGTGAAAAACGCGGGCGTGAGATAGCCCCGCGAGCCACTGCGCTTGCGGTAGGTGTGCTGATAGAAACTGGCGAACTGGTGCCACAGCGCCGGGGTAATCTGCGCGCCGCTGTGCTGCTCTATGCGCAGGCCCGACTCCTGCACTTCGCGTCTTTCGCGGCGCACCATCTTGCGCTTGCGCGAGTTGAAGCCAGCGAGAAAGTGCGCGAAATCTTCGTAACCTCGATTGAACCAGTGGTATTGAACACCCCGGCGGTGGAGCAGGCGCGGTTCCTGAAACAGGGCGAGGTGCGCCTCGTCGGGAAACAGCAAATGCCAGCTCGACGCCCTGTTTTCCTCGGCAACCGCCAGGGCCTGTGCCACGAGTTGCGCCGCCAGCGCTTGCGGGTCGGCACTGTTGGCGAAGCGTGCCCGGGGGCCGCTCGCGGGAGTGAAGGGAACGGCGCTGAGCAGCTTGGGGTAATAGCGCAGGCCGCTGCGCTGGTAGGCGTCGGCCCAGGACCAGTCGAAGACATACTCCCCGTAAGAATGGCTCTTCAAATACAGGGGCATGAAGGCGAGCTCTTCAGCATCGCCGCGGATGACCTGGTGACGCGGTTCCCAGCCGGTGGCGGCGACGGCGCTGCCGCTGTCTTCGAGAGCGGCAAAAAAGGCGGGAGAAAGAAAGGGATAGCTGGTCATGGATACTCGTGATCGTCAGCGCCAATGGTGACCGCTCGATGCCGGGCTGACAAGCCCCATCCCGGATTTCGATATCTGGCGGTGTCTGGGTGAGGTGAGGAAATATGCGGGTCTCGGTGCGCGGCAATGCGAGCAAGCTATAAGCAAGAGCACTGGAAGCGCTGAGTTCTGCCAGAGTCCAACTTAGAGCTTACAGCTTATAGCTCCACGTAGTTCCACGCAGCCCCACAGCAGGCCCTAGTTGCTCGCCTCCAGGCGGAATTGGCACGTGAAGGAACTGCCCCTGCCGGGCGTGCTGCGAATGTCGAGGCGGCCCTGGTGCCGTGCCAGCACGTGCTTGACGATGGCGAGGCCGAGGCCGGTGCCGCCAGACGACGAGGTACGGCTGTCGTCCACGCGGTAGAAGCGTTCGGTGAGCCTGGGCAGGTGTTTTTCGTCGATACCGACACCGGTGTCGGCGACTTCCACGGCAAGGCCTTCGTCGCTGCGCCGCGCGCTGACATGAATTTCGCAGCCCTGGGGATTGTGTTTGATGGCGTTGAAAATCAGGTTGGAAAAGGTGCTGTGCAACTCGCGGCTCTGCCCCGGCAGAAACAGGCCGGGCTCGCATTCGCAGTGGATGCGGTGGTGATCTCCCGCGACCACTCTCGCGCTGTCGCACAGGGAGGCGAGCAGCGCGCAGACATCGACCTGCTGCGGGTTCGCCTCCGGCGGCGTCGACTCCAGGCGCGACAGCATGAGCAGATCTTCCGCCAGCGCGTTGAGGCGGCGGGTCTGCTGATCCATCTGTGTGAGCGCCTTCTGCCAATGAGGCGGCAGATTGTCGCTGTCGCTTTCCAGCGTCTCGATGTAGCCCATCAGCACGGTCAGGGGTGTGCGCAGCTCATGAGAGATGTTGGCCACGAACTCTTTGCGCATTTCTTCCAGGTGGCGCAGGCGGGTGATGTCGCGGACCATCAGCACCAGCTCGCCGCGACCGAAGGTACCCGCCGTGAAGTGGTAGATGCGGTTCGGATCCTGCGGGGCGCGCATTTCGAGAGGCTGCGTGAAGGTGTCGGCGAGAATGAATTTGACGAACGCCGGATTGCGAACCAGGTTGCTGATGACCTCGCCGCGGTCGCTTTCCTTGAGGTTGAGCAGCGCGGTGGCGCTGGGGTTCCACCAGTCGAGGGTGCGGTTGGCGTCGAGCAGAATCATGCCGTCGTCGAGCGCCGAGGTGATCTGGCGGATGCGCAACGCCAGGGCGGAATAGTTTCGCTTCGACTGCTCGACGCGCTGCTTGAGACGGTAGAGTTCATCGGAGATGTCGCCCCACACGCCGGACATCTCCGGGGGCATGTCGTTCTTGTCGGAAGACAGCCAGCGGTACAGCCTTTGGATCTTGCTGAGCGTGATGAGCGTGTAGCTGATGCCGCCGATGATCAGGGTTTCCAGGACATGGCCGTTGGCAAAGCCGACCACCAACAGCACCACGCCGAGCAGTATCAGGGTGCGAATTTCGCTGTGCAGACCTTCCTGCAAGATGACCTCGGAAACTGTGAGCAAAGGGGGGATTTTGGCGGCCCGCCGCGCGGATGTCGAGCGGCGGGCGGGCGCAACCGCGCCGATGTCCTTTCCTGCGCGGCTCAGACGCCAGACAGGCGCGTCGAAAAGCGGTAGCCCGCGCCGCGCACGGTCTGGATCAACTGATCGTGATCATCCACGGATAGCGCCTTGCGCAGGCGGCGGATGTGGACGTCCACGGTGCGCTCGTCCATGTAGACGTTGCCGCCCCAGACATGGTCGAGAATCTGGTCGCGGGAATAGACGCGATCCTGGTGGCTGAGGAAGAAGCCCAGCAGGCGGAATTCCGTCGGCCCCATGGCGATGGGCACGCCGCCGATGGAAACGTGGTGGCTGATGGGATCGAACACCAGGCCTTCAACCGTGATGATCTCTTCGGGCATCTGCGGCACCTTGCGACGCAGCACGGCGCGAGTGCGGGCGATCAGCTCGCGCGGCGAGAAAGGCTTGGTGACGTAGTCGTCGGCGCCGGCGTCCAGGCCCTGCACCATGTTGTCTTCTTCGGATTTGGCGGTGAGCATGATCACCGGTGTTTTTTCGGTGAGCTCGTCGCGGCGCAGGCGGCGCAGCAATTCGACGCCGCTGGTATTGGGCATCATCCAGTCGAGCAGAACCAGGTCGGGGTTTTCGTCGATGATCTTGGCGTGGCCTTCAGTGGCGTTCGACGCCTGCAGACAGCGGAAACCAGCGGCTTCCAGAGCGATGGAAACCATATCCCGGATGGCGGCTTCGTCGTCAACGATGAGAATAGTTTGTTCCGTCATAGAAAGACCAGTCTGGTTACGGCGCCTGCCATTAGAAAC
>CAYXXZ010000120.1:0-3230 GCA_964469165.1 uncultured Porticoccaceae bacterium
GTCGTTGACCAGCGGTACGCCTTTTCCTGCTTCGTTTTCTTGCTGTTCCGGCAACCCTTTGTATGCGGTGAGCATGACCTGGTCTTAGCAACCAAATTACGGGTTTTACCCTATGTATGCATCATTTATTTATGTCGCATACTACACATATATTTTATGTAAATGCATGCAATCATGTAGACATTCAGGAGATGACCATGGAACTTGTTCACAGTCCAATGGGGCTACGCCAGCGTAAATACCGGGAAATCTACCGCTCGCGCCTGAGCGGCTTCTACAACGGCTATTACCACGCCTTCCTGATTTTCGGGGTGGGTCTGTACGAGATCTATTTTGCGACGCGTCACATCAGCAATGTGTTGTGGTGGGAATGGCTTTTTGTGCCAGCGGTGTTTTTATTTGGCCAGTGGGTGGAGTACCTGTTTCATCGCTTCTTAGCACATCGGCCTTCGAAATCCCCGTTCTGGCGCCTGGTCTATGTGCGTCACACCCTGATGCATCACCAGTTCTTTACGGCGGAGGAGCCACGATTCGCCAGCCATAAGGACTGGCGTGTCACGATATTTCCGCCGTTCACCCTCGTGTTTTTCACGCTGACCACAATACCATTTGCCTTTCTGGCTGGGATAATCATTTCTGTGAATGTTGGCTGGCTCATCCTTGCAACCGCCATTGGAAGCTATGTGTTCTATGAGCTACTGCATTTCCTGTGCCATGTGGACGATAATTGGTTTCTGCGCCACTGCCCCATCGTGAACACCGCTAGGCGGCATCACACCGCACACCACGAATCTTCCGTGATGATGGAATACAACATGAGCGTTGTATTTCCGTTTTGGGACTGGGTCTACGGCACTTCCGACCTGGATCGTGGCCTGTTCGGACATTTGTTTAATGGTTACAGCACCAAGTATGTGAAGAAGGGCCTTCGCAAAACCCGCAAGACGCCGGTCGAAACACCGATCGACACCAAGCCTGATTTCCGGTGAGGCGTCAATGTTTAACAAACTCTGAGAATTCTAGGAGATGAGCGATGCCTGTGGGTAAGAAAGTTATGTTCTCCGTGCTGCTTTTATGCGCAGGAGTACTGGGCTATTGGATCGAAGTAGCGATGGGTATGGAGCGCAACATTCCCTATCTCATTGTATTGGTTGTATTTCTGATGCTCGGCCTTTGGTCCATGTCGGCGGTGCAGAAAAAAGACGAGGGTAACAAATGATCAAAATCGCACAGGAGCAGCCATCTGCGGGTATCTACAGCGGAGAGCGCACCATCGACGGTCTGGTGGTCATGTACAAAGGGGCTCCTCTGACGAAGCTGCTCGCGCTCGACGAGACGTCGAACGATGACTTCGAATGGGGCTATGAAGGTGACTCGCCGGCAAGACTGGCCCATGCTCTGCTGTTGCATCGTACTGGCGACCCCGCGGTGGCTGATGCCTTTTCCATTCGTCTGATGGTGCAGTTTGTCGCAAAATTAGACAACGAATGGGAGGTGCGGGAAGACCAATTGGATCGTCTGATTGAAGAGATCCAGCAATCCACACCGGCATTGTCCTGACGTTCGTGGAAGCGAGGAAACGATATGTTGTCACCGAATGCCGTTGGCTCGATCGATGCCATCGAGTACCTGTCTGGCGCGAGCACCGAAGTTCGGTCTGAGGGTTCAGGTCCACCACTGATCCTGCTGCATGGTTTGCAGAGCGATCTGACTATCTGGGATGGTGTTTGCGAGCATCTTCGCAGTGTGGAGCGCATTCGGCTGAATTTTCCTGGCAGAGGAAAATCTGCCAGAGGGAGCGACACATGGCATTCGTTGGAGTATTTCTATTCAATAGGAAGGTTTGCTGAGCTGCTTCATTCGTTGGTGCAAAAGCTGGATCGTCGTGTATCCATTGCTGGTTGGAGCATGGGGGCAATGGTCGCACTGGAGTATGTCAAACGTTACGGCACCGATGACATCCGATCGCTGGTGCTGTGCTCCGGATTGTCGAAAGTGGCGGGGGTGGCAAACATATTTCAGTCCATGAATGATGAAGGGCTCCTGATGGAAATATCCGAACGCTCCGAGAAGGCGGGATTGAAGGGGTCGACGGATCCCTTGGCTGTGCTCAATTGCTGGAAATCCATGCTGCATTTCGATTGCAGGGAGGTACTTTATAAAATTGATATCCCGACATTGATCGTGCATGGTATCGAGGATCTGGATTGCCCGTTTTCGGATGCCATGCTGGTTTCCCAGCGAATTCCGTGTTCGGAACTTGTTGCGCTGGATGGATGCGGCCATCTGATCCTGTCTGAAAGGCCCGGGGCAGTGGGTTTAGCTATTTCAGAAGGTATGAAAAGGTTAGGCTGAATGGCCAGGGATTTGTCGGGTTGGTTTCATCAGGGTAATGTGTCATTGGTCGGATTTTTATTGCTTTTTTTGAAATGAAGGAGACAGCTGTGCGGCTTGAAGGCAAAGTGGCTTTGGTATCGGGTGGTGCAGGTGGCATTGGTGCTGCCATCTGCAAGTTGTTCACGCAAGAAGGGGCTACCGTATACATCTGCGATCTGCATGTGCAGGATGGCGAGACGTTGGCTCAGAAGTACATGGTGGAAGACAAGAAGGTGTATTTCCTACCTCTGGACGTGGCGGATGCACATGCATGGCAGTCGGTACTGGCTCGCGTCGAGGCGTCGGAGGGCCGCCTGGACGTGCTGGTCAACAACGCCGGCATCAGCGGATCGGTGCCCGACCGGATGGACCTGGACTATTTCGACAAGCAATGGGAGATCAACGCACGCGGGACTTTCCTGGGGATGAAGCTGGCCCGCGATCTGCTGGCCAAGAGTGGGCGGGGGTCGATCGTCAACATGTCATCCGTGCTGGGGTTGATCGCCCATGAAATCACGCACATGGGCTACAACGCCTCCAAGGGCGCTGTGCGCCTCATGTCCAAGGCAGCGGCGGTGCAGTTCGCCGATCAGGGCATCCGCGTCAACTCCGTTCACCCTGGTTGGATGTCCGCCATGCGCACATCGGTCAGCAGCGCGGATCCCGAACAGCGCAAGAAGCTCAACGCCGAAGTGCCTCTCAAGCGCTCCGGCACGGCAGAGGAAGCCGCCCAGGCTGTGCTGTTTCTCGCCTCCGACGATTCATCGTATGTGACAGGTTCCGAACTTGTCGTTGATGGCGGCTTGTCCGCCCGATAGCCGCCAGCAAGTGCCCGAAGGCATCGACGGGCTTGC
>CAYXXZ010000120.1:3330-7507 GCA_964469165.1 uncultured Porticoccaceae bacterium
GTTCACTACGGGCGCTTACGCCCAGACGCAGCCGTCGGTTCGATGGCGGATGGCCGCGCTCTATCCCCGAAGTCTCGATACCTGCTACGGTTCCACCGAACAGATGTGCAAGCGCGTGGCCGAACTCACCAACGGCAAGTTCACTATCACCCTTCACCCTCCGGGTGACCTGGTGCCACCGCTGCAAGTACTGGACGCGGTGAGTGCCGGCACGGTTGAGGCCGGGCAGGTGAGCGGCTCGTTCTACTTTGGCAAGAACCCGGCGTTGATGTTCGAGTCCGGTCTGCCGTTCGGCATGAACGCACGGCAACAGAATGCTTGGCTGTATGAGGCCGGTGGGCTCAAAGAGGTGCAGAAGGTGTTCGCCGGATTCAATTGCCACTCGGTGCCCTGCGGCAACTTTGGCACCCAGATGGGGGGGTGGTTCCGCAAAGAAATCAACAGCCTTAAGGATCTCTCCGGGTTGAAGATGCGGATTGGCGGATTCGGCGGACAGGTGATCAGCCGTCTAGGCGTCGTGCCTCAGATGATCCCGGGCGGAGACCTCTATGCTGCGCTCGAGAAAGGCGTAATCGACGCGGCCGAGTTCGTCGGTCCCTATGACGATGAAAAGCTTGGACTTGCCAAGGTGACGCAGTATTACTACTCGCCCGGTTGGTGGGAGGGTGGCAGCGCGCAAGTCTCGGCAATCGCGAATCAGAAAGCTTGGGCGGCATTGCCGAAGGACTATCAGGCCGCGTTCGAGGTGGCGGCGTTCGAATCCAACATGCGCATGCTGGCGATCTACGACTCCAAGAATCCGGACGCCATTCAGCGGATTCTGTCGTCGGGCGTCAAGTTGCGGTGGTTTCCCAAGGAAATTCTGGACGTCGCTTACGACACGACGATCAGCATGCTGGAGGAAATTTCATCCAAGGACGCGGACTTCAAGGCGATTTACCAGCACTACCGGAATTTCCTGAACAAGCAGTCTTCCTGGTACCGGGTGGCAGACCATTTCCTCGACAGCTATTCGCTGTCGAGGCGTGGACGCTGAGGCAGAAAGAAGCCTCTGATTCAGGGGCATCAGGCCAGCGGGCATCTGTATGGGTGCCTACTGGCATCACTTGAAGGCACGTTATGTTGAAGATTACTCATGGCATCGACCGGCTGAGCGAATGGGTTGGTATCACGGTAAGGTGGTTTTTTGTGGTCGCGGTGGTGATCAGTGCTGGAAATGCCATCAGTCGTCGCGTGTTCGACATCAGCTCGAATGCCTTCTTGGAACTGCAGTGGTACCTGTTCGCTGCGGGAGTGCTGCTGGGCGCTGCCTATGTGCTGCTCAAGGACGGCCACGTGCGCGTTGATTTCGTTTCCACGAAGCTGAGCGCACGAACCAACGCAACTGTGGATGCGGTGGCCCTGTCGCTGTTTGCTATCCCGTTTTGCCTAATGCTGATCTGGTATTCCTGGCCGATGTTCGAGATCGCCTGGCGAACTGGGGAGATGAGCTCGAACGCGGGGGGGCTGACCCGCTGGCCTGTGCTTCTGTGCTTACCGGTAGGGTTTGCATTGCTGCTGCTGCAGGTGTGTGCGGAAATTGCCAAAAGAATGCTCGTGGTCCTCGGCAAAGAAGGGGGGGGGGGCGTGGTGGGCCGGGTCGAGGATCGCAGCGGCTCCAAGGGGGGTGCTGATGCTTGAAGGGTTTCTGGTGGCGAATTTCGTCCCACTCATGTTTGTCGGGCTTCTGGTGTTCTTGTTGAGCGGCATTCCCGTTGCCTTTGCCTTGATTGGAACAGGACTGACGTTCGGGGTACTCGGCATGGAACTGGGGCTTTTCAGCCCGAGCCTCTTCAGTGCCCTTTCGTACCGGATTTATGGAATCGTACAAAATGAAACCTTGCTGGCGGTCCCCTTTTTTACCTTGATGGGGCTACTGCTGGAACGTTCGCGAATGGCGGAAGACCTGCTCGAGGTGGTCGGCCACGTATTCGGCCCGATCCGCGGTGGCTTTGCGGTGGCTGTCGTGCTCGTCGGCGCCATGCTGGCTGCAACCACCGGAGTGATTGCAGCGGCGGTGATTTCGATGGGGCTGATATCCCTGCCCATCATGCTACGTTACGGGTACAACCGGCCCATCGCAGCGGGCGTGATCGCCGCGTCCGGCACGCTGGCGCAGATCGCACCGCCGTCGCTGGTGCTGATCGTTCTCGCTGATCAACTGGGCCGATCGGTGGGGGACATGTATGCTGGTGCCATGTTGCCATCGGTAATCCTGATCGGGTTGTTCTTGGTATTCATCGCATTCGTCGCTGTGATTCGGCCTCACTGGGTGCCGGCAATGCCCGTGTCCGCTCGCATCCACCGCGAGCCCTCGGGCTCCAGCGGCCATGCTTCGCTGCTCGTTCTGCTGATCTTGGCGCTTTTGGTCGGATTGGGCTGGGCACATTTCCATGACCGGATCGTCGAGCGCCTGATCGGGCGGGAGGGGATTGCGGCAACCGATGAGGTTGTCATCATCAGCTTGATGGTAGCCACGGTATTCGCTTACCTGCTGGCCTGCGTCGACCTGTGGCTCAGACTGAACTGGCTTTCTCGTCTGGCAAAGCAGGTGACGTTCGTGATGATACCGCCGATCGTTCTCATCTTTCTCGTGCTCGGAACGATTTTCCTAGGCATTGCCACGCCCACCGAGGGCGGGGCAATGGGAGCGGTGGGTGCATTCGTGATGGGAGTTGCCAGAAGGCGGCTCAACCTCCCGCTGTTGACGCAGGCTGTGGATTCGACTGCCAGGCTAACGGTCTTCGTGCTGTTCATTCTGATTGGTGCTACGGTGTTTTCTTTCGCGTTCAATGCGGCGGATGGGCATGAGTGGGTAGAAGCCCTTTTCAAACAGTTGCCGGGTGGACAGACGGGCTTTTTGATTGCTGTTTGCGCATTGGTATTTGTGTTGGGCATGTTTATCGATGTGTTTGAAATCGCATTCATTGTGATTCCGATTCTCACTCCGGTGGCGGTCAGTATGGAAGTCGACCTGCTCTGGTTTGGCGTCATCATTGGCATGATCTTGCAGACGTCGTTCTTGACGCCACCGTTCGGTCTGGCGCTTTCCTATCTGCGCAGCGTGGCACCCAAAACAGATGGTGTCGACCGAAAGAGCGGGCTGGATGTGAAGGGTGTGAGTACCGCGCAGATCTATGCGGGGTGTATTCCATTCATTGCGCTGCAGATTTTGGCGACAGCGTTCGTCATCTACGATCCGTCGTTCGTTCTCGGTCCGGTCAACAGCGGAAAGGCTGCGCCGGTTGCCGTAGATGCGGATGCCCTGATGCCCCCTTCGATGGATACACTGATGCCGCCCATGTCTGACTTGAGCAACTGATCGTCCTGGAGCGAAGCAGGGTGCGGGTGGCATTTGCCGTGCTTGCTGCTCGGCATAGAATGGCCCGGATGCTTGATTTCCAGAACCTGCATAACAATGTCTGAAGACATCATGGGGAAAAAAACCGGTTTGGCATTTGGTGCGGGGAAGGCTGGGTACCTGCCGCTTCGGAAGAGTCTCGCCGAGCGTGCGTACGATATTCTGGAAGAGGCCATCATCACGCTTGGCTTGGCGCCGGGCAGCATTATTTCCGAGCAGGAACTGAGCGAGTTGACCGGCATCGGGCGCACGCCCACGCGCGAGGCGATTCAGCGGCTTTCCAGGGATCGTTTGATTCAGGTGCTGCCCAAGCGGGGTCTGATGGTTTCGCCACTGGATCTGGTGGGCCAGCTGAACCTGCTTGAGCTAAGGAGAGAGGTCGAGGGTCTTGTTTGTCGTTCCGCCGCCCGGCGCGCAACGCTTGATCAGCGAGTGCGGTTTTCTTCCATAGCTGTCGATTTTCGCTCATGTATCGTAAGCAACGACCAGATCAATTTTGCCCGCTTGGACAAGGAGTTCGGTGAACTTTGCCTAGAGGCTGCGCAGAACGAATATGCCGAGGCCGCGATGCGACCGATTCTGGGTTTGGCGCGGCGCTCCTGGCACTATCACCAAAGGCGCGGAGCCTCGATGTCAGAAATGGCGTTGCTGCACGCCGTGCTGGCGGATCGCATAGTCAGCGGTGACGAAGATCTGGCGGATGCCGCATTGACTAATTTGCTCGATTACGTCGAGCGATATGCGAAGTCCACATTGAATGTCCCATTGTCGCGCAAG
>CAYXXZ010000121.1:0-7237 GCA_964469165.1 uncultured Porticoccaceae bacterium
ATTGCAAAACCTTGGATGAAATCCGGGAGCGCCAGCTCACCGGCTCCTGATTCCCGCAGGCGCCCCGCATCGCGTGGGCGCCATCTCCTCCTTTCATGTCTGCCCCCTATATCGGTCGTTTCGCCCCCTCGCCTTCGGGGCATCTGCATTTCGGATCCTTGATAGCCGCCCTTGCCAGTTACCTCGATGCCCGCGCCGAAGGTGGCCGCTGGCTGGTGCGCATGGAGGACATCGATCCGCCGCGGGAAGTGGCGGGCGCCGCCAGTCATATACTGCGCCAGTTGGAATGCCACGGCCTCCACTGGGATGGCGATGTGCTGTATCAGAGCAGCCGCCTCGATGACTACCGCGACCTGGTTGCCAGGCTGTTCGCCAAGGGCCTTGCCTACCGTTGTGACTGCAGCCGCCAGGTGGTGCAGGCCATGGGCGGGATTTATGACGGGCGCTGCCGGGCGCGCAACGTGCCTGCCACGGTGCCGGCAGCGGTACGGGTCCGGGTTCCCGAGGGCCGGGTCATCGCGTTCAACGACCTGTTCCAGGGTCGCCAGGAGCAGCGCCTCGACAGTGAGGTCGGCGATTTCGTGGTTTTGCGAAAGGACGGGTTGTTCGCCTATCAACTGGCGGTGGTGGCGGACGATCTGGCGCAGGGCATCACTCATGTGATTCGCGGCATGGATCTGCTCGACTCCACCGCCCGCCAGGTCTGGCTCATGGCGGAGCTCGGTTGCGGCGCCCCCGTCTACGGCCATCTGCCATTGGCGCTCAACCGCCATCAGCAGAAACTGAGCAAGCAGAATCTCGCGCAGGACATCGACCTGTTGCCGCCAGCCGCCAATCTGCGCCTGGCGCTGGAATGGCTCGGCATCGCCGTGCCGCCCGGTTTGGAAGACATCGCGGCACTGCTCGCCCACGGCGTATCCCGGTGGCGCCGCGACCTTCTGGCGGGCCGCCAGGCGCTGGCCGCGCCGCAAGCCTACTGCGACACCTGACGTCTTGCGACACGTGTACGCCCTGTAGGAGGCTGCCCGCAGGCGACAAAACCTCGATGTCATAGCCGAAGGTCGCCTGCAGGCAGGCTCCTACACAGGCAACCCCGTCGATAGAGCAGCCGGGCTCGTGGCGATGGTGGCAGTCGCGGAAGCGACCGGTGCCGAGCCAGGGACGAAACTCCACGAAACCCGCGGCAATCTATTCGCGGTCCAGGGGGGCAGGCCAGGGCGCGGTTTCCACGGCGAGCCCCTGTAGGAGCCTGCCTGCAGGCGACAACCACCGAGATTTGTCGTCTGCAGGCGAGCGTCCTACAGAAGCCCGGATACCCCACGAAAATGGCCCTCCAGCCGCGCCGCTGGTTGCCCCCCGGCAAAGCGGGTAAAATCCCCCGGAATTTCAACGGGCCTCTCTGTGTGAACTTTACCGGCGCTCACATCCTTTCCATCGAACAATTCCAGAGGGACGACATCGACCTGCTGTTTCGTACCGCGGATCGCATGGAGCCCTATGCCCAGCGCCGTCGCATGACCCGGGTGCTGGAAGGCGCCATTCTCGGCAACATGTTCTTCGAGCCCAGCACCCGCACGCGCATCAGCTTCGGCAGTGCCTTCAACCTGCTGGGCGGCGAGGTGCGGGAATCGGTGGGTAGCGAGAGCTCGTCGCTGGTCAAGGGAGAGTCGTTGCGGGACACGGCGCGGGTGCTGTCGGGTTACAGCGACGTGATCTGCATGCGCCATCCGGTGGCGGGTTCGGTGGCGGAGTTCGCCGAGGCCAGCCGGGTGCCGGTGATCAACGGCGGCGATGGCGCCAATGAGCACCCCAGCCAGGCATTGCTGGATCTCTACACCATCCAGCGCGAGATGGCGGCGCGCGGGCGCGGCATCGACGGCCTGCGCATCGCCGTGATCGGCGACCTCAAGTACGGTCGTACCGTGCACTCCCTGTGCAAGCTGCTCAGCCTCTACCGCGATATCAGCGTGGTGCTGGTGTCGCCCGCCGAGCTTGCCATGCCCGACGACTACCTGAGCTGTCTGCACGATGCCGGCCACCGGGTGAGCGCCACCGACCAACTGGAGCGCAGCATCGCCCACGTCGATATCGTCTACTCGACGCGCATACAGGAAGAGCGTTTTCTCGACCGCCAGCAGGCCGATCTCTACCGCGGCCGCTTCCGCCTCAACAGTGCGGTCTACACCCAGCACTGCGAGCCCAACACCGTGATCATGCATCCGCTGCCGCGGGATTCGCGGGCCGAGGCCAACGAACTGGACACCGATCTGGATGACAATCCCAATCTCGCCATTTTCCGTCAGACCGACAACGGCCTGATCGTGCGCATGGCGATGTTCGCGCTGATTCTCGACGTCGCCGATCTGGTGGATACCTACTCCCGGGAAGTGCGCTGGCACAATCCCCGAACACAAGCCTGACCGGAGCCTATGAGCGACAGCGATACCCTCGACGAATTCCACGATATTCGCCCCTACAACGACGACGAAGTTCCCGGTGTGATTGCGCGCCTGATGGGCGACCGGGAACTGCTCGACACCCTGTTGTCCATTCGCCACCCGGTGTTGTTCCGCTACTTCGCCTGGGCGATACGCCCATGGTTGCGCAAGGCCCTGCACCAGCGCTTCGACGCCATCCGCTCCGTTGACGATCTGCAGATGCTGATCGGAGAGCAGATGGAGCTGATGCTGAAAAAGTCCGCGACGCCTGCCACCTCATCGGGCCTCGACGGACTCGCAGAATCGTCCAGCCATCTGTTCATCAGCAATCACCGCGACATCGCCATGGATCCGGCGTTCGTCAACCTCACCTTGTTCAAGCACGGCCTGGACACGGTGCGCATCGCCATCGGCGACAACCTCCTCTCCAAGCCGTTCGCCACCGACCTGATGCGCCTCAACAAAAGCTTCATCGTCAAGCGCTCCGTCACCGGGCGGCGCGAGAAGCTCAACGCTCTCACCAAGCTTTCCCGCTACATTCGCCACAGCATTCTCCGCGACGGGGTGTCGATCTGGATCGCCCAGCGCGAGGGGCGCGCCAAGGACGGCGTCGACCGCACCGAAACCGCACTCCTCAAGATGCTTGGGCTCGGCAAGGAGAAAGGCCAGACGTTCCAGGACGCCATCGCCGAACTCAACGTTGTGCCGGTGGTCATATCCTACATGTTCGACCCCTGCGATCTGGACAAGGCGCGCGAGCTTCACCAGCGTCGCACCACCGGTACCTACAAGAAGATGCCCCACGAAGACCTGACCAGCCTTTACAAGGGCATCGTCGGTTACAAGGGGGCGGTGCATGTGGCTTACGGCAAGGTCGTGACCGCGACCGCCGACGACGAGGCGCTGGCGCGCCAGATCGACCGCCAGATCATTGCCAATTACTGGTTGCACCCCACCAATCTCATCGCCTGGGAGCGGCTCAATGGCCCCGACCCCCGCGTTGCCAGTCTCAAGGCGACATTCACCGGCTGTGACTGGCACGCCGTCGAGCAGCAACTGATGGCGCGCGTCGCGGGAGAGACCGAAGCCGTGCGTCAGATCTTCCTCGAATGCTATGCCAACCCGGTGCAGAGCCGCTTCGATCTGGAAGCGGGAACGCTCTGCCCCGAGGCCCCGAGCAGCGCGGGAGGCGCATTTGTCTGAACTCAGTGACGAACTGAAAGAGCGTATCCAGGAAGGCTATCGCAGTTTTCTGCGCCATCGGGAGCTCAAGCCGCGGCGCGGCCAGCGCGAGATGATAGGCGCCATCGCCTCGACCCTCGGCAAGGCCGACACCGATGCCGACGGCGAGCGCCTGGGTGACACGCCCATCTGTGTGGTCGAGGCGGGCACCGGCACCGGCAAGACCCTCGGTTATCTGTTGCCCGCGTTGCCGGTCGCCCGCGCCAAGGGCAAGCAGGTGGTGGTGGCCACCGGCACAGTGTCGCTGCAGTCCCAGCTGATGGACAAGGACATCCCCGAACTGCTCGCCGCCACCGGCTGGCAGTATCGCTTCGCCATTGCCAAGGGGCGCGGCCGCTATCTGTGCAATCTGCGTCTCGAACAGTGTCTGGATGCTGCGGATGCCCGCCAGGCCGGGCTCTTTCTCTTCGAAGACGAAATGCCTTTCGACCCCGGCAAGGCCGGCGCGGATCTTTTCCGGCGCCTCGACGACAGCCTGCGGGAAGGTGACTGGAACGGTGACCGCGACGCCTGGCCGGAATTCATCGACGACAGCCTGTGGCGGGCGCTCACGGTGGATCGCCGCCAGTGCACCGGCCATCGCTGTCGCAAGGTGCAGGAATGTGCGTTCTTTCGCGCCCGCGCCGAGCTGGAGGACGCCGACTGCATCGTCGCCAACCACGACCTGGTGATGGCGGATCTGTCCCTGGGGGGCGGCGCCATTCTGCCGACGCCGGAGGACACCATCTACGTGTTCGACGAGGCGCACCGCCTGGGCGACACGACGCTGCGACACTTCGCCGCCAGCGGCCATTTGCAGGGTACGCTGCACTGGCTTGAACAACTGGATAGACATCTCGCCACCGCAGCCAAGACGCTCAGCGGCGAGAGCAATCTCATCGCCCAGACGGAAGAAACGGCCACGGCCCTGGGCGAGGCCGTGCAGGCGCTGCGCCCGGCGGTGCCGCTGGTGCGCGCCATCGTCGACGAGCACTTGCCGCAGGGTGCGAGCCACTACCGCTTTCCCCAGGGCGATGTCGGCGAAGACCTGCGCAACCTTGCCACCACCATCGCCCGCGCGGCCATTCGCCTGCAAACCTATCTGGAAGAACTGGCCACGGCCATCGAGAAAAAACTCGAAGGATTCAGCGCGGTGGCGAGGGTGGATCTGGAACAGGTCCACCAGGCGGTCGGCAACTGGCTGGCGCGGGTCGAGGCGGTGGCGGGTTTGTGGGCGCTGATGGCGGAACGGGATGTGGAAGGCCGACCGCCGCGGGCGCGCTGGCTGGCGGTGGATGAGCAGGGCCAGGACATCATCCTGTCCGTGTCGCCCATCTCGGCGGCGGATCTGCTGCGGGAAAACCTGTGGTACCGCGCCTTCGGCGTGGTGGCGGCATCCGCTACGCTGCGGGCGCTGGGCAGGTTCGACCGCTTCGCCGCGACCGTGGGGCTGCCCTCGCAGGCACGCACCCTGGCGGTGCCGGGTGCGTTCGACTTTGCCAATGCGGGGCTGCTGGCAATTCCCGACATCGGCGCCGATGGCGGTGACGCCGCGGCCCATACGGACGCGGTGATCGCCCACATGGCTGCGCTCATCGATCCGGCCGAGGCCAGCCTGGTGCTGTTTTCCTCGCGCCGCCAGATGGAGACCGTCCACGACGCGCTGGACCTCGAACTGCGCCGCAGGGTATTGATGCAGGGCGAGTTCTCCCACGCCGAGATCGTGCGCCGCCACCGCGAGCGCATCGACAAGGGCGAGGGCAGCATCATTTTCGGGCTTGCGAGCTTTGCCGAGGGTCTCGATTTACCCGGCGACTACTGCCGCCACGTGATCATTGCCAAGCTGCCTTTCGCGGTGCCTGATGATCCCCTCCAGGCAGCGCAGGCGGAATGGCTCGAAGCGCGCGGCCTCAATCCCTTCAAGGCGATGACCCTGCCCGACACCTCCCTGCGTCTGATTCAGGCCTGTGGGCGCCTGCTGCGCACGGAACAGGATCACGGCAAGGTCACCATTCTCGACCGCCGACTCGTCACCAAATTCTACGGCAAGCAACTGCTGGACGCGCTGCCACCCTTCCGGCGCGAGATTGGCTGACCGCTACAGAGCTTTAAGCCGTAAGCTTTAAGCAGGAGCACTGCAAGAACTGAGTTCTGCCAGCGTTTGACTTAGAGCTTACAGCTTATAGCTGCCCGCAGGCCAAACTTCTGGCTGCTGTGTAAAAAACTGGCGTAATTTATCCTTGCAGGTAGTATGTGATTGAATCCCGAGCGGGCCTCGACCGACCGGGTGACGACAAAACGCAATTCGACAACAAAAAGGAAGACCATTCTATGAAATTCGGCAAAACCCTGGTTGTTCTCTCGCTGACCCTGGCGTCCGGCCTGGCCGGCGCCAACGACAAAAAACTGGTGGAATACCGCGACAACGGCATGGAAATTCTCGGTGGCCACATGGGCTCCATCGTCGCCATCGTCAAGGGCGAAGTGCCCTATGCCTCTGAGCTGGCCTACCACGCCGATGCGCTGGCGGCTGCCGCCCCCACGGTTCTGACCATGTTCGAAATCGAAGCCATGAGCGACGACAGCGATGCGCTGCCGAAGATCTGGCAGCAGTGGGCAGATTTCGAGAAAGCTGCCCGGAAGCTCGAAACCGCATCCGCCGATCTCGCCGCGGCGGTAGCCAGCGGTGAGCGGGGCGCCATTGGCGCGGCGCTCGGCGAAGTGGGCAAGTCCTGCAAGGGCTGCCATGACGAGTTCGTGGAAGACTGATCGCCATGGCGAATGATCGGACCCGGCAGGTGTGGGACCTGCCGGTTCGCGTTTTCCATTGGGCGCTGGTCGTTCTGGTGACGCTGCTGTGGTTGACCGGCGAGTTCGGCGGCTTCGATATCTCCGGCGAGTATCCGCTGGTGGGTTATCTGTATCTGTCCAACATGGATGTCCACGCGCTGCTCGGCCAGGGCGTACTGGTGCTGGTGGTATTCCGTATCCTGTGGGGATTGTTCGGCTCATCCACGGCGCGCTTCTCAGGTTTCGTGCGCGGTCCCGCAACGGTATTTCGTGAACTGCGCGCACTGTTGCGCGGCGACGTGCCCGAGTCACTGGGGCACAACCCGCTCGGCGCACTCATGGTGCTGGCACTGCTTGCCCTGCTGGGATTTCAGGCGGTCAGTGGTCTGTTCGCCCAGGATGACCTGTTCTTCTCCGGCCCCCTTGCCGCAACGGTGAGCAGCGATACCAGCAAAACGCTCACCAGCCTGCACAAGCAGTCATTCTCCGTTCTGCAGGTATTGATCCTGTTGCATGTGGTTGCGGTGCTGTACTACCTGGTGCGCGGCCGCAATCTCATCTCTGCAATGTTCAGTGGCACAAAGAAACATCACGGCGACACAGCACAGGTGACCATGGCGCCCTGGTGGCGGGCGCTGATCTGTTTCGGCGCGTCGCTGGGTGGGGTGTATTGGGTGGTGAATTTTTGAGAAGTTCACAGTTCACAGTTGACAGTTTTCAGGGGTGGATCACACTCATACTGTGAACTGTGAACTGTGAACTGTGAACTGTGAACTGTGAACTGTGAA
>CAYXXZ010000122.1:0-7229 GCA_964469165.1 uncultured Porticoccaceae bacterium
CGGTTCCCGCCTCGATGCGGGCGTCCTTTTCGACGGTGTAGATGCTGGTCAGGCCGGCTCCCAGAATTGCGCAGGCCACGCCCACATGCGCGATCTGCATGCCGTAATAACTGCCGCTCAAGCGCCGCAGCCCCACACTGCGGCCCTTGCTGTGGCCGGATTTTTCCCAAATATCCAGCAGGCTGAAGGCGATGACCCAGAGGAACACGGCCACGCTCACCATCGCGCCCGGCGTGACATGGCTGAACACCGCAAAAGGCAGCGCCAAGCCACCGATCACCGCAGCCGTCAATGGCAACCAGATGCGACGCTGCAGCCAGGCTTTCTCCGTCTTTTTCCAGCGCAGCACACTGCCTGGCGCCATGAAAAGCGCAATCGAGACCGCGATGGGTATAAAGAACAGATTGAAATACGGCGGCCCTACCGAGATCTTTCCCCAGCCCATGACGTCCGCCAGCAGCGGATACAAGGTGCCCAGCAGGATGATCGCAGTGGCGATCACCAGCAGCATGTTGTTGACCAGCAGAAACGCTTCCCGCGACAGCCAGGAAAAGGCCGTTTCCATGCGCATGGTCTGGGCGCGCACGCCGTACAGCAGTAGAGAACCGCCCACCACGACACCCAGAAAGACAAGAATGAATACACCGCGCGTCGGGTCGGAGGCAAAGGCATGCACCGACGTCAGCACGCCCGAGCGCACCAGGAACGTACCCAGCAAGCTCAGGGAAAAGGCAAAAATCGCCAGCAGCAGCGTCCAGCTGCGGAAAATACCGCGCTTTTCGCTCACCGACAGACTGTGTACCAGCGCCGTGCCCACCAGCCAGGGCATGAAGGAAGCGTTTTCCACCGGGTCCCAGAACCACCAGCCGCCCCAACCCAGCTCGTAGTAGGCCCACCAGCTACCCAGCGCGATACCAAGAGTGAGAAAAGCCCAGGCCGTGTTGGTCCACAGCCGCATCCAGCGCGCCCAGGCGGCGTCGAAGCGCCCGGCGATGAGCGCCGCCAGAGCGAACGCAAAAGGTACACTGAACCCGACGTATCCCATATAGAGCAGCGGCGGGTGGAAAATCAGCCCGACATCCTGCAGCAGCGGATTGAGATCAGTGCCTTCCAGAGGAGGAAAAGGCAGCGCCCGTTCGAAAGGGTTCGAGGTAAAGAGCAGGAACAGGCAGAAGCCGACCCCCACCATCCCCATGATCGCCAGCACCCGCGCCACCATGACCAGGGGAATGCCGCGACTGAAAGCCGCCACTGCCAGTATCCAGGTACTCAGCACCAGCATCCACAGCAGCAGAGAGCCTTCGTGGGCGCCCCACACGGCGCTGAGCTTGTAGTACCAGGGCAGCAGCGTATTGGAGTTGTTGGCGACGTAGGCGACACTGAAATCATCGACGAAGAAGGCCTGACTCAGGCACAGGTAACTGAACAGCACGAAGACGAACTGGCCCACCGCCAGCGGGCGGCACAGGGACATCCACAAAAGATTGCCGCGAAAGCTTCCCAGCAGCGGCACGATCGCCAGCAGCCCGATGAGCGCCAGCGACAGAATCAGGGAAAAGTGCCCAAGCTCCGGAATCATTGTCTTTCCCCGCTGCTGTAACCCGGTTTTTGCGAATAGCCGACCCCTTCCGAATCGCTGGACCGGGCCTTGTCGGCGTGCGCCTTGTTCATGCCCTTTTCCATGGCATCAGCCACTTCGGGCGGCATGTAGTTTTCGTCGTGCTTGGCGAGCACTTCGCTGGCATCGAACACGCCGTCATCGCGCAGCGTGCCGGTCGCCACCGCGGCTTCGCCTTCGGCGAACAGGTCGGGCAGAATGCCCGTGTAGGTGACGGCCACCCGTGCCGGACCGTCGGTCAGTTCGAAAATGGCCGTGAGCGAGTCGTCCACTCGGTGCAGCGAACCGTCGACTACCATGCCGCCAACCCGCATACGGGTTCCCTGCGGCGCTTCCCCGGCAACGATCTGCGACGGCGAGAAAAAGAGGTTGATGTTCTGACGCAGGGCGTAGGTCACCAGTGCCACCGCGACGGAGGCGGCGATGACGATGAATGTTACGGCGATGAGTCTTTGTCGTCTTGCGGGATGCATGGCTACCAGAACCTGTATTGCAAATGAGTGAAGGGCGTGTGCGCGGTCATCCGTCCGGCTCCTCGGCACTGCCGCGAGGTTTTGCGAAACGCTCCTGGCGAGCGGCGCCGCGGCGCACGGCCTTGCGTGTGTGACGGCTGGCAACAAGCGGCCACACCAGCAACCACACCATGACCACCAGCGTGATGAGGTAGGACACCCACACGTAGACGCCGTGGCCGTCCATGGTCATGAAATCCGCGAAACTGTCGAACTGAAACATCGTCAACCTCCATCCAGCTCCGCGACCCAGGCGGTACGCCGCTCGCGGTGAAGGATTTCCGCCCTGGTCGCCAGGATCAGTGCCAGCGCGTAAAAACAATAAAATGCCGCAATCATCACCAGCAGGGGGTACAGCATTTCCGGGTGAATGGTGGATGCCCCGGTGAGCTTCAGCGTCGCAGGTTGATGCAGGGTATACCACCAATCCACCGATTTGTAGATGATCGGGATATTGACCGTGCCCACCAGCGCCAGCACTGCGCTCGCCTTGTTGGCCGCATCGCCGCTGCGGTAGGCGTACTGCAGGGCAAGAACTCCCAGATACAGGAAGAACAGCACCAGCATGGATGTGATGCGGGCATCCCACACCCAGTACGTTCCCCAGGTGGGCTTGCCCCACAAGGCCCCGGTGAACAGGGACACGAACGTCAGGGCCGCGCCGAGCGGGGCCGCCGCCTTCATCACCATGAAAGACAGCTTCATGCGCCAGATCAAGCCGATGGCACCCGCCACGGCCATCACGTAGTAGCCCGCCAGCGACAGGAAGGCCGCGGGCACGTGAATGAAGATGATCCGGTAGCTGTTACCCTGCTTGGCATCCTGGGGCGCAAAGCCCAGGCCCCAGACCGTGCCGGCAACCAGCAACACGCCGGTGGCGAGTGCGAGCCAGGGCAGCCATTTTCCGGTCAGGAAATAAAAGCTCTTTGGCGCCCCCAGGCGATGAAACCATTGGTAGAAACTAGCCATGCAAACTGATCCGTAAAGCTCCGGCCGCCGCGAATGGCGTCACCATACAGGAAAATGCGAAAAGCGCGCCGAGGATCGCCAGTGTGCCCGACGCCGAAAAGCCGTCGACGGCCTGTTGCACCGCCGTGGCGCCAAAAATCAACACCGGCATATAGAGCGGCATCACGATCAACGACAGCAGCAATCCGCCGCGCGGAATCGCCACCGTCAGCGCCGCCCCCACCGAACCGATCATGCTCAATGCCGCGGTTCCCATGGCCAGGCTCGCAATCAACGTTACGAAGCCCTCCGCCGGCAGCGCCAGCATCACGCCCAACAGCGGCGCGAACAGCGTCAGTGGCAGGCCCGTGACCAGCCAGTGCGCCAAGACCTTGGCCAACACCAGCAACCACAGAGGTTGCGGCGAAATCACCAACTGCTCCAGGCTGCCGTCGCGGAAATCGCTGAGAAACAGTGACTCCGTCGACAGCAGCGACGCCAGTAGCGCCATCACCCAGATCATGCCCGGCGCCAGCAGCGTCAGCACACTGGACTCCGGCGAAATGCCGAGCGGCACCAGCGTTGCCACCATCAGAAAGAACACCAGCGGATTGGCCAGCTCGCCGCGATGGCGCAGTGCAACACGCAGATCGCGGACGAAAATCGCCGAGAAAGGGCCGCTCCCCAGGCTCGCATCGCCCTCAGTGGACATAGCGCTCGAGCTCCAGAAAGTGCAGATTGTCCAGCGGCAGCGGCTGGTGACTCGTCATGAGTATGCCGTTGCCGGCGGCCAGATGGTTGCTCATGAGCTGCGCCATGACGCCGATTCCATCCACATCGATGGAAGTGAGAGGCTCGTCGAGAATCCACAGGGTCGCGGCACTCGCGTACAGGCGAGCGAGAGCCACCCGGCGCAATTGTCCCGCCGACAAGGTATTGCACGGCACGTCCTCGAACCCTTCGAGCCCGACACGCCGCAGAGCATCGGGAATGGTCACGCCATTGCCAGGAAACACCTGGAAGAACCAATGCAGGTTCTGGGCGGGACTCAGGGCCAGCTTTACGCCCGAGGCATGGCCGATGTAGAGGCTGTCGGCACGAAATTCCGACAGGCGACGGGAAAGCGGCTCACCTTTCCACAGCACGACACCGGCGCTGGCTTGAAGAGAGGTAGAGAGAATACGCAGCAGCGTGGTCTTGCCGACACCGTTGGCGCCCTTGACCTGTATGGCTTGACCGGGCAACAACTGCAGGCTGACTCCGGAAAAGAGAGGAAGGTCGTCCCGCTCAAAGGCGATATCCTTACATTCAAGCAGCGGGGCTGGATTCAACGAAACCTCTCCGGAAAAAAGAGGCTCCATTATGCCTAAAAACGGCGAAAAATGCAGACCATAACCCATGAGAGAACACGGTTATGGTCCTTACTGAAGGGAGTTCAGTCGAGATCGAAATCGTAATCCTGAATCAGCTTGCTGAGCCGTTTCTCCTCCAACTTGGCCTCCAGGCGTCGGCGTGCCTCGAGATCGGCAGTGGGAGAAGGTTTCAATTCAGCCTCTTCAACAGTGTTGTCGTCATCCATTGAGACATCTTCCAGGTCATCTTCATCGCTCATGGCTAACCACCTCCGCAAAAGACATCATTTAAAGAGACAGCCTCGATTTTCACGCGGCAAAAATAGGTCTAAACATTGCCGCAGTCAACAAATATTATTCCTTCGTTTTCAAGGTGTTATGATTTTCAGGAAAGATTTGTCAACGAAGAGAGGAAGGAACGGCTTGTTTCGGCCATTCGCGCATGCGGCGGCGATTGCGCAGCTGCGCACAGACAAGGGAGACAGACGGCAAAAAACAGCAAAAAAAGACGACTCACACCGCGCTCGAGAGCGCGCGCCTTTGTCGCGGCCAGAATGCAAAAAGGCAAGCTCGAGGCTTGCCTTTTCAACAACGGAGTCGAGCTGCCCCGCGGGGCGCCGAACTCAGAGCGGGACAATGTTTTCCGCTTGGGGACCTTTCTGGCCCTTGGTCACGGTGAATTGTACGCGCTGACCTTCCGCCAGGGTCTTGAAGCCCGAACCGACGATGGCGCTGAAGTGCGCGAAAACGTCAGGGCCTGATTCCTGTTCGATAAAACCAAAGCCTTTGGATTCGTTGAACCATTTTACGGTTCCGGTAACTGTGTTTGACATAATGTATTCTACAAATGATAAGGGTATTTACAGCCCTCAACGGGCCATGATGCAAGAAATCAGACTGGTACTTAATAGACTACAAACAAGACATTGCGAACAACATCAACGTGATCTGAATAAATAGAAGACGTACTTTCAAGCACTTTGCAGTCTATAGCTAGCGGAGCTTTTGTCAACAAAAATTTGCCCCTTCTCACGCTCTTCTTGCTGTCATGCTCTCCGCGGGCCTTGGCAGGCCCGGAATCTGCTACCACTGGGCTTCACCGGCCAGTTTTGCCACCACTTTGTGGTGAGCGGCCATTTCTTCCTGATTTGCGCGGATCACCGGCACCCTCGGGCGATGTTCCGCCAGGCGCCTGATCTCCTGCCCTCCCCCTTGATCAGCATTGTCTGAATCCTTGCGCAGCACCAGGTTGACCTGACCGCCGGTCATGGCCAGATAGACATCCGCGAGAATTTCCGCATCGAGCAAGGCGCCGTGCAACTGACGCTGGGAGTTGTCCACGTCATAACGCTTGCACAGGGCATCCAGGTTGTTTTTCTGGCCCGGGTGCAACTGGCGCGCCATGGCCAGCGTATCGATCACATCGCAACGGTCCTGAATGCGCCCATAACGCTTGTCCAGCTTCGAAAGTTCGTGGTTGATGAAACCGATGTCAAAGGGCGCGTTATGGATGACCAGTTGAGCACCGGACACAAATTCCAGAAACTCATCCACGATCAGGTGGAATACCGGCTTGTCGGCGAGAAATTCAAGGGAAATGCCGTGCACCGCCTGCGCCCCCTCATCGATCTCCCGTTGAGGGTGAACGTAACGATGAAAGTGGCGCCCAGTGGGCCGCCTGTCCACCAGTTCGACAGCACCTATTTCGATGATGCGGTGATCCTGACTGACTTCAATACCGGTAGTTTCAGTATCGAGAACGATCTGTCTCATGCTGTCTCCAATTCATCGATGGCGCGATTGGCCAGACTGTCGGCGATCTCGTTTTCGCGGTGGCCACTGTGGCCTTTCACCCAACACCATTCCACCTGGTGGCGTTCGGATTCCGCCAGCAAACGCTGCCAGAGATCGACGTTTTTCACGGGTTTTTTGTCCGCCGTGCGCCAGCCTTTTTTCTGCCAGCCGGCTATCCACTGCGTAATGCCCTGGCGCACATACTGGGAATCCGTGGTCAGCCGCACCTTGCAGGGTTCTTTGAGCGCGGCAAGTGCTTCGATGGCCGCCATCAGTTCCATACGGTTGTTGGTAGTGAGTGGTTCGGCGCCGTACAGGGTCTTCTCCGTGCCGCCATAACGCAGCAGGACGCCCCAGCCACCAGGTCCGGGGTTGCCACGGCAGGCGCCATCAGTGAATATTTCGACGTCTTTGAGCATAGTCAGAGTTCGTTCTTGGTGGGCTCAACGGAAGATTTTTTTGAAGCTAGCTTCACAGGATTCATCGCCTTGACCAGCCACTCCTGTTGTCGCGAAATGGGCCGCAGGCGTTGCTTGCGCGCCACGATCACATAATAGTTACCAAACGGCAGGTGCAGCTTGCGGGCGGTCTTTTCCAGCCAGGACATTTTTACCAGATGACTGCGCACCTGCAGCGGCGGATTATACCCGCCGTGAATCACTTTTTCGCATTGAAAACCCAGCAGGCGCAACCAATCGATCACCCGCCCGGCGGACAGACAGCGGCAGCGCCAGATCACATTGGCCGAAAAGGGCTTCATCAGCCAACGCAACAAACCGAGCCAACTGAACGGATTGAAGCCGAAAATGACGATCTGCCCCGACGGCAACACTACCCGCGCCGCCTCCTTGAGAGATTCGTGGGGATACTCGCAATAGTCCAGAACATGGCGCAGCACCGCCACATCCACCACCGCCGAGGGCAATGGCAGGGAGTAGTACTCCGCCACCGCGCCAATACCCTCCTGCGCTGTTTGGGCAATAGCGAAGCGGTGCAGCTGGGGGG
>CAYXXZ010000123.1:0-7215 GCA_964469165.1 uncultured Porticoccaceae bacterium
GTCAGTTGTCAGTTGTCAGTTGTCAGTTGTCAGTTGTCAGTTGTCAGTTGTCAGTTGTCAGTTGTCAGTTGTCAGTTGTCAGTTGTCAGTGAGTGTGACTCCCCCCTGATAACTGTCAACTGAAAACTGTGAACTTTTTATGGCACAAACTGCCCCCATCATGTCACAAAATGCCCCTGCCCGCCAGAATCAGGCTTGCTAGTCTCTGTCCTGTAAAAACACCGTTGGAGCACGTTTTCATGCTCAGTAGAAAACCCGATTTGGCCGTCGAACAGAGCCCTCTGATCTGGTCGCGTACTCCCGAATTTTCCCTGACCTACAATGGCTATTCGGTAGCTATCCCCTATGTGGAGTACTACCTCAACGATGTCATTTTCGCGGTCAGAAAGAAAATCGCCGATGAGCATCCACAATTGTGCGCCGAACTGGATATCTTTCTCCGCCAGGAAGCGGTGCATTCGCAACTCCATAAGCGTTTCAACAAGCACATGTTCGACAACGGTCACACCGCCCTCGGCCCTTTGGTGGAACGCCTCGGTGCGCAACTGAAAGAGCAGCGCAACTCTCGCTCCCTGGCATTCAATGTCGCCTACTGCGCAGGCTTCGAAAGTATCGCCACCTACGCGGCCAAATACCTGTACGAGCGCTGCAACGAGCTTTTTGAAGACGCCGCGCCGGGCGGAGCCAACCTGCTTTTATGGCATGTGGCGGAAGAATTCGAGCACCGCAGCGTGTGTCACGATGCGTTCATGGCCATCTCCGGCAGTTATCGGATTCGCATCCGGGGTCTGCTGCACGCCTTCTTTCACGTTGGCGGCACCTTCATGGCCGCGGAACGCATCGTGCTGGCGGAATATCACAAAGGACTTTCGAGCCGGGAGAAGCGTCTCTCCCTGCGTCGCTCCCGCAAATTGTTCTGGCGCCAATTGTGCTATGTGGCACCGCGCATGCTGGTGATTCTGCTGCCTGGATACGATCCGGCGCGCTTGCAGATGCCCGCCAACATCGCCAGAGCCCTGCAGTTTTTCGAATCACCGGCCGCCATCGACGAGCGCGTGCCGTTATCCTGACCAACGCCAACCACTGACCAAGAGGAAATGCAATGAACAACTTGCCCGCAAAAGACGTCGTACTCTCTTTTTTCAAGGACTGGGAAACAGGTTTCACAGCCGCTTTCGAACGCTGGATTCATCCCGAAGGCACCTGGCAGAACACCGGGCTGCCGGACCAGGTCGGCAAGGATGCCATCCTCGCGTGGCTGGCAAAATACAACGACATCATGGAAATGCCCTACGGGCGCGTGGAAATGCTCAGCCTCGCCTGCGACGGTGACAACAAGGTACTCACCGAGCGCATAGACCACTTGTGGAACGACGACGACAAACGCCACAGCGCCAAAATCATGGGGACGTTCGAAATTCAGGACGGCTTGATCATTCGCTATTCCGATTACTTCGATGCCAGCCAGTTCAATGCGGAAGCCTTTCTCGGCCAGTGACGTCTGAGTCGGACATTTGGGCTACGGACTGTGGCTGTGGTTATGCTCTAAGCGCTAAGTAGTGCCTGTTCATAACCTCTCGATCCAGCATTGTTTGCCCGGGCTTCACGCTACACGTAACCACCGAGGCAACCCCATGGCAGATGCACTATCCGTACCCTTGTAAGGAGCCTGCCTGCAGGCGACCGCTGTCGTGCGTCCCGATGATTGTGTCGCCTGCAGGCAGGCTCCTACAGGCAAGCTCCTACGTGCAACGTGTAACGTGAAGCTCAGAGGCCTCGCAAGACCATGATCGGGCCAAGCTCCAAGTTGAACGCTGGCAGAGCTCAATTCTTGCCGTGCTCCAGCTTAAAGCTTACAGCTCGTACAACCTCACGCAATTGCCTGCGAGCCCATTTCCATTCTCCACGCCTTGCAGGGCTTTCCATTTTAGTAAAGCTAACGTACTATAACGCAACTAACCATAACGGGCATAAAGCGCCCCAAAGGGTTCACAACGGACACCCAAACCCTTGCGGAAGACCCCCATGACCAGTGACACACTCACCAATCCGCTGCTCGCCCAGGCCTGGGCCACCTACCACAGCACTCTGGACGAAGTGCGAACCTGGCTCGAGAGCAGTCGCCGCTTTCGCGACACTCCCCAGCATCGGGCAAAGGCCTTCCATACGCTGATGGAATTGCAGGCCATGGCTTACAACTTCGTCGTCGCGCCGCGCATGCTGCACCCGCGCATCCATTTCAACACCGGCTGGCAGACCAATATGTACACCCTGGGCCAGAACGGCCAGGATTTTCTCTACGGTGTCATCTTCGTCGACGGCACCCAGGATTACCTGCTCAAGGGGCGCATGGGCGATCTCGCGCTCATCCTGTTGCAGACTCACAACGGCGTGTTCGGCGAGGACGGCGTCGACATTACCGGCAATTATGACTGGGCCGATTTCGATATCGGCGCGGATGGCCACTTCGAGGTGATTCTCAGCGCCAAACCCCAGCAAGGCAACTGGGTGCGCCTGGACCCGGAATCCCGCTATCAATTCATGTTGCTGCGCCGCGCCCTGCCGGACTGGAGCGGCGACAGGGGCGAAATGACGCTGGAGCGTATCTCGCCGCTGCCCGACACCGCCTACGACCGCGACGAGTTCGATGAAGAGGCCATGGCGGAGCGCATCCTGCGCGCCGCCAGTTTCATCCGCTACCTCACCCGCGACTTCACCCTCAACCTGTACGACATGTATTTCACCAATGCCGGGAGCGAAAAAAACCGCCTGGTGCTGCTCCCCGGCACCGTGACATCGCAGGTGGGCAGCCCGTCTTCCAACTACGCCATGGGCGTGTTCGAGCTGGCGCAGGACGAGGCCCTGCTGATCGAAATGGACACCGTGCCCGATGGCGTCTACTGGTCATTTCAACTGGGCGACGTGTGGTCGCGTTCGCTCGAATTCACCAGTCGGCAATCCTCCCTCAACAACCGGGAAGTGACCATCGACAGCGACGGCATACTGAGAATCGTCGTCGCCCACAGCGATCCCGGCGTGAACAATTGGCTCGATCCCTGCGGTCGCCAGGAGGGTACGCTGGTATTTCGCAACTACCGTGCACTGCAACGGCCGGTCCCCGCCTCACGCAAGGTGAAAGTTTCCGAGCTGCCAGCCATCACAGCGCACGCCGCCCCCATCAGCCCCCGGCAGCGCCAGCAGATGTTGCAGCGGCGCCGCGACGCGCAACTGCGCTGGTACGGCGAATAGCCTCATTCTCATCCGACGTTTTGGAGAAATACCCATAATGAGCACAGACCTCAATTACCGCATCCGCGAATGGGCGCCCCCTCCCCGCCCCGAGTGGGTGAAACGGATCAACGAAGAAGGCGCCTTCCTGGATCTCAAGGGAGTCGTTCCGCTCGACGAAAACTCGCTGATCGAGCACGCCAAACGAAATACCGGCCTGTCCGACTTCGGTGCCGACGACTGGTACGAACCCTTTCAGGTGTTCATCAAATCCCTCGACGAGGAAGCCGATCTCTCCCTGATGGGACGGCTGATGACCCGCTCCGACATCCTCATGCACCTGGAAGCCCGCCTGAAAATCGAGGATGCCTACAAAAAACACCCGGAAATCGCCGACGAGCAGATCAACAATCCCATTTTCATCCTCGGCTCGGGGCGCTCGGGCACCTCGGCCATCCAGAACCTGCTGTCCTGCGACCCGGACAACGCTACCCCCAAGCACTGGGAAGCGCTGCTGCCCGCGCCGCCCCCTGAAGCCGCTACCTACGAAACCGACCCGCGTATCGACATCGCCGACAAGCGCATGACACAGTGGAACCGGGTGACACCGGAAATCGAGTCGATGCACGAATTCAACGGGCGCATGCCCACCGAGCTGATCCAGATCGAGACCATCAGTTTCCAGAGTTTCGCGTGGCTCGGACTGTACGGTTATTGCCCGTCCTACATCGCCTACATGCACGGCAAGAGCGCGCTGCCCGCCTTCCATTATGCCAAGCGAGTACTCAAGCTGTTGCAGTGGAAAAACCCCCGTAAACGCTGGCTGATCAAGTCGCCGGACGCACTGCGTTTTCTGCCCGACCTTTTTCAGGTCTTTCCCGATCTGCGTCTGCTGTGGATGCACCGCGACCCCATCAAGGCGGTGTCCTCGATGGTCAGTCTGGTGGGCACGCTGTCCTGGATCCGCAGCGACAAGGTTCTCGGCGAAGACACGCTCGCGCAGGTCACCAACCCGGCCAACCTGGCGGCAACCCTGCACCAGGCCATCGACTGGATCGAACAGGGCGTCATCCCGGCAAAACAGATCGCCAACGTTCAGTACCTGGACTTCATCGATGATCCGCTTGCCACCATCGAAGGGCTTTACAAACACCTCGACATCGAACTGACGCCCACCGCGCTGGCCGCCATGCGGCACTACCTGGACGAGCACCCGCGGGAGCAGCGGCCCGCACACCGTTACAACACCGGCAAGGCGGAGCTGTACGGCGAGGAGAGAGAACTTTTCGCCCGCTACGAGAATTACTTCGGCGTACATCGGGAAAACTGATCACCACGGCAGACCACTACAGATAAGGAGAAAAGCCATGATCGAAGAAATTATGAACGCCTACGCGACCAATCCCAGGTTGTGGGTCATATCCGCCATCGCCTTCGCGATCGGCTATATGCAATACATCTACAGCTTTCGCCTGGTGATCCGCGAGCGCTGCGCGCCCTACCCGGTGTGGATGCACACTTTCTACTTCGCCCACGATTTTACCGGCGCCATCGTGTTTTTCCTGCTCGCCCAGCAATACGAGTTCTTCTGGTTCTTCACCGCCACCAGCATCGCCCTCGTCATCTGGAACCTGTTCGAGGTCTTCAACCTGTACATGGCGGTCAAGGTCGAGCGCCAGGAGATCTGGGGCAAGTTCTACGACCAGCCGGTCACCGAGCGTCAGGCGCTGTTGCGTATCCTGGGGCAGATCGTGCTGTTTCTCGCCGTCGTCAACCTGTTTCGTGAATTCATGGACGACGATGTGATGTTCAAATGGTTCGCCTTCACCAACGTCCTCATGGCGGTGGCGCCCGGCTACCTGTGGAACGAGCGCAAGAGCCGCCGCGGCACCGCGGTGGGTCTCGCCATCGTCAACCTGGTGTGCGCCATCTACACGTTCCTGCCACCGGGTTACGGCATGTGGACCACCGCCAGCAGCTATTTCGATCAGCCCTGGTTCTACCTGACCGGCGTGGTGGTGAGCCTGTACGCACTGCGCAATCTGGTGATGCTGCTCAACTATCCGCCGAAAACGTCCGTGGATGGCCGCAAGCCGATCTGGTAGCGAAGAGCGGGAGATGAGGCAATGGGAGACGGGAGATGGGGCGCTTTCGCATCTCTCGTCTCCCATCAAACATCTTCCCACCCATGCATCAAGGAGATTCACACAATGACCCCGACACAGAATGAAAGTGGCGAAAACCTGACCCTCGAAGCAGCCTGGGAAAAATATCACGCCAGTGTGGAGCGGGCCCGCGCCATCATGACCGGGGTGCCACGTCTGGCGAACGAACCCGCCCACAAGGCGTTGATCTACCAGAGCCTGATCGAGGCGCAGGCGATGGCCTACAACTTTGCGGTGGCGCCGCGCATGGAGCCGCCGTTGGTGCACACCCACACCTGGTATTCCTGTTTTTATACGCTCGGCGGCACGTCGCCCGACTTCTATTACGGTGCGCTCTTTCTCGACGGTCGCAAGACCTACCGGCTCAGTGGCCGTTTCGGCGATCTGCGCATGATCCTCCTCCAGGGCTACAGCCACCTGATGGGGCACCCGCAATCCAGGATGCTGGGCAATTTCGATCTCTCGATGTTCGATCGCGATGCCGACGACGCGTTCGAGGTGACCATCAGCGCCACCGAGCACCCGGGCAACTGGATCCCCCTCGACCCCGACTCCCGATACAATTTCTTCTTCGTGCGCCGCGCCCTGGCAGACTGGAATCAGGACAGGGGCACGCTGGACATCAGCCTGGTGGATGGCGCGAGCGCCGCTACGGCCGAGCCGTCGCAAGATCAAGCCCTTGCGGAACGCCTGTCCCTCGCCGCCGATTTTCTGCACTACCTGGCCATCAACTGGTGCGTCGATCTCTACGATCTCTACCTGAACTGCAATCAGGGCGAAAAAAACCGCGTTGCCGTCATCGCCGGTTCCCAGATCGCCTCCGATTTCGTGGGCAGCCCCACCACCAACTACATCTGGGGTATCTACGACATCGCCGACGACGAAGCACTGATCATCGAATCCGACGTGCCCCAGGCCAGATACTGGAGCCTGCAACTGTTCGATGTGCTGTGCCGCCCCTTCGACTTCGTGCATCACCAGACCGACGTCAATCTCAGCCGGGCGGTCATCGATTCCGATGGCAAGTTGCGTGTGGTGATTTCCAAACGGGATCCGGGCGTGGCCAACTGGCTGGACGCCTGTGGCACCAACGAAGGCATCATCGTCGGTCGCACCTACCACCCGGACAACACCATCGCGCAGCCACTCACCAGGAAAATCAAACTGGCAGAACTCGACGATCATCTGCCTTCGGATACACGGCGGGTCACGGCTCAGCAACGCCGTGAAATTCTCGACTACCGCCGCCGCGGCTATCTGCGTCTCTACGGTGAAAGCTGATGCGGCGCAGCGCGACGGCCAGATTTCACATCCACGCGCCGACAATTTAGAATGCTTGGTTACTATATACTCATTTACAACAATTCAGCCGCGAACGGCGATCTCTGAAGTCCGCGAATATACGAGGTATACGCTATGAAACAGCATAAATTCGACGTGCAGCAAGGGCGCTCCACCAATGTCAGCCCTCTGTATACCACGCTGCTGCAACAGGACAGCAAGAAACCCCTGGACGCCCTGGTGCAGACCGGCGAGTTTCTCGTCAGTGGCGGTCCGGTGCCGCGCAGCCGCTACTACGACCCGGCCTTTGCCGCATTGGAACGGGAACACATCTGGAAGAAAACCTGGCAGTTCGCCGCCCGCGAGGAGGACATCCCCGAGGTCGGCGATCGCGTGACCTATGAAGTCGGCACGTTGTCGTACATCATCATTCGCTCCGCGCCCGATGAGTTCAAGGCCTTCTACAACAGCTGCCTGCATCGCGGTACCAAGCTGTGCAGCGGCCAGGGCCACGGCCTCCACATTCGCTGTCCGTTCCACG
>CAYXXZ010000124.1:0-7206 GCA_964469165.1 uncultured Porticoccaceae bacterium
ACGTTGTTGCGCTTCTGGTCGAGCTTGATGACCTTGAATTCCAGCGGCTTGTCTTCCAGATGAGTGGTTTCGCGCATCGGGCGCACGTCCACCAAAGAGCCCGGAAGGAAAGCCCGAAGACCATTGATATCGACAGTGAAACCGCCCTTGACCTTGCCGCTGATCATGCCGGTAACCACCTCGTCGGCGGCGTGGGCTTTTTCCAGCGTGGTCCAGGATTCGGCACGGCGCGCTTTTTCACGGGACAGGCGCGTGGCGCCGAAACCGTCTTCCACGGATTCCAGGGCAACCTGGACTTCGTCGCCAACAATCAACTTGCATTCGCCGTTGTCGTCGAAGAACTGGCTGACGGGAATGATGCCTTCGGACTTGAGGCCGGTGTAGACGGTGACCCAGTCTTTGTCGATGTCGATGACGACGCCGGTGACGATGGCACCGGGAGTCATTTCGATGGTTTTCAGGCTTTCTTCAAAAAGTTCTGCAAAGCTTTCGCTCATCTATGTATACCTGTAAAGGGGATGGAGCTCATGGCTCCCACCGCACCGCCAGTTGTGCGGGTCTGTTTAAATAAAGAAACCGCCCGCGCATTTCTGGCAGACACGGGCCGTTTCATCATTGAACGCCGGACTAGCGAGCCGCGACGATTTTCAATACTGTCTCAAGAACATCCTGCACGCTTTTCTCGGTGGTATCGACCACGATGGCATCCGCGGCGGGCACCAGTGGCGACACATCGCGGTTCATGTCCCGCTCGTCGCGGCTGCGCACAGTTTCCGTGAGGTCGGCAAGGCTAACATTTTCCCCTTTATCCATCAACTGGTTATAGCGTCGCAATGCACGTTCTTGCGCTGATGCCGTAAGAAATATCTTGACGTCGGCCTCGGGGAAAACCACCGTCCCCATATCGCGCCCGTCCGCCACCAGCCCCGGCGCCGTGGCGAAGGCGCGCTGGCGCTCCAAAAGCGCATCGCGCACCTGGGGAATGACGGCGACACGAGACGCTCCGGCACCGATGTCTTCCGTGCGAATATGGTCAGAGACGTTCTCACCTTCGAGGATGATCTGCGGCAACACCCCGTCGGCGTCGGACGAGAAGGCGATATCCATGTGCGCCGCCAGCACCGCGAGTTCTTCGACGTTGTCCCATTCCACCTTGTGGTGCTTGGCGGCGAGCGCCAGCAGGCGGTACAGGGCGCCGCTGTCCAGATAATGATAGCCCAGACGCGCCGCCAGCATCTGGCTGATGGTGCCCTTGCCGGCACCGCTCGGTCCGTCGATGGCAATGATGCGCACAGCGCTCATCATTCTTTCAACTCCACGAGGTCGAAGCCCGTTTTCTGTGCCAGTTGCACGAAGTCGGGGAACGAGGTCGCCACATTCTGGCACTCCTCGATCCTGATGCTGCCCTGCGCCATCAGGCCGGCAACCGCGAACGACATGGCAATGCGATGGTCGTCGCGACTGTGTACCGTGCCGCTTCCCAGGGTGCCACCGGTGATGACGATGCCGTCCGGGGTGGGCGCCGCGTCGATGCCCAGGGTGATGAGCCCATCCGCCATGGCCTGAATGCGGTCGCTCTCCTTGACGCGCAGTTCTTCGGCGCCAGTGAGCACGGTCTTGCCCTCGGCGCAGGCAGCGGCGATGAAGATCGCGGGAAATTCATCGATGGCGAGAGGCACCTGGTCTTCGGGAATCTCGATTCCTCTCAGAGGCGCATGGCGGACACGAATGTCAGCCACAGGCTCGCCTCCCACTTCACGCTCGTCGAGCAGACTGATGTCGGCGCCCATCAGACGCAGGATGTTGATCACACCGATCCGCGTGGGGTTGATGCCCACATGTTCGAGAACGATGTCGGAACCGGGCACGATGCAGGCCGCCACCATGAAAAATGCCGCCGAGGAAATGTCGGCGGGCACGTCGATATCGCAGGCAGTCAGTTCGCCGCCACCCACGACGCGAGCCACTGCGCCCTCCTTGCTGACGGGGTAGCCGAAGCCCTTGAGCATTCTCTCCGTGTGATCCCGGGTAGGCGCGGGCTCGGTCACCACCGTTTCGCCCTGCGCATAGAGGCCGGCGAGCAACAGCGCCGATTTGACCTGGGCACTGGCCATGGGCAATTTGTAATCGATACCCTTGAGAGAACTGCCACCGCGCACCACCAGGGGCGGACAGCCGCCAGCGCTCGTTTCGATGACCGCGCCCATCAGCGCCAGGGGTTCGGAAACGCGTTTCATGGGCCGCTTGGACAGTGAGTCATCGCCGCTCATGGTGACATCGAACGACTGTCCCGCAAGCAGGCCGGCGAGCAGGCGCATGGAGGTGCCAGAGTTGCCGAGATACAGCGGCCCCGGCGGCGGTTTCAGGCCGTGCAGGCCGACACCGTGAATGGTTACCTCGCCGTTGCAGGGGCCCTCGATCACCACGCCCATGTCGCGGAACACCTGCAAGGTCGCGAGCGCGTCCTCGCCTTCGAGAAAGCCGGTGACGCGTGTGACACCGTTGGCCAGCGAGCCCAGCATGATCGAGCGGTGAGAAATGGATTTGTCGCCAGGTATCCGCACCCGCCCCTCGAGGCTGGCGGGCGCCGGTGCGGTGCGGTAAGTCAGTGTGTGATTGTCCATCGGCTCCAGATACGCCTTCTTTTCAAGCATTTTGGTGAAGTGAGTGCGCGCCTCCCTGGCGCGGGTGAACACACCCATGATGTGATCACTGTCGCCACTGAGAATGGCGGCGCGCAGGGTAGCAAAGTTTTGTGTCAGTTTGTCGAGGACCTGAGTGATGGCGTCCTTGTTGGCGAGACAGATGTCGTGCCACATCACCGGATCACTGCCGGCGATGCGCGTGAAATCGCGAAAACCGCCGGCGGCATAGCGGAATATCTCGCGATTGTCTTTCATGTTTGCCAGCGTATCGACCAGCGAGAATGCCAGCAGATGGGGCAGATGGCTGGTGGCGGCGAGCACCTCGTCGTGCTCCGCGACCGCCATCAGGGACACCGTCGCGCCCACACCTTCCCACAGCCCGCGCACCAGTTCCAGGTGTTCCTGCCCGGTTTCCGGCTCGGGTGTAAGAATGACCCGGTGGTCCACATAGAGCGCGCTGTTGGTGGCCTCGACACCACTTTTTTCCGAGCCGGCGATGGGGTGGCCGGGCACGAATTGAGGAGGCATATAGCCGTAGATCTCACGCACCGCTTGCACCACGCTGCCCTTGACGCTGGCCGCGTCGGTGATGGTCACGGAGGGATCGAGATGGCGACGCAACTCTTCGAGGGTCTGGCGCACCGTGAGGGTGGGGACACAGACCACCACGACGTCGCCAGCGCCCAGGGTTGCGAGAATATCGGCAGGCGTCGCGCAAACACTATCGACGACACCCATGGCGAGCGCCTTTTCCAGGGTGGAGGCGCGCCGCGACACCCCGATCACTTCCTGGCACAGCCCCCGCTCCCTTGCCGCCTTGGCGAGGCTGCCACCGATCAGGCCGAGTCCGTAAACCAGTAACCGCCTTATTGGATGTTGCATAGATCGATCACCCACCTCACTCCAGCGGCGTACTCAAAGTACCGCCCGGGGATAGGAACCCAACACCTTCAGGTCGGATGCGCGCTCGCGCACCACATCCAGTGCCGCCACGATGTTGGCGTCGGAGCTGTGTCCCTTGAAGTCGATGAAGAACAGGTAATTCCACTTGCCGGTGCTGGAGGGCCGCGATTCGAGCCGCGTCATGTCCACGTTGTGCGTGCGCAGCGGCTCCAGCAAGGTATACAGGGCGCCCGGCTCGTTGCGCATGGATACCATGATCGAGGTCTTGTCATCGCCGCTGGGCGCCAGTTCCTGGCGGCCAATCACCAGGAAGCGCGTCGAATTGTCGGGACGGTCCTCGATTTTTTCCCGCAGCTTGGTGAGCCCGTAGAGCTTGACCGCCATGTCGCCGGCGATGGCCGCCGAATTCCATTCACCGCGCACCATTTTCGCCGCCTCGGCATTGCTCGACACCGGCACGCGATCGATCTTGGGATAATGGGCATCCAGCCATTTGCGGCACTGGGCCAGGGACTGGGGATGGGAGTAGACACGGGTGATGCGCGCCGGATCGGTATTCGGGCCGATCAGAAAATTCTGATGGATGCGCAATTCCACTTCGCCACAAATCTTCAGCGAAGAGTCGATGAAACTGTCCAGGGTATGGTTGACCACGCCCTCGGTGGAATTCTCCACCGGCACCACACCGTACTGGACGGCGCCCGCCTCCACCTCGCGAAACACTTCGTCGATAGCGAACATCGGCGCGCCGAGCGCGGAATGACCGAAATGCTTGACCACCGCCTCCTGCGTAAAGGTGCCTTCGGGGCCGAGAAAGGCGACATTTATCGGCTTTTCCAACGCCAGGCAGGCGGACATGATCTCGCGAAAGAGGCGCGCGACTTCCTCGTTGTCGAGCGGGCCCGGGTTGCGCTCCATGACCTTGCGCAACACCTGTGCCTCGCGCTCGGGACGATAGAAATCCGTCGCACCTTCCCTGATCTTGACATCGGCGACCTGCTGGGCGCAGGTTGCGCGCTGACTGATGAGACCGATCAACTGGTCGTCGATGGCATCGATCTTGTCACGCAACTCCTCGAGGGAAAACTCGCTCATCCTGGCCACCTGCTCACTCGTCTTCTTCCGTTTCGGTCTCTTCGATGCGGGCCAGGCCCACCAGTTTTTCGTCGCCACGCACCCGGATCAGGCGCACCCCCTGGGTGATGCGGCCGAGCACGGACACCTCGGCAACGCGGGTGCGCACCAGTGTGCCCTGGTCGGAGATCAGCATGATTTCGTTGCTGTCGCACACCTGCAGCGCGCCGACCAGGTCGCCATTGCGCTCACTGGTCTGCATGGCGATCACGCCCTGGGTGCCCCTGCCCTTGCGGGGAAACTCGTCTACCTTGGTGCGCTTGCCGTAACCGTTGGCACTGACCGTGAGAATCTCGTGATCCGGCTCGGGAATGATCAGCGCGATGACTTCCTGCCCATCCGCCATGCGGACGCCGCGAACCCCGCGGGATACGCGCCCCATGGGCCGTACATCGCCTTCGGAGAAGCGCGCCGCCTTGCCACCGCTGGTCACCAGGATCACATCCTTGCTGCCATCGGTGATGGCGGTGCCCACCAGGCGGTCGCCCTCGTTGAGGTCGACGGCGCGCAGCCCGACGCTGCGCGGACGCGAGAACGCCTCGAGCGAGGTTTTCTTGACGGTACCACTGGCGGTGGCCATGAAAATATAGTGATTTTCGCTGTATTCCTTCACGGGCAGGATCGACGTGACCCGCTCACCTTCCTCGAGCGGCAACAGATTGACCATCGGCCTGCCCCTGGCGTTGCGGCCCGCCACGGGAATCTGATAGACCTTGAGCCAGAACACCTTGCCGGCGTTGGTGAAGCAGAGAATGGTGTCGTGCGTGCTGGCAACCAGCAGATGCTCGACGAAATCCTCGTCCTTGACGGCCGTGGCGGACTTGCCGGTGCCACCGCGGCGCTGCGCCTGGTAGTCGTCCAGCGGTTGGGTTTTGGCGTAACCGCCGTGGGAAATGGTCACTACCCGATCTTCCTCGGGGATCAGATCTTCCACGGTGAGGTCGTGCTGGCTCTCGATGATCTCGCTGCGGCGTGCGTCGCCGAACTCGCTGCGCACGTCTTCCAGCTCTTCGCGAATCACCTCCATGAGGCGCTCCGGATTGATGAGAATTTCGAGGTATTCGCCGATTTCGGCAATTTTTTCCTGGTACTCGGCGATCAGCTTCTCGTGCTCCATGCCCGTCAGGCGGTGGAGCCGCAGATCGAGAATCGCCTGCGCCTGCGCCGGGGAAAGATTGTAGCGGCCATCCACCAGACCGAAGCCCTCGCCCAGCTCGTCGGGCTTGCAGGCGTCGCTGCCGGTCTTCTCGAGAAACTGCAATACAGCCCCCGGTTCCCAGCTCGCCGCAATCAGGCGGTCGCGAGCATCCGCCGGGGTATCCGACGCCTTGATAAGCTCGATCACCGGGTCGATGTTGGAGATGGCGACCGCCAGACCTTCGAGAATATGGCCCCGTTCGCGCGCCTTGCGCAGCAAATAGACCGTGCGGCGCGTCACCACTTCGCGGCGGTGCAGCAGGAAGGCTTCGAGCAGTTGTTTGAGGTTCAGAATGCGCGGCTGATCGTCCACCAGCGCGACGATATTGATGCCGAACACGCTCTGCAGTTGGGTCTGGGCGTAGAGGTTGTTGAGTACCACGTCGCCCATTTCACCGCGCTTGAGCTCGATGACGACCCGCAGGCCGTCCTTGTCGGACTCGTCGCGCAGTTCGGAAATACCCTCGATCTTCTTTTCCTTGACCAGTTCGGCGATGCGCTCGATGAGGCGCGCCTTGTTCAACTGGTAGGGAATTTCGTGAATGATGATGGTCTCGCGACCGCTTTTCTCGTCTTTCTCCACCTCGGCGCGGGCGCGCACATAGATGCGGCCCCGGCCCGTTCTGTAGGCCTGAATGATACCGGCGCGACCATTGATGATGGCCCCCGTGGGGAAATCCGGGCCCGGGATGTACTCCATCAATTCATCGATGTCGATATCCGGATTCTCGATGAGCGCGAGCACACCGTTGACCACTTCCGTCAGGTTGTGGGGCGGAATGTTGGTCGCCATGCCCACGGCGATCCCCGACGAGCCGTTGACCAGCAGATTGGGAATGCGGGTGGGCAACACGTCGGGGATTTTTTCCTGGCCGTCGTAGTTGTCCACCCAGTCGACGGTTTCCTTGTCGAGATCGGCGAGCAGCGAATGGGAAATCTTGGCCATGCGAATTTCGGTGTAACGCATGGCCGCGGCGGAGTCGCCGTCGATGGATCCGAAGTTGCCCTGGCCATCCACCAGCATGTAGCGCATGGAAAACGGCTGCGCCATGCGCACGATGGTGTCGTACACCGCGGAATCACCGTGAGGGTGGTATTTACCGATGACGTCACCCACCACGCGGGCGGATTTCTTGTAAGGCTTGTTCCAGTCGTTCTTCAGCTCGCTCATGGCGAACAGTACGCGCCTGTGAACGGGCTTGAGGCCATCGCGCACATCCGGCAGGGCACGCCCCACGATGACGCTCATGGCATAGTCGAGGTACGACTGCTTGAGCTCGTCCTCGATACTGACGGGTTGAATTTCTCTGGCTATTTCACCCATAGA
>CAYXXZ010000125.1:0-7071 GCA_964469165.1 uncultured Porticoccaceae bacterium
CCGGCACGAACGCGCGAATCAACTCGGGGACGGCGCGCACATAATCCGTGGCCGCAACTACCGGGCCTGCGCACCCGGCCAGCTGCTCACCGACGTACGGCAGCGCCACATCGAGCCCGAGCCGCGCCTGGCGTTCGCAGGCAATGCCGTCGCGTTGGAGCTCGCTGAAACTGGTGACGCTCCACACCGCCGCCTCGATGCCCCAGTCGTCCTTCAAGATTGTCCGGGCGGCGAGCACTTCATAAAGGATTGCGCCCGAGCCGAGTAGCTGCACCTGCGCGCGCTCATCGCCGGCAAAGCGGTACAGGCCGCGCAGGATGCCGTCGCGCAAGGCGCCCGTATCCTGCTCTGGCGGCGATGGCTGCGGTGCATTTTCATTCATCACCGTGAGGTAATAAAACACGTCCTCCTGGCGCTCGCCCATGGCGCGCATGCCTTCGTCGACGATCACCGCCACCTCGTAGGCGAAGCCGGGATCGTAGGCGCGACAGTTTGGAATGGTCGAGGCGATCAACTGGCTGGTGCCGTCCTGATGCTGCAGACCCTCGCCACCCAGCGTGGTGCGGCCTGAGGTTGCCCCGAACAGAAATCCCCGCGCGCGCTGATCCGCCGCCGCCCAGATGATGTCGCCGACGCGCTGGAAGCCGAACATGGAATAGAAAATATAGAAGGGCATCATCGCCAGATCGTGCACGCTGTAGGCCGTGGCCGCAGCGATCCAGGAGGACAGCGCGCTGGCTTCGGAGATGCCCTCTTCGAGAATCTGGCCGTCGGTTTCTTCCCGGTAATAGAGCAGCGAACCCATGTCCTCCGGTTCGTACATCTGCCCCTGGGGTGAATAGATACCCACCTGGCGAATCATGTTGGCCATCCCGAAGGTGCGCGCCTCGTCGGCGACGATGGGCACGATGCGCGGCCCCAGTTGGCTATCCTTGAGGAGATTGCCGAACATGCGCACCAGCGCCATGGTGGTGGACATCTCCTTGCCCGCGCCGTCGAAGGCGAAGCCACCCCAGGACGTCAGCGCTGGAATGATTAGCGGATCATCGGTCTTGTCGCGGCGCCGCGGCAGGTAGCCGCCAAGTTCCTCGCGGCACGCATGGAGATATTTCATTTCGGGGCTGTCGTCCGCCGGCTTGTAGAAGCGAACCTCAGCCACGTCGTCGTCACTCAGCGGCAACTGAAAGCGATCGCGAAAGGCTTTTAGGTCGTCGAAATCCAGCTTTTTCTGTTGGTGCGTGGTCATACGGCCCTGAGCCACGGCGCCCATACCGTAGCCTTTCATGGTCTTGGCGAGAATCACCGTGGGCTGCCCGTTACAGGAGCGCGCGCGTGCGTAGGCGGCGTAGAGTTTGCGGGCATCGTGCCCACCGCGTTTGAGGCGGTCGATATCGTCGTCGCTGAGGTGCGCGGCAAGGGCCGCCAGTTCGGGACTGCTGGCGAAGAAGTTTTCCCGATTGTACTTGCCGTCGTTGGCGGAGAACGTCTGAAACTGGCCGTCCACGGTGGCGGCAAAGGCTTTCAGCAGCGCATTGCTGCGGTCTCTGGCGAAAAGCTCATCCCAATCGGAGCCCCACAGCACCTTGATCACATTCCAGCCCGCGCCGCGAAACACCCCTTCCAGCTCATCGATGATTCTGCCGTTGCTGCGCACCGGGCCGTCGAGGCGTTGCAGGTTGCAGTTGATCACGAATACCAGATTGTCGAGCTTTTCCCGCGCCGCCAGGGACAGGGCGCCGATGGACTCCGGCTCATCCATTTCGCCATCGCCGAAGAAGCCCCATACGGTGCGACCTTCCGTGTTCAAAAGCTCGCGGTTTTCCAGGTAGCGCATGAAACGGGCCTGAAAGATGGCGTTGATGGGGCCTATGCCCATGGAGCCTGTCGGAAACTGCCAGAAATCCGCCATCAGCCAAGGGTGGGGGTAGGAGCACAGGCCAGTGCCACTGATCTCCTGGCGGTAGTGCTTGAGCTGATCCTCGCTCAGAAACCCTTCCAGATAGGCGCGAGCATACACACCGGGCGCGGAGTGAGGCTGGAAGTACACCAGATCGCCGCCCTGGTGCTCATCGGCGGCGCGGAAGAAGTGGTTGAACCCCACCTCGAACAGATCCGCAGCGGACGCGTAGCTGGCGATATGTCCACCCAGTTCGCCCTGGGCGCGATTGGCGCGCACCACCATCGCCAGGGCATTCCAGCGCAGCGCAGCGGCGAGCCGCTCCTCGATATCCAGATCGCCGGGATAGGGTGGCTGTTCCTCCAGGGGAATGCTGTTGCGGTAGGGTGTAACCAGTGTGCGGCGCGACTGCACGCCGCGGGTGACGGCAAATTCCGCGAGGCGATCGAACAGATACTGGGCGCGCTCTTCACCGCAATGGCGCACCACCGCGTCCATGGCCTCCAGCCACTCCGCGGTTTCCGCCGGATCGCTATCGTGGCGGGGATCAGTCGATGCCGCCACCGGCATCATGTTGGGAGGCGCTGTCATGTTCGTTTCTCGTCAAAGCACAGGATCATCTTACTGGTGGAGACGAGAAATTTTCTTCTGAAGTTCGTGTCGGACAAGGAAAAATTGGTATTTTTTTCTTTTTTATTGGAAAACTACAGAATAATTATCTTTATGGGTCGGTATGGAGCATACTTCCCCTCTCCCCGGCCCTCTCCCTGAAGGGAGAGGGAGTATCAAGACCGCAGCAACGAGCGGGAGAGAGGCTGGCACACCGCGCGCCCTCTCCCTTCAGGGAGAGGGAGTATCAAGACCGCAGCAGCGAGTGGGAGAAAGGCTGGCACACCACGCCCCCTCTCCCTGAAGGGAGAGGGAGTATCGAGACCACAGCAGCGAGTGGGAGAGAGGCTGGCACACCGCGCCCCCTCTCCCTGAAGGGAGAGGGAGTATCAAGACCGCAGCAGCGAGTGGGAGAAAGGCTGGCACACCACGCCCCCTCTCCCTGAAGGGAGAGGGAGTATCGAGACCGCCGCAGCGAGCGGGAGAAAGGCTGGCACACCACGCCCCCTCTCCCTTCAGGGAGAGGGCCGGGGAGAGGGTAAAAAGCGATCGCCCATCCACCCACCCAGCTCCACCAAAACCACCGGAAACAAGCCGATGAAAAAACTCGACCGCACCGATATCGCCATCCTCAACAAGCTCCAGGAGGACGCGCGCGTCACCAACGCGGAACTGGCGCAGGCGGTGAACCTCACTGCCACCCCTTGCTTCAACCGGGTCAGAGCCCTGCAGGAACTGGGCGTGATACGCCGCTACGTTACCCTCCTCGACCCCGAAGTACTCGGTCTCAGGCTCAATGTCTTCATCCAGGTGAGCCTTGAAAAACAGGTCAAGGACGTGCTTCAGCAATTCGAAGCCGCCATCGAATCACGCCCCGAAGTGATGGAGTGCTACCTCATGACCGGCGACGCCGATTATCTGCTGCGCCTGGTGGTGCCGGATATCCACGCCCTGGAGCGCTTCATCCTCGACCATCTCACGCGCATTCCCGGTGTCGCCAATATCCGCTCCAGCTTCGCTCTCAAGCAGGTACGCTACAAAACCGCCCTGCCCCTGCCTGAACGGGGGCTGGAGATTGCTGCAAAATAGCTGTAAGCCATAAGCTTTAAGCAAGAGCCCTGTGAAAACGTCGCTTTTGCAGAGTCTCACTTAAAGCTTACAGCTTATAGCCCCTCCGCAGACCCTATGGCCTGTCGGCTCAGGCCAGAGCCTTGCGGATCAGGCGAAATTCATCGGCCAAATCCGCCAGTTCCCGCGCGCCCTCCAATCTACCTTCGGAGGCCGAGCCCTCTATCTCGGCCCAGTGATCGCGCACATCTTCCGGCGTCAGGTCGGGGTTGGTATACCCCTCGGTGGTTGCGAACAACACCCGCGTCACGCGGCCGCCCGCGGCCGAGACAAACTGACCGCTGACCGGACAATCCCTGTGCAGAAGATACAGGCAGGCAGCCGCCACCTTGGAAGCCTCCAGATTTTCCTCCATGAACTTGCCCAGCGGCGATGTTTCCAGATCCTTGGACGCCATCGGCGAATACGCCCAGGGCAGCACCAGGTTCGCATGGATACCCTGTGCTTTGCCCTCCCCCGCCATCTGGCGGGTAACGGCGAACAGCGCGGATTTTGCGACGGAATACGCCACTTCGTACCCCAGTGGCGTCAGCACGCCAAAGGCACAGGCAGAACCCGTATTGAGAATCCGCCCGTTACCCGAAGCCACGAGGTGATCCCATGCCGCCCGCGTCACTCGCAGCGTTCCCAGCAGATGCGTGTTCATCGCGCTGTCGAGCCTGTCGTCCGGCGCCTCGGGAATGGTGAGGCTGGTCTGCCCGGTCCCGGCGTTGTTGACCACGATATCGAGCCTGCCGAACGCGTCGATCGCGGTCTGCACCATGCGCTGGGCCGCGACCTCGTCGGCAACGCTGCCATTGACTGCCACCGCCTCGCCGCCCCGCTCGCGGATCAACTCCACCACTTCCTGCTCCGGACCAACGCCATTGGCGCGGTAGTTGCCGTTGACCACGACCCGGGCTCCGCGCTGCGCCAGCAACAGACTGTGCTCTCTACCAATACCCGCGGCACCACCAGTGACCAATGCCACCTGGCCATCAAATCGCAATGGTTCTGACATGACAAACTCCCATTCTTATCGAATAACTTTTACACGCAGTGAGGATAGCATGCTCACCCACGGCCTTAAACATCTGTTTACTCAGGCAAATGATCTCTGCTAGCATGATTTTCAGAACGCCACATCAAAGAATCCGCGAGGTACGTCATGAAAAAAGCCCAAGTAAAACTGGGGATACTGGGATGCGCGAAGGTCAACGGCTTTGCTATTTTTGATGTCGCGGGAGAAGTTCCAGAAATCATCATTCATGGTATCGCATCGAGGGACGGTCAACGCGCCAGGGATGCGGCAGAAAAATACAACGTCGAACACCATTATTCCAATTATGAAAGTCTGATTGCCGATCCGACTATCGACGCGATTTATATTCCGCTACCCAACAACCTTCATTGCAACTACAGCATTGCCGCCATCGAAGCAGGCAAAACAGTTTTGTGCGAAAAGCCGATCGCACGCAATCAAAGCGAAGCCTTGCAGATGATGGAACGCTCCCGAGCACTCGGCATCCCCATCGTGGAGGCATTTCACTATCGCTATCACCCGCTGGCGATCAGACTCAGGGAATTGCTCGACAGCGGAGAAATCGGCAAGCTCACCCATATCGAAACCCGCTTCCGCACACCAGCCGGCATTGTCGGCCCCGACAACATCCGCCTCGACTATGATCTTGGCGGCGGCGCCACCATAGATCCCGGTTGCTACTGCATCAATTTAATACGCCTGATCGCTGGTGCCGAGCCTGAAGTGCTGTCGGCAACCCCCACCTTGCAAAGCGCGGAAATCGATATCGCCATGGCTGCGGAGCTCGTTTTTGCGGACGGTTGCACCGCGTATTTCGAGTGCTCCCTGTCGGATGACATCGAGACCTTCGTTCAAGTGGCGAAAATTTCCGGCGAGGCTGGCAGCATCACCGTAACCAATCCCTTTCTTCCTCACCTGGGCAATCGCCTGGATATCGACGTGGAAGGCCATCGCCGCTCCGAGACCTTTCCGACCACGCCAAGCTATGCCTATCAACTGAAGGCTTTCGCCGACCTGGTGCTTTCAGGCGCCCCTTCAAGAACCACGCTTGAAGACGGCATAAAAAACATGAAGGTTATCGACGATGTTTACCGAGCGGCTGGCATGCGGATCAGGGGGTTGTAATCCAGGGCCTGTTGCAATCAAACCATTTCGCGGAGCTCGATTCGCCAAACCATGGCTGCCGCCAATACGACGGCAGCAGCGAACAGGCAAAGAACGATGTATGAGGAAACATTCAGCCCCAAAAGTACACCTGCCAACGCGGGGCTGAAGATCGCACCGGTTCTCCCCAAACCGTAACACCAGCCCACGCCGGTAATGCGCACACTGATTGGATAGATCAGCAGCGCGAGGGTGTAAAGGTTCGCGAAAGCGCCATTGAGCGCGATGCCGATCAGAAATGACAGCCCCCAGACAAGGCTTATCATGGGCCCGCCGGGCAACAGAATTGCGCTTGCCAACAACAAAATCAGGACGGTAGCCGCCGCAAAGAAAATCGCGATGAGATTATTGATTTTCCACCTGCGGGACATCCAGCCGATCAGCGCTGCCCCGAGAATGGCTCCAACATTCAGGATGATTACCGCGCGAATACTTAGCTCCTCGGAAATACCCACATCCACCAGCAATTTCGGCAACCAGCTTGTAAGGAAATATATGGCGGCAAATCCCATAAAAAATCCTCCCCATGCCAGCAGTGTCGTTTTTCGCCGACCTGGTGCAAGCAGCGATCTGACACTGGCCGATTCTGTGGCGTGCCGCGGCACGACGGGTGCCGTGTCCAGCCGAGGCTGGCCCAGATAGCGGAGAACCCGATTGACCCTTTCCAGCGTGTCTGCCGCCGAACGTTTGGCCAAATGGTGAATGGTTTCGGGCACGAGCAACGAAAACAGCACGCCGGCAGCAACATTGACGAACCCCGTATAAAGATAGATGCCGCGCCAGCTCAGGCTCGCCATCATTTCAGCGGAGAATATACCACCGACAATTGCACCCACCGAGGCACCCGAAACCATGATCGACAGAATAAAGTTTCGGTGAGCGCTGGGACTGAACTCGCCGGCTGCGGCAGGCAATACCGCCATCACCACGCCGAGCCCGAGGCCAGCGACGAAGCGCAGCAAAATCAGTGCACCAACACTATCCACATAGGCGACGGAAAGCGTTGCCAAACCCGCAGCGATCAATGCACCGCCAATCAAAAAGCGGCGACCATGGATATCGGCAATGGAAGACAGAAACATGGCCCCCAGCGTCATGCCCACCAGACCAGCGCTGAACACAATACCCAACTGTCCAGCGGAAACCGTCAGGTCTCGCGAGATCGCGGCGGCTGTGAAGGAAATGATGACGATGTCAAAACCGTCCAGCATCATGCAGAAGTAGCAGATCGCAAGAATCAGAAATTGAACAG
>CAYXXZ010000126.1:0-1471 GCA_964469165.1 uncultured Porticoccaceae bacterium
CGATGCCGTAGCGTTGCGCCGCGCCGAGCACGCTCAGCGAGTCGTCGATGAACAGGCTGCGCGCTGGATCGAAGGCGATGGTGCTGCGCAGCGCTTCCCAGAAGGCTGGTGCTTCCTTGGGGTGGCCGAGTTCGTGGGATGAAATGATGGTATCCAGTTCACTGCCGATGCCGGTCAGCGATAGTTTCAGCGACAGGCTTCGGGGATGGGCGTTGGTGATCAGGCAGCGCTGTTTGCCGGCGGCCTTGAGCGCCTTGAGAAAGGTCATGGCGTGGGGACGCTCGCCGATCAGGTGCTGGATTTCTTCCTTGAGGGCGCGGATATCGACGGCCAGCTCGCGCGACCAGTAATCCAGGCAGTACCATTCCAGCGTGCCGCGCTTCTCGTGGAAGATGCGATGCAGGTCGGCGGTGGCCTTGTCCGGGCACAGGCCATGGTACTCCGCATAGCGGCGCGGCAGGTAGGTGATCCAGAAGTAATTGTCGAAATGCAGATCCAGCAAGGTGCCGTCCATATCGAGCAGGACGGTGTCGATGGCGCGCCAGTTGATCATGTCTGCTAAGATTGACCGCAACCTGAAATGAGGCTGCCAGTATGCCTGCAGAACCACAAATATTGAAGCGCCGCGAAGCGGCCCGCACCCGCCTGTTCCGCGTCGAGGAGTTGTCGTTGCGGTTCAGCAACGGTGTCGAAAGGGTTTATGAGCGCCTGTGTCATCCCGCCAGGGGCGCGGTGCTGATCGTCGCCATGCTCGACGAGGATACCGTGCTGTTGATTCGTGAATACGGCGCCGGTGTCGAGGGCTATGAGCTGGGGTTGCCCAAGGGCGCCTGCGAAGCGGGAGAAGATCGGCTGGTGGCGGCAAATCGGGAGCTGATGGAAGAGACCGGCTACGGCGCTCACCATCTGGAATTCATCAAATCCATCACGCTGTCGCCAAGTTACATGACGCACGACATCGATGTGATTCTCGCCCAGGATCTCTACGAGAAGCGCCTTCCCGGCGATGAGCCGGAGCCCATCGAGGTGGTGCCCTGGTCCATGTCGGACATCGACAGCCTCATGGCGCGCAGCGATTTCACCGAGGGGCGTTCCATCGCGGCCCTTTATCTGGTGCGCGATTACCTGGCGCGCAAGCGCCGCTGAAGGCCCCGCACTTGTCCAACCGGGACTTTCTGCCTGCTGTCATTGCCCTGGCCCGCGAGGCTGGCAGCGCCATTCGCGCTTTTGCGGGGGGCGTGCAGGCTGAATTCAAGGTGGACGATTCTCCGGTGACGGCGGCGGACCGCGCGGCCCATGACGTCTTGTCGCAGGGGCTGGCTGAAATCGGCGCCGGTGTGCCGGTGTTCTCGGAAGAGGCGGAGGTGGCCTGGCAGACGCGCCGCCATTGGCAGCGTTACTGGCTGGTCGATCCGCTCGACGGCACCCGGGAGTTTCTGCTGGGCAGCGACGAGTTCACGGTGAATGTCGC
>CAYXXZ010000126.1:1571-7061 GCA_964469165.1 uncultured Porticoccaceae bacterium
TCGACGGCACCCGGGAGTTTCTGCTGGGCAGCGACGAGTTCACGGTGAATGTCGCGCTTGTCGACGATGGCCGGCCGGTGCTTGGTGTGATACTTCAACCCGCTACCGGGCTGTTGTGGGCCGGCTGCGTCGGCGGGCCGGCAACACAGGCGTTTCGCGAAGATGGACACGGCCGGCGCGAGGCAATCGCATGCCGGCAGGTGCAGGACCGCACTTTGCCCCTGCGGGCGCTGGTCAGCCGCCACTATCAAAATGAAGAATCCCCCGGTGTCGAGGCGGCGCTGGCGGGCAGGGGGAGTGTGGATATCGTCGCGATGGGTAGCGCACTCAAATTCTGTCTGATCGCCGATGGGAGTGCCGACGTCTACCTGCGCACCGCGCCAACCGCGGAATGGGACACCGCCGCGGGCCAGGCCATCATCGAGGCAGCGGGAGGCGGGGTGTTCGACATGCAGGGACGACCTTTGCGCTACAACCAGGGCTCCTCTGTGTTGAATCCGGGGTTTTTCGCCATTGCCGATCTGAGCCTGCGCCCGCTTTTGGGGGGTGGCTGAGGCATCGTTGCAGCTCGGCTTTGCAACGCGTGTCGAATGTGCTCAAGCACGGTCTCTGTTTCGCGCAATACGTCATGGTTCCAAAAACGTAGGGTCTGGAAGCCTCGCCGCTGGAAGTAGTGGTCTCTTTCATCGTCCTTGTGCCGCTGTTCGAGGTGTTGGCCACCATCGATCTCGATGATCAGTGCTTTTTCCAAACACACGAAATCGACGATGTATCGCCCAATTGGTTTCTGGCGCTTGAATTTGTAGCCGAGAAAACGATGGCCGCGCAGGTAATACCACAATTTGCGTTCGGCGTCGGTCATGTTGCGCCGTAGATATTTGGCGTTGGTCGTGAGATTCATGGCAGCCTCCTTGCTGGCTCATGGATGTTTTTTCCCTCTCCCCGGCCCTCTCCCTGAAGGGAGAGGGAGAAGTACGCGGCGGCTTGCGATCCCAGGCTGCGCCCCCCTCTCCCTGAAGGGAGAGGGAGAAGTACACGGCGGCTTGCGATCCCAGGCTGCGCCCCCTCTCCCTTTAGGGAGAGGGTCGGGGAGAGGGGGAAGTACGTGGCGGCTCGCGATCCCAGGCTGCGCCCCCTCTCCCTTCAGGGAGAGGGCTGGGGAGAGGGCCTGTAAATCTTAAAACAACTCCTCCGGCACCGGCACATGAGCTTCCTCCTCGCGCTGCGAGGTGGCGGGGGCGGCCTTGGCGGTGCCGCGTTCCGCGAGGAAATATTCGTATACCCCTGAAGGACTGCCGGGAGAGACGCGCTGGCCGTTGTGCGGGTTGATCTTGACGGTGACGAGCCCAGGTGGCTGCGGGCGAATGATTTCAGGCTTGTCCTTGAGCGCTTCCTGCATGAACGAAATCCAGATGGGCAGCGCCGCGGAGCCGCCGTATTCGCCGCGGCCGAGCAGCAGGTTTTCGTCGAAGCCGACCCATACGGTGGTGGACAGGTGCGGGCTGTAGCCAGCGAACCAGGCGTCGCGCGGGCCGTTGGTGGTTCCGGTTTTGCCGCCGATGTCGCGGCGATCGAGGGCGAGTGCCTTGCGGCCGGTACCCTTGGTGATCACGTCCTTGAGGATCGAATCCATGATGTAGGCCACGCGCGGATCCATGACCTGCTCGGCGTAGTTGGGCTCGACCTCGCTTGCCGGCTCCTCGGCCTCGGCCATCGCGAAGAGTTCCTGCAGGGAGCTCGCCTCCTCCTCTTCTTCCACGGCCGGTTCCGGCTCCGCCTTGTTGTCGGAACAGTCGCGGCACACGGTGGCGGGATTGGCCTCGTACAGCGTTTCTCCATCCAGCGTTTCTATCTTCTGCACGATATAGGGCTCGACCTTGTAGCCGCCGTTGGCGAATACGGTGAAGCCCTGCGCGATGGAGAGCGGGGTGGCACCCTGGGTGCCGAGCGCCAGCGACAGGTTGCGCGGCAGGCTGCTTTCGTCGAAGCCAAAACGGCCCATGCCGCTGATGGCGTAGTCGATGCCGATCTGGCGCAGCACACGAATGGATACCAGGTTGCGCGACAGGTAGAGCCCCTTGCGCAGCGGGGTCGGCCCATAGAACTTGCCGCTGTCGTTCTCCGGGCGCCAGGCTTTTTCGAGGTGCGGATCGTGGAACACCACCGGCGCATCGTTGATCAGGGTCGCGGGGGTCAAGCCTCTTTCCAGGGCGCGGGCGTAGATGAACGGCTTGAAGGTGGAGCCCGGCTGGCGGATGGCCTGCTCGGCGCGGTTGAACTTGCTGGCATGAAAATCGAAACCGCCGACCAGGGCGCGAATGGCGCCGTCGTCCGGGGCGAGAGAGATCAGGGCGGCCTGGATCTTGGGAATCTGGGTCAGTTTCAAGCGGCCTTCGGGATCGCGCTTGATGCGGATGAGGTCGCCGGTCTTGAACAGGGTGGTGAAATCCTTCACCACGCCGGACCGGGCGTCTTCACTGATATAGGTGCGAATGTTGCCGTTGTCGGCGAGAGACAGCGTCAGGGTATTGCCGGTGCTCAGCAGCAGGCTCAGGTTGTCGCTGGCGGCAGCGGTGACGATGGCCGGGAAGCGCCCGTCGAAAACACCGGCCTCGCGCAGGACATCCGGCCAGGCAGCCGGGTCATCGACGTGGCGCTCGGGGCCGCGATAGCCGTGGCGCCAGTCATAGGCGTCGAGGCCAGCGCGCACCGTGCGGTTGGCGTGGGTCTGCAGGACGCTGTTAACCGTGGTGGTGACGATGTAGCCCTCGGTATAGGCGTCCAGGCCCCAGCGCTGGATGATCTCCTGGCGCGCCATCTCTGCGGCATAGTGGGCTTCCACCTCGGGTTTCTGACTGTGATAGCTGGCGTCATCGACGGTGTTGAGCGCTTCCTCGAGCTGTTCGCGGCTGATGTCGCCGAGGCGGTACATGCGGTTGAGGATCCAGTTGCGGCGCTCGGTGGCGCGCGCCCGGTTGGCGAGCGGGTTGAACGCCGAGGGCGCCTTGGGCAGGCCGGCGATCATGGCCAGCTGATCGAGACGCAATTCATGGATGTTGCGCCCGTAGTACACCCGCGCCGCCGCCTCGATGCCGTAGGCGCGGTTGCCGAGAAAGATCTTGTTGGCGTAGAGCGTGAGGATTTCGTCCTTGTTGAGTTCGTCCTCGATGCGCAGTGCGAGGAGAATCTCGTTGAACTTGCGGATGAAGCTCTGTTCCGTGGAGAGGAAGAAATTGCGCGCCAGCTGCATGGTGATGGTGCTGCCGCCGGACTGGATGTGTCCGCTCATGGCCAGTTCGCTCGCCGCGCGCAGAAGCCCCTGGATGTCGACGCCGAAATGCTCATAGAAACGGTCATCTTCCGCGGCCAGAATGGCGTTGATGAAATCCTTGGGGATCTGTTCGAATTCGAGGGGGTTGCGGCGGTACTCACCGAACTCCGCCATCAGGCGCTGATCGCTGGTATAGATGCGCAGCGGCGTCTGCAATTTGACCGAGCGCAGCGCTTCCGGCGAGGGCAGTTTGGGGCTCAGATACAGGTAGGCGCTTGCGATCACCAGCAACGCACCGCCCGCGGCGAATATCGCGGCCAGCGTCAGGAACTTACCAATCTTCTTGAAATATGCTTTCATTTGCCCAATACCGGCCGTTTCGCTGCGTATTATAGGTGATATAGGCATAAAACTGGGCAAATGGCATCTTGCAATGCGCCGATATTTGTTTAGAGTTGCACCTCGGCGGCACGCCACAACGAAGGGATACGAATACAAAAATGGGGATACTAAAGTTCCTAGGCACCAAGTCCACGGCTGTGCTCGGGCTGGATATCACATCGTCCTCCGTCAAGCTGATCGAATTGAGTCGCACCGGCGGGCGCTACCGCGTCGAAAGCTATATGGTGCGCCCCCTACCCGCCAATGCCGTGGTGGAAAAGAACATCAGCGATCTCGACGCGGTGGTCGACACCATTCGCAAGGTGGTGGCCCAGGCCAAACCGAAGACCCTCGACGTCGCCTGCGCGGTCTCGGGGTCGGCGGTCATCACCAAGATCATCGAGATGCCCGCCGATCTCAACGACCAGGCAATGGAAAATCAGATTGCCCTGGAGGCCGACCAGTACATTCCCTATCCGCTGGAAGAGGTGGCTCTGGACTTTCAGGTGATCGGCCCGTCCGAATCCAACCCCGGGCATGTCGATGTGCTGCTTGCCGCCTGCCGCCAGGAGAACGTCGAAAGCCGCAAGAAGGCCATCGAGAGCGCCGGTCTGCGCGCCAGGATCGTCGATGTGGAGGTGTTTGCCATGGAACGGGCATTCAAGTTGATCGCCGAGCAGATCGAAGCGCTCGACGACCAGGTGGTGGCGGTGGTCGATGTCGGTGCCACCATGTTGACGCTCAGCGTGCTGGTGGATGGGCGCACCGTTTACACCAGGGAACAACTCTTCGGTGGGCGCCAGGTCACCGAGGAAATCCAGCGCCGCTACGGGCTTTCCGTCGATGAGGCGGGCCTTGCCAAGAAACAGGGCGGGCTGCCCGAAGATTATGAAAGCGAGATCCTCGAACCCTTCAAGGAAGCCTTGATCCAGCAGATTTCCCGCTCGCTGCAATTCTTTTTTTCCGCCAGCCAGTACAATTTCGTCGATTTGCTGGTGCTGTCGGGGGGCGTTGCCGCCATGAAGAGCCTGGGGGCGGAGGTCGAGGAAAGACTGGGTATTCCAACCCGTCTGGCGAACCCGTTCGCCAATATGTCGACGTCGTCCAAGGTCAATGCCATTGCCCTGGCGAATGATGCGCCGGCCATGATGGTGGCGGTGGGGCTGGCGCTGAGGAGCTTCGACTGATGAACGCCAAGATCAATCTGCTCCCCTGGCGCGAGGACTTCCGCCAGTACAAAAAGATCGAATTCTTCAAGATTGCGGGGCTGGTTTTCGCTGTTGCCGCGCTTACTGTGTTCGGCTGGGATCGGGTGGCCAACGGGCGCATCGACAACCAGAATTCGCGCAATCAGCTGCTCGACAAGCAGATTGCCGAGCTCGACTCCAAGGTCAAGGAAATCGCCGCTCTGAAGGAGCGCCGCCAGCAGGTGCTGGATCGCATGAGAGTGATTCAGGAGCTACAGGCCAACCGCCCGGATATCGTGCGGATCTTCGATGAAATGGCATCGGCGATTCCCGAAGGCGTGTTTCTCTCCAGTCTCGACAGAACGGGCTCGGGTATTGCCCTGAGCGGCTATGCCGAATCCAACAATCGGGTTTCCACGCTTATGCGAAATCTGGAGCAGTCGTACAAGTTTGCCGACCCCAGCCTCACCAAGGTGCTGGCCAACGAACTGCTCGGCGAGCAGGGCAACACCTTCGAGATGCGCGTCAAGATCACCGAGCCCGGTGATGGCGACGGCGAGGAAAACACGGCGGGAGAGGGAGCATGACCATGGCGCGCGACTTTCTCCAGCAATTGCAGAACATCGATTTCAACGATCTGGAGTTCAACAA
>CAYXXZ010000127.1:0-6984 GCA_964469165.1 uncultured Porticoccaceae bacterium
CAATTAAGGTCATTGTCTCTTAACTGGGGTGTACAGGTATATTGAACCACTTCACTCCGTGAACCCATCCCCTGTAGGAGCTTGCCTGCAAGCGACAACCACTGAAATAGCCGCCTGCAAGCAAGCTCCTATGCACACCATTTTCAGGAGCGGCCTGGCCATCTGCGGTATCATGCGCCTTGGCTGTCGCGAGGGTATCAACCTCGCCGCAGAAGTGACGACAACAGGAGCAACAGGCCGTGACCGGCGCACCACAGACCCGCATACAACAACTTTCGCCAACAGTATCCCTTGAAATCGACAATGGGCTCGCGCTGATCCGCATCGACAACCCGCCCGTCAATGCCTTGTCGGGCACTGTCATCGATGGCATGAATCTGGCGCTGAGCGAAATCGACGAGAACCCGCAAGTTCGCCTGGCGGTGCTGTTGTGTGCGGGACGTGGCTTTATCGCCGGGGCCGATCTCAAGGAAGTCGGCGACAGTGGTCGCAACCGCTCCCAGGATGCGGCGATGATGATCAACCGCATCGCCGCCAGCGCCAAGCCCATTGTCGCGGCTGTGCACGGCAATGCGTTGGGCGGCGGTTTTGAAACCACACTGGCCTGCGATTACCGCATCGCCCTGGACACGGCCCATTTTGGCCTGCCGGAAGTGAAGATCGGCGCGATACCGGGTTACGGAGGCACCCAGCGCCTGCCGAGGCTCATCGGCTTCGAGCGCGCCCTGGAGATGATGCTGAGCGGCGAATCGGTCACGGCACCGCAAGCCCTGGCACTGGGCATCGTCGACGACATCGTCGAGGGCGATTTGCGTCAGGCGGCCCTCGCTTACGGCAGAGAGCTGTTGGCCAGCGCCGCGCCGCGCCGCAAGGTGGATGAGCGAAGCATCGTCGATGCCGAGCACCTGGAGCGCATCAGCGACGACGCGATGGCGTGGATCGCACGCCATCGTCCCGGCCAGGACGCGCCGCCCCTGATCGTCAACGTAGTGCATGAAACCGCAAATCTGCCCATCGCCGAAGGGTTGGCGCTGGAGCGCCGCCATTCGAGCAGCCGGGTGAACGCGCCCCAGTGCCTCGCCATGCGCTACCTGTTTTTTGCGCAACGAGGTGCAAGAAAAAACCCGCAAGTGGCGGCACTGCTCGCCGCGGGCGCAAAACAAAATGGCGACGGTGCGATTGTCGAAACACTCAACGGCAACCCCGCCTTTGCCTTGGGTGCACGCCTGCTGGAGCCTTTCGTGCGCGAGGCCCAGACCATTGCCGTCCAGGGTGTGGCGCCGTCCGCCATCGACGCGGCGCTGGTCGATTTCGGCTGGCGGCAGGGGCCGTTCGCCATGCTCAAAAGTGCCGAAATCATCGCCGAGAGCGCTGCGGATAACGGCTCACGGGCCCTGCTGGATGCCGGAGCCTTGGTGTCGCGCTGTAACGGCGCGCTGCGGCGTGCGGCGCTAAAACTGCTCGACGACAATGCCGCCCTGCGCGCAGAAGATATCGACGTGCTGTGCTGTGAACTGTACGGTTTTCCCGTCCACCGCGGCGGCCCTCTGTACGACCACAAGGCCAGCAAACCCTGTCGGGAGCCCTGAGAGAAAGCGCCCGCGTTTTACAGCAGGTAGGGCGCAAGCGCAGTGGCCATGATCAAGGCACCACCGATACTTACCGGCCAGAGCACTTTCCTGCCCAGTTCGGCACCGCCGATGATGCGGCAATAGATGCCCTTCATCATTGTATTGGTGGCTGCTGCCAGGCAGATACACACCACTACCAGCGAAGGATCGAGAGTCGAGCCGCTTTTGGGCGCCAGCGACAGCACGATGGCGTCCACGTCGGCAAGGCCGGTGAAGATCGAGAGCGCGTAAAGCCCGGTATCGCCAAGCCATCGCTGCAGGGCTTCGGCGCCAAGCATCACCAGCGCCAGCAAACCGGCAAATTGCAGCGCCGGCAGCAATTGAAACGGATTCTGCACCTGCGGTGCCGCTGGCTGGGCGCTTTTCTCGCTCTTGCGCCACCACAGCCAGGCCGCGCCATAAAGGACGATCATGCCCACCCCCAGTGGCGCGGCAAGGTGCGGCAGCAAGGATTTGTCGATCACCGTCACCACCAGCAGCATGCGCGCGAACATGGTGGCACAGGCCAGCAGAATGCCGGCGGCAATGACATGGCTGCCGCGGATCTCCCTGTTGAGGCGCGACAGGCTCAGGGTGACCGCGGTGGACGACACGATTCCGCCGGTCAGCGAAGTGGCCACCACGCCCTTGCGCGACCCGGCGAGACGCATCGCGAAATAGCCCACCAGCGACAGCCCCGAGATCAGCACCACCATCCACCACAGTTGGTAAGGATTGAAAGCCTTCCAGGGGCCGAAGCCTTCGTTGGGCAGCAGCGGCAACAGCACGACGGATACCAGCAGGAACTGCAGTGTGCCGAGCAGTTCGGCGCGGTTAAGCACGTTGAGCCAGTAGTGCAGCTTCTCTTTCAAATGAAGGACCAATGCCAGCACCACGGCACTTGCGGCGGCGGGCAAGGCAAGGCCGAAGCCGGGAAGGGTGCCCAGCCAAAAAATCAGCATGGCCGCGACTTCGGTGGTGATGCCGAGATCATCGCCATGTCGCGACGAGCGCAGGTAGCCGGCGATCAGCAATGCCGCCACCGGCAGAAATGCCAGCATCGAGATCAGCCAGCGCTGAAACTCGGCCAGGCCGCTGGTGGATGTGGACAGCAAGCCGCCGAACAGTGCGATCAGCGTAAAGGTGCGGATGCCGGCAACCCTCGTGCCCTCGCTGCGACCGCGCTCACGCCAACCCCGCTCGCTGCCCACCAGCAGACCGATGGCCAGGGCGATGGCAATATTCAGGAAATGCGCAAGCAGCGGAGAGGTGTTCGCTATCACAGTCTGGGTTCCGGGCGGAGCGGCGCACAGGATATCACGGGGCCGGGGAAGAACCCCGTAGGAGCCTGCCCGCAGGCGACAAATCTCGGGGCTTATAAAGGGAGGAGGTCGCTTGCAGGCAAGCTCCTACAGGGACCGGACGATCGGATGCCGCTCAAATCGATGCGCGTGGGGGATGTTTCGCGGTGTTTTCCCGGGTTTGGAATTGTTCAGAATAGACGCTGTAGCGGCCCTGTGCAAAACAGGCCCGCAGGCCAGTGCATCACGAAAGGCGTGCGAGGCCCGGCACCCCGGACCGTACCTGTCTGATGATCAGATGATCCACACCTCGACGCGCCGGTTGCGCTGGCGGCCTTCTTCGTTGTCGTTGGAGGCGATGGGAGCGAGTGAGCCAAAGCCGGTTACCTGATGAGGGAAAATACCCAGCTTCATCAACTCCTTGCTCACCAGTTGGGCGCGGCTCCGGGAGAGCCGCAGGTTCATCTGCGGATCGCCGACACTGTCGGTAAAGCCGAGCAGCACGATGCGCCGCCCCGGGTTGGCTTCGAGGAAGTTCACCAGGCGGAACAGGTCGCGCTGCGCCTTGCTGTCGATTTCCTCGCTGCCCAGCGCAAAACGCACGTTCAGCGAGAGTCGCTCGGCGTTGCTGGTGAGCTCCATGTATTCGCTGGGCAAGCCCTGTACCACCGGCGGTTTGCTGGCGTTGATGTTCTGGGAAATGAAACCCGTGCGGCCCACCACGGTCTGCCCGCGGGACGCGTGAACGTGGTCGATGAATTTCCTGGCCTCGTCGTTGCCGGATTGCGGCGGCAGATACAGATACAGGCGGCGCGAGAGCGCGTAGTCCTCGGTGCTGACGGTAAAGGTCGTGGGAAACAGGGCCATGGCGTGGCTGTCGCCGGCAATCGCGAGCAATTTTGCATTGCGCACATAGGGCAGACCGATAAAGCCTATGGCACCTGCCGTGGCGGTGACGGTGTCCGACAATTCCTGGCTCGACTCGAAGCGCATTGCGCCTTGCGCCAGCCGCACACCCTGAGGTTTGAGAACCTGGCTTTCGAAGCTGTCCCAGGTGCCGGATTTATCGTCACGGGCGAACAGCCTGATGGGCAGATCGGGCCCGCCCAATTGCTGCCAGTTGGAAATATCGCCGGAAAAAACCCTGCCGAGAGTCGCGACATCGATCTCGCGAATGGCAAGGCCGGGATTGACGATAACCGCGAGGCCGTCCAGGGCGATGACATGCTCGGCCTCCGCGGAAGCGAGGTTGCCAAGGGCGGGTGCCAGAGTTTCCACTTCCTCGGCTTTGATGCGCCGCGAAGCCATGCCGACGTCCGCGGCACCCGCCCCGAGACCGGCAAACGCCGTGCTGGAACCGTGGGCATGAATCTCCACGGCCACCCGGCGTTCGTCCAGCGAAGCTTCCACCCTGCTTTCCAGGGCTGTGCCTGTCTCCGTCACGACGATGTTTTGCGCGCCACGGGCAGCCAGATAATCGCTGACCAGGGCGGGGGCGAGTTCTTCGCCGATCGTGTTGGAACCGTGTATGCGAAACAGCACCTGAGCGGGCTGGGGCGTCGATGGCGCGGGTGCCTTCCTTGCCTGCGTGGCAGCGGAGGCGGTTTGTGAAGATGGCGCATCCGGCGTCATGGCAGTAAAGAAAAAAGCGCCGGCTGCAACCAGTACCACGGCTGCGCTGCCGAGCCACAGCAGATTGCGGCGGCGCTTTGGTGGGCGCGCAGCTTCGTCCCTGGATGCGCGGCTCTCCGCCAGGCGTTTGCGGATGGCGGCGGCGAGATCGCGGGTTTCCGGGTCGCCGGAAGATTCCGCACGCACCAGGCATTGTTCGCGGTACTCGGCATCCCTGCGCAGGCGGTGCATGTCCGGGCTCTTGCCATCCTCGGCTTCGAGACGCAGACGCAATTTCCAGAACAGATCGGCAAGTGCCGCGTCCATCAGAATCGCCGTATCCAGTGCCATGCGGTTTCCCCAGTTTGAGATATCGCAAGGGTAGGAGGATTCTGTGACAGCGGGTTGACAGTGGTCTCGGCGCCATTCTGGGGCCTGCCCTGTAGGAGCCTGCCCGCAGGCGACCCAACCACCGACACTTGTCGCCTGCAGGCAGGCTCCTACAGGGGACCGTTCACGATCTTGCAATTTGGCGTTATTCGACGGAGTTGCACGTGAACAAGCTCTTGCACATCAGTCAGAAATTTGGAGCAAAAGCCGTGCTTTTCTCCGCGCCGGTTCTTGGCTATTCTGTCGCCAGGCATGATGCCGCAGTGTCACACAACATCGGGAGACAAGGATGCCCGCTCGGATGACGGAAGATCACGACAGCCCATGGAAGGAAGCTCTGGAATGCTTCTTCCAATCCTTTCTGCAACTGCTTTACGCCGATATCCACAAGGCGATCGACTGGCAGCGTCCTTTCATGTTTCTCGATAAGGAGCTGCAAAAAGTTACCCGCAACAGCCACACCGGCAGGCGCCATGCCGATAAGCTGGTGAAAGTCTGGTTTCGCGATGGCATGGAGCGCTGGCTGCTGATCCATGTGGAAGTGCAGGGCGGGCGGGACGCAACCTTCGCCGAGCGCATGTTCGTTTATTACCACCGCATTCGCGATCACTACCGTATGGACGTGATCAGTCTGGCCGTACTGGCGGACACTGATCCCCGTTACCGGCCCGACAGCTTCGAGACCCTGATTGCCGGAAGCGGGGTGCATTTTCGCTTCAGAACGGTGAAGCTGCTGGACTTCGAGCAACGAATGAACGAACTGCTTGGCAGCGATAATCCGTTCGCCCTGCTTGTGGCCGCCCAGTTGACTGCAAAGCGAGTGAAAGACGGCCGGCAGCGTGTAGACAGCCTGATAGGCTTCTATCGCCTGGCCGCCCGACAGAGATTGGACCGGGAACTGATCGCGCGGTTACTGGTATTTCTGGAGTGGCTGGTGGCCTTGCCGCCGGGAATTGAGAGTTACTATACTGAGCAAGTGGATTTGCTGGAGGAGGAAGACGCCATGCCTTATGTGAGTATTCTGGAGAGACGGGCGATCGAGAGGGGTATTCAGAAAGGTATTGAAAAAGGTATCGAGCAGGGAATCGAGCAGGGCATCGAGCAAGGTCTTGAGAAAGGTATCAAAAAAGGCCTTGAACGAGGCATCGAGAAGGGAATCGAAAAAGGTCTTGCACAAGGCATCGAACAAGGCCTTGAAAAGGGTATCCGGATTGGAGAAGACCGGGTCCGCGCAACCATGCTGTTGCGGCTCCTGGAGCTCAAGTTCGGCGAGCTGCCCGAGGGGCTGCGCCCGCGCATCGAGGATGCCAGTGAGATGGAGCTGAATATTTGGATCGAGCGTATTCTGTTTGCGGACAGTATCGAAAATATTTTCCGGTGATTTGTTAAGCAGGGTGGTCAAGCTTGATCGGCCACTGCGAACCCTCTTTCTCGAAGGCGGCCAAGGCTGCGCCGTTGACCACCCTGCGCAAGACCTGATTCGCCATCATCCATTGGAGTTTTCGGTAATCCCCGATCTTTCCTTCGGCGCGTTCAAGGGCAATATTCACGAATATCCGCGGCTATCCACTCGCGCCATTGCGCCAGTTCGTCGTTCCTGACAGGCCGGTATTCACCGGTCTCAGAGTCTTGGGTGCGTATCTCTCCCTCACCAGATAATTTCTCGAAAGTATCGCGGGCATTTTCGCAGCGCTCCGGGTCCTTCCTGCTTGGCGGTGGCAGCGTGCTGGTGGATTGTTTCTCACTGCTGGCTTGTTCTTTTTCGTCTGCGGGGGTGGCGGAGTCGCGACTGCGAATGTCGAGCACCTCAGCGGGTTTTTCGGCAGGGGGCTGGCTGGAATAATGGGTGGTTCCCTTGTCGTCGGTCCATTTGTAGACCTTGTTTGCATGGGTATTGGCGGCGGCCAGAACCACAATAAACACCGCGACAAACAATCTGATCATTTTGTGTTCCCTGCAATGCTGTTCTGCCCCGAATTATCGCGCTCTGATTTCCGTGAAAATAGAGAAACTATCCCCGGAATAGCTGCATTCTTTTCTCTCATAAATGCCGCTCAGGCAACATTTCACCA
>CAYXXZ010000128.1:0-6934 GCA_964469165.1 uncultured Porticoccaceae bacterium
CTTGCGATTTCCTTGGAGGTCTTGCCATCGGCCACCATCAGCAGACACTGGGTTTCGCGCTGGGATAGCGCATCCTGCGCTGCGCCGCTGCCATCTTCCTGTTGCGCTTCCGCCGCGGCGCGCGCCCAGGCGTTGAATCTCGGCATCCAGCGCAACAGGGCTTCGGTGGTGTTTTCCGCCAAAGCCGCGGGCACCGCGTTTTCGCGGCGAAACAGCGCGATGTAACCGACCGCGCCATCGTGGCCGTAGATGGACCATACCAGCCCGCTGCCCCAGCCCGCCTGTCGCATCAGTGTTGCCACCGCCTGGTCGCTGGGCTCATCGAGATAATCCGCCACGGCGAAAGTTCTGGGCAGATCCCCTTTGAGAGCGCTGAACTGGAGCCACCCGTAGTTGATGCCCAAAGCCGCGAAATGCGCCAGAAAATGCGTGCCTCGCGCTGTCGTCTCACATACCGCAGGCGCTGGCGCGGCCTCTTCACGAGCCCCTGAAAACAGGTAGAAATAATCGTCCCACCCGTGCTTCAGCATGTCGTTCAACACCTTCGCCACCGCGTCACACCGGATTGGCGTCATGGTCGGCCCTCCCCGTTGCCGGCGCGCCGCAACGCGCCGCTTGCTGGGTCAAATTTCTTCGATCGCCTTGATGATGCCGTATTGCACCTCTTCGTCCTCCAGCTCCAGATTCGACTGCAGGGTATCGACGAAGTCGCCGAAGCGCGCCTTGATCTTGGGCGCGATCTCATGCGGCTCGCCGCGCACCGTGTAGGTGTCGACCATCTCGTCGCTGATCGGCGCGCCGAGCTCGTCCCAGCGGCCTTCCTTGGTCATCTTCTTGGTTTCGGCGTGAATATCGCCCCAGCCGTGCAGATCGAGCACTTCCTTATAGGCCGGCGTGGAGCTGTAAAAGCCGATGCGATGGCGGTGCCATTCCACGTTGCGCTTGTACTCTTCCTCGTTGCTGCCGGTGGCGATGAACAGCGGCACCTGGATCTCGAATTGCGAGCGCGGCTTGCCGATCTTGGCGAGGCGCGCTTCGATGGCGTTGAGGTTGATTTCGCGCAGCGATTTTTCCGACACGAAGGAGTGCGTCATGAGACCGTCGGTGAGATCCACCGCCGCTTCCGTCATGCGTGGCCCAACGGCGCCGAGCATCACCTTGGGACGCCCGAAACCGCCCTGGTAGGGCGTAAATTCCGGGGTGATCAGGGTGTGCTTGTAAACCTCGCCTTCGAAGTTCAGCGGCCCGCCGTTCTCGAAAGCGTCCCAGATGGCATGCAGCGCATTGATGTACTCGCGCATCTGGCGTGCGGGCTTGTCGCTCCAGGGCATGCCGTAGCGGCGCAGAATATGGGGGCGAATCTGGGAACCGAGGCCGAGGGTGAAACGGCCATTGCAGTACTGGTTGACCGAGTAGCTTTCCAGTGCCATGACCATGGGCGTCTTGGAGAACGCCACGGCAATGGCGGTAGAGAAATCCACCTCGTTGTTGTGAGCCGCGCAAATCAGCGGCGCAAAGAAGGGATTGGTCTTGTTCTCGAAGCCGAAGAAGGCCTTGTAGCCCAGTTTGGTCTTGCGCTGAAAGTCCGGCAGGACATTTTGCAGGTTGCCGCTGTGGTTGCTGCGCAGGCGTTGAATGACTTTCATGATGCGTGTTTATCCTCTCGCGAAGGTTTATGAATGCACGGATTTGAACGGATTATAGGGGAGGCATAAAATATCTCAAACGGAAAAATAGCCAGGGTTATGATGAAAAATATTCACTCTTCTCTCGACTTCCGCAGCACTGCCATTTTCATTCAAGCGGCCCGCGATGGCAGTTTCACCCGAGCTGCCGAGCATCTTTTCATGACGCCCTCGGCGGTCAGCAAGGCCATCAATCGCCTGGAAGAAGACCTTGGCGTAAAGCTCCTCAGCCGTACGCCCCGCGCCGTCACCCTCACCCCGGCGGGCTCGCGTTTCTTCGAGGAGGCGGAGCGTCTCGCCCTGGCGGTGGAGCGTGCGCGCAGCGCGGTCAGAGATCACAGCATTCTGGCGCGCCGCCGCCTGCGCAGCGTGCTGCCCATCCACTTCGGCAGAACCGAGATCGCCCCCCACCTGCCGCTGTTCGCCGAGCGCCACCCCGAGGTGGATCTGGAATACCTGATCGTCAACAACGGCCAGATGGATCTCGTCGCACAGGACGTGGACGTGGCGCTCATCGTGGGCGGCCGCTTCGACCTGGACCCGGCGTACCTGTGTAAGAACATGGCGACCCATGACATGGTGATGTGCGCCTCTCCCCTGTACCTGCAGCGCTTCGGCACCCCGGACACGATCGCCGACCTGGATGCCCACCGCACTCTCGGCGCCATCGACGAAGGCATCGGCGACGTCATGCCCTGGGCGCTGAATTACAACGGCCGCCCCATCGAACATCTGCCGCGCTTCAATATGCTGAGCAACTCCATCGATGTGTTGCTGCGCATGGCTGTCGCCGGCAGCGGCATCGTACTGTTGCCCGACTACATCGCCCGCGATGGCCTGCAGTCCGGCAACCTCTGCGTGGTGCTGCCCGATCACAGACCCGAACCGCAGCGCATCCAGATTCTCCAGCGCCGCAGCCGCGCCGGAGATCCCGACGTGATGGCCTTCGTCGAACTGCTGGAAACGGCCATCGCCCAGCGCAAGCCCGCACCGCCAGCGCAACGCCGCAGGAGTGGCAGGCAGTGAGCAACAGGTTTAAACGTAGGGCGGACAACGGCGCAGCCTTGGCCGCCGATAGCCGGGCGTTCTGGTGGCCAAGCAGAGCTTGACCACCCTACTCATGTCGTTGACGCGTGAAGCCTGAATTTCAGGGTTTTTTGTTGAACTGCGCCGGGCGCTTCTCGCGAAACGCCTGCACGCCTTCGCGGAAGTCCGCGGTGATGGCCGCCTCGCCCAACAATTTTGCCTCCATCTGCAGGTGATCGGAGAAGGAGTGCTGCGGCGCCATGTTGATCAACTGCTTGACGCTGGCGATGGCGTGGGCGGGTAGCGCGAGCAGGCGCTCGGCGAGGGCGTCTGTTTCGGCTTCCAGAGCGCTGTCGGGCACGACGCGATTCACCAAGCCAACCCTTTCCGCCTCGGCAGCAGCGATGCGATTGCCGAGCATCAAGAACTCCTTGGCGAGCCGCGCACCGATACGGCGGTGCAGGTACCAGCTCGCGCCCGCGTCGGGCGACAGACCGATGCGCACGTGAGCCGCGAGAAAAAATGCCGTTTCCGATGCGATGATGAAATCACCCGCCAGCGCCAGACCGAGCCCACCACCGCTCACCGCGCCGCGCACGCTGGTGATCACCGGTGCCGGGATGCGCTCGATCACCTGGCAGAACTCGGCGCCGCCACGCACCGCGCTGGATTCGAACTCGTGTTTCAGATCGCGGTCGGGATCGGCGAGACGCTCCGCCAGCATATTGACGTCGCCGCCACTGGAAAAACTTTTGCCATTGCCGCTGAAGATGATGCAGCGCACCTTGTCATTGCGCTCGATTTTTTTCGCCGCCAGCAACAGCTGTTCACAGGTATCGTCGTTGAGTGCGTTAAGCACCTGGGGACGGTTGATGGTGAGCCTGGCAATGGGACCATCAAATTGAACCAGTACATCTGACATCGGTTATCACTCCGGATGGATTACATAGGGATCAGAAATTTGGGCTACAGGTTGTCGTTCAACTATAAGCTGCAAGCTCTACGTTGAACTCTGGCAGAACCCGGTTCTTGCCGTTCTCCTGCTTAAAACTTACGGCTTATAGCTCAATTCTCCTCACGCACACCCTGGCCTAAATTCCCAACCACCGTGTGGCGAGGCGGCAATGGCAGCGAGTGTTGCGATTCTACCCAGCTTGTCGTTGCCCGTCAGCCTTCGCACTCAATCGCCGCTGTCACTTTCATCGAAATAAGAATAATTTGAAAAGCCCACGAATTAAGCATATCGTATATAAACATCTGTTTTATTCAAGGTGTAGTCTCCATAAAAGTGATAAAAGCTCAGAATTCATACGATGCCAGAAAGGCCGGGCCAGGAGCTCACAGCTCGGGAGCCGCTTTCGTTTGGGTAAACAACATAAAACAAGGGTATCTGACATGTCTTTGAAATCAGACAAAAACCGCTCGGCGTTCAGCACAGGACTCAAAACCGGCATCGCTGCCATCGCTGTGCCCGGGATGCTGTCTTTCTCCGCTGCCAGCCTTGCCCAGCTCGAAGAAATCATCGTAACGGCACAAAAACGCGCGGAGGATATGCAATCCGTACCCATCGCCATCACCGCCATGACATCGGAAATGGCCGGCAAGATGGGCATCATCAACTCCCAGACGCTCGCCGTGGCGGTTCCCGGCCTGCGCATCGATCGCCAGAGCAATGGCGCCATGCCCTTCCTGCGCGGCGTTGGTACGCCCACCGTGCAGATGGGCGCAGAGCCCGCGGTTGCCGCTTACGTCGACGGCATTTATTACAACAATGGCCAGGCGCTGGTAAGCAATTACAACAGCCTGGAACGCATCGAAGTGTTGAAAGGCCCCCAGGGCACGCTTTTCGGCCGCAACGCCACGGGCGGTGTAATCCAGATATATACCAAGGACCCAACGCCGGAACCCGCGCTGGATTTGTCCGTGGGATACGCCAACTACGATACCTACTCCGCGTCCCTCTACGGCAGCGGCGCCTTGAGCGAAACAGTGTCCGCCAACCTGGCGCTGTACTGGGAAGACCAGAAAGATGGCTGGGGCAAGAACTACACCACAGGCAACGACGCCTACACCAACGATAATACTGGCGGCCGGGTCAAGGTGCTCTGGCAGCCCAGCGAACAGACATCCGTATTGTTCAACGCGGATTACGACGAAAACTTCACCCAGCAAGGAGCGCACTTCAGACCGGCCAAGGGCACCATGAGCAATGCGGGCCCCAGCTCCATCCCGCCAGATGATGAATACGACAGCACTGAAAATATCGATCCCGCTGCCGAGACGGAGATGTGGGGAGGCAGCGTAAAAGTTACCCATGATTTCTCGACAATGCGCCTGGTAAGTATCACCGGCTACAGGGAAACCGAAACACGCCAATATATTGCCCAGGACGCGGCTCCGATCGCTCGCTTGAATTTCGATATCGTCTATGAAATGGAAACCTTCACGCAGGAATTCCAGATCCATTCCCCCGACGATTCACCCGTGCAATGGATGGCAGGCGTGTACTGGTACGACGACACCAGTACACAGTCGCGATTCCAGTTCAGCGGGCTGCTCGCCGGTGGTGGTCTGAACCGGAAGGGCGCACCCACCCAGCTCGAAACGGAATCCTTCTCTGTCTTCGGGCAAATGACGATTCCCGTCACCGAAGCGATGGACGTTACCTTTGGTTTGCGGCGCACCACCGACGACCGCACCATGTCCGCCGGTCGCCAGAACGTCGACGGCAACGGCGTCCCCACCATTCTTGTCCCCGCCAGCAACAGCCCGTTGAGCGATTCCTGGTCGAGCTGGAGCGGAAAAATCGCCGTCGACTATCAATTCAGTGATACCCTCATGGCGTATGTTGCCTATAACCGCGGCTTCAAGAGTGGCACCATCAACACGGTGCTTGCACCAGATTTCCTCAACCTGATCCCCAGCAGCGGCGGCACCATCGACCCACCGGTCGAGCCGGAAAAGCTGGATGCCTACACGCTGGGTTTCAAATCTGAACTCTTCGACCGAAAAGTTCGTATCAACGCCGAGGCGTTCTGGTACGACTACACCAACTTGCAGCTCTTCCAGGTGATGTCGATTCCCGGCGGCGGCACTGCATCACGGCTGACCAACGCCGCCGAGGTGGAAATCAAGGGCATAGACATCGATATTACCGCGGCGCCCACCGATAGGCTGACACTGAATGCATCGCTGCAGCTCCAGGACGGTGAATACAAAGATTATCCCAACGGCCAGTTCATGGTGTACAACGCAACGGCAGGCGGCAACTGTGCCTTCACGGTGAACAACGGAAACAACTGCGCGGCGGTGCCGCCAGGCTATGACCCGGCGACTGGCAGCTGGAATTTGGCGGGTAACGAAACCATATACACGCCCTCCTATTCCCTTTCTCTCACAGGCAGCTATGTGATTCCTACCGATATCGGTGAGTTCGATCTGAGCCTGTCATGGTCTCATACCGATGAATATTTCTTCGATGCCGACAACGGTATGGGCCAGGTAGCGCCGAGCACACCCAGCAACAACATGCAGGACAAGCTGGACATCATCAACGGCGCCATCGCCTGGTACTCGCAGGATGAAAAATACAGTCTGCGCCTGTGGGGCAGGAACCTCACTGACGAACGGTACATCTCAATGGCCAATGAAACCGGCACCATGATCAAGAACGTCTATGGCCCGCCGCGCACCTATGGTCTGACGTTTATGGCGAGGATGTTCTGAAGGAGAAAGTGAGCTATAAGCCGTAAGCTTTAAGCGGGAGCACTGCCAGAGTTTAACTTACAGCTTATGGCTCAACCACAGCCGTAGCCCAAGTTTCCGCCGACTGTGCAAGCTGCAGGCTTCTATTTGAAGTTTGCAGTGTTTTTTGGACCATTCTTCGTCACAATACCCAATCGACAACACTATCCAAAAATAAGGATTTATTTTATGAAACTGGACAAAAACACTTCCTATATCGTTGCCCTGTCAAACCCGGTGGCGGGGAAGGAAGAAGAATACAACCGCTGGTACACCGATACCCATCTGGTCGAGGTGGTCGGGGTCGATGGCATAAACTCCGCGCAGCGCTTCAAGCTGTCGCCGGAACAGTTGAGGGAAGACCAGCCCTACCAATATCTTGCGCTCTATGAGTTGGAGGCAGGCAAAGAAAATACCGCATTGGAAAACTTTCTTGAAGCCCGCTCGGGATTCGACATGCAGCCCGTGATCGACCTGGA
>CAYXXZ010000129.1:0-4785 GCA_964469165.1 uncultured Porticoccaceae bacterium
ACCCAACAGAAGAAAGGGGATTGTCATGTTTGTAAGGAAAAATTTGCTCACGGCTACTGCGAGCGTCTTCCTCGCAGCTCCACTTGCTGCTAGCGCACAGGTCGCTCTCGAAGAGATTGTCGTAACTGCCCAAAAGCGCTCGGAGAGCCTTCAGGAAGTTCCGATTTCGATCACTGCATTCGGCGCTGGCGAGCTTGAGAAATCAGGCATCGAGTCCTACGACGATCTGGGTCTCGTCACTCCCGGTCTGCAAAGTAGCCGTCAGGTCGGTTCAGCGGTGCCCTACCTGCGCGGCATCGGCGCACAGAGCACCTCCGTTGGCGTGGAAAGCGCGACAGCCATGTATCTCGATGGCGTATACGTCAGCGGCACCGTCGACGGCATCCTGACGCTGAACAATATCGAGCGCATCGAGGTCCTGAAAGGCCCACAGGGCACGCTGTTTGGACGCAACACCACGGGTGGTGTGATCCACGTCATCACCAAGGATCCGACCTTTGATCCGCAACTGCAGGTCGGCGTCAGCGCGGGCAACTACGAAACTTTCAGCGGCAGCCTCTACGGCAGTATCGGCCTGACCGATACCGTTGCCGCGGATCTGAGCGTGATCAGCCGCCGCCAGGGCGAAGGTTGGGGCAAGAACATCACCAACGGCGATGCCGTCGGTTTTGAAGAGTACACCAGCGTCAGAAGCAAGCTGTTGTGGGAAGCCAGTGACGTCACCACCGTCAAGCTCTCGGCACGCTGGTCGGAAAACAACGACGATGTCGGTGTCATCCGCAGCTGCGCCAACAGCGAGTTCGGTTGTGTGGGCAACACTTTCCCGCTCAGCGACCTGAACGATGTGGAAGCGGATGCGACCGGCTATTCCGAGCGCGACTCCTGGGCTTTGAGCGCCCGTGTCGATCACTCGTTCACCAACCTTGATTTCGTCAGCATCAGCTCCTACAAGGAGTCAGACAGCATCCAGTTCTTCGACTTCGATGCGTCTCCCCTGCCGGTGGCCACCGCTGCCCTCAATCAGGAGAACGAGACGATCACCCAGGAATTCCAGCTGCTGTCCAACGATGACAGCAAGTTTTACAGCTGGATCGTGGGCGCGTACTACTACAAGGATCAGTGGTCCTACACCCCATTGAAGGTCAATCAGCCCATCAACGGCGCGGGCGTCAACGCTTATTCCACCGTACACACCGAATCCTACTCTGCGTTTGGTGAAGTGAAATTCCGCCTGAGCGATCTCACCTCGCTGACCCTCGGCGCACGCTGGACCTACGATGACCGGATCCTGAGCGGCACCACCGTGATCGAAATGCCGATCGGAAACCCGGCCATGACCCTTCCCTTCGAGAAATCGGAGTCTTGGTCAGAGCCCACCTTCCGCGTGGTTCTGGACCACAGCTTTACCGATAACCTGCTCGGTTATATCTCCTACAACCGCGGCTTCAAATCCGGTGCTTTCGACTCTGTCGTCTTTGACGGCTTCGCGCCCGATCCTGTCGAGCCGGAAATTCTCGACGCCTATGAAATCGGTACCAAGGGTGAATTCTTCGACGGCAGACTGCGCCTGAATACCGCGCTCTTCTATTACGACTATGCCGATATCCAGTTGCAGAAGATCGACGGTTCCGGCGGCGGCGCGGCCAACTCCATTCTGCTGAACGCAGCGGAATCCGAGATCTGGGGCTTTGAGCTGGATGGCCAGGCTGCCCTCTCCCAGAACTTCACCGCACGTTTCGGTCTGGCTCTGCTCGACACCGAATACTCCGAGTTCGAGGGCTGCCAGATCAACGTTCCCGGCATTCCTCCGCCCCCGTTTGGCGCATTGGGTGGCGGCAACCTGAGAAGCGAAGGCAATTGCTCCGGCAACGACATGGTGCGTGCACCCGAGCTCACCTATAACCTGGGCTTGACCTACGAGCTGCCCACCAACACCGGCATTTACGGTGCGACAGTGATGGCCGCGTACAACGACGGCTTCGAGTGGGAACCCGACAACCTCCATTCGGAAGGCAGCTATACACTGGTCAACGCTGAACTGTCGTGGATGACACTCGACGAGAAATTTGCCATCAAGCTGTGGGGCAAGAACATCACCGACGAGGACTACTCCGTATACACCACGGCAGCCGAAAGCGGCACTGTGGCGGCTGGCGCACCGCCCGCCACCTGGGGTATCACCTTTGATATGAAAGTGTTCTAAATACCCTGTCGCTCTGCGCGACAACCCAAAAGCCACGGGCACTCAGCGGCCCGTGGCTTTTTTTGTCGCGGTGTAAGCTGTAAGCCATAAGCTTTAAGCAGGCGCACGGCGAGAACGGAGCCCTGCCAACGTTCACCTTAGCGCTCGTTCTGGTACAGAGAGCCTCAACGGCCCTCGGACCACCACCCCGTTCTTGCGTGAAACGCGCAACGTAAAACCGTGTAGGAGCCTGCCTGCAGGCGACACAACATCGTGATACACAACAGGGTCACCCGCAGGCAGGCTTCTACAAAGGGCGTTGAAAGGCATGTCTCTTACAGCTCGACGACAACCCGCAGCCCATATTTCTGACTTATGCCGGCGCACGAACCCGGCAAAGATAGCGCCTTCGCCGCTACGCGGATCTATTTCGCTCTCGGCAAGCCAAGACCGCGCTGCGCAACCACATCGCGCAACACTTCGTTGGCGCCGATACCGAGACGGGTCGGCGGCCCCCGGCGATAGAGGTGTTCGATATCGCCCTGAACCGGTGCCTCGGGATCATCGTTATTGAGCAGACCCGGCAAACCCAATACCTGCATGGCAAAGTCCGCCATCCGGGTACGCAATTCGGACGTGAAAATCTTGAGCCCGAGCGCTTCGGTATCCGGCTGCTCGCCGGCATCGACGCGGCTGGCGATATCGATGCTCATCAGATCGGCAAGCTCGAGATCGGTTTCGATCTTCGCCAGACCGAGAGCCACCTCGGGACGGGACGCCAGTACCTGCCCTTCAAATGAGGTGGTTCGACAGTGCTCGATCAGGTTGTCCATGATCATGCGCAGACCATTGGCGAAGCCCGCGAAGGCGCGCTCTCCCCCCACGGCCCCCATGACGGTGGCCCAGCCTTTATCCATCTCGCCGATCAGATAGTTCTCTGGGATGCGAACGTCGCTGAAGAACACATCATTGAACATGTGATCACCCCAGCTCGGAACCTGCTGCACCTCGACCCCGGGGGCATCGAGCGGAACGATGAACATGGATAGCCCCTTGTGGCGACCACCCGGCTCACCGGTGCGCGCCAGCAACCAGATATGGGACGAGGTGTGCCCGCGACTGTTCCAGGACTTCATACCGTTGATCACCCACTCATCGCCATCTCTTACCGCTTTGGTGCGCAACGCCGCCAGGTCGCTGCCCGCCGAAGGTTCCGAATAGCCGATGGAAACGGTGACTTCCGTGGTGGCCAGCTTGTCGAGCCACATGGCCTTGTTCTCTTCCGTGCCGGCGCGGGCCAGCGTGGGAATGACGGACACCGTGGTAGCCCGCATGAAACGCGGCGCATTGGCGTAGTCGAGTTCGCTGAGCAGGATGTAGCGCTCGATGGCCGTCAGTGATTTGGCACCCGATTCCGGCGGCAGATCCAGCACCTGCCAACCCTTGTCCGCCATTTTTTGTTCGAACTCGCGGATCTCGTCGGTCCAGACCTCATCCTTTCGCGCCTCGCCTTCGATAAGGCCGGACGTGATGCTCTCCGGGAGATTTTCTGCCAGAAATGCGCGCACGTCCCGCTGAAAGGTCTTCTGTTCTTCAGTCCAATCAAAATTCATGTCATGTCCTCACATTTTCGCCCAAGGCGACAAATTCGTTCCCAGCCGTTGGCATCAAAGGCCCATCAGCGTGGCGACCCGACGCAAATGGCTGTTGCGCGTGCCATGCCATACATCCGTCACCTTGGCGCGCTCCGTCCACAGATAGAGTCCCGTCTCACGGGCGTAGCCCATGGAGCCCCATACCTGTTGCGCGGTGATGGTGGCATTCACATAGCCCTCGCCCAACATGGTCTTGGCCATGGATATCGCCCGCGCCGCGGGGCGGCCTTCGCTGACGAGAAAAAGCGCCTTGAGCGCCGCCACCCTGGCGCCATCGAGATGAATTGCGATATCGGCAAGCATGTGCTGCACAGACTGATTGGCGCCAATCGGACGTCCGAATTGTTCGCGCTCCTTCACGTAGGCGACGGTACGATTGAGAACCGCATTGATGCCACCCACCATTTCCATGCACTGCAGCGCGGTGGCCTTTTCCACCACCCCGGTGTAGATGTCGAGTGTCGACGCGATGGCGTCTTCTCCGCCAAGCAATGCGCTATAGGGCACGGCCAGATCGTCGAGATCGATACTTGAAAGCGGGATGTTGCCGAAGGCGTGGTTGGCCCGTATCCGGCCCTGCAGTTGCTGCGCGTCGACGGCGAACACGCCCCAGCCCGTGTATTCGCTGACATCGTGAATCCTGGCGAGCACCAGCACCAGCCCGGCAGTCGCCGCATCCGCGACAAACGCCTTGCCGCCTTTCAGCACCCAGGTATCACCCACGCGCGTGGCCTTGCTCTTGAAGAGCCGGAACTCCTCCACAGCATGAGCTTCACCCTGCGCCACCGTGGCAAGAGTCTTGCCCGCGATGACTGCGCTCAGCAAGCTCAGCTTCTGTTCTTCGCTGCCGAGGGCATCGATCACCAAAGCGGCGAATACGCTGCTGTAAAAGCTGCTCGGCACCAGATATTCGCCCGATGCGCGGTAGACCAGACCAAGATCGATCAG
>CAYXXZ010000129.1:4885-6921 GCA_964469165.1 uncultured Porticoccaceae bacterium
ATCAGAAGCGGATTCGCGAAGCGTTTCTTTCAAGGGTTTTCTCACCCACGCCTTTCACCTTGCCCAGGTCTTCCAGTGACGTGAAGGGCCCGTGCTGGTCCCGATAGGCGACGATGGCTTCGGCCTTGGCGGCACCGATACCGTGCAAGGCTTCGGCGATATCGGACGCCGATGCCTTGTTGATATCGATGGTTGCAGACGTCTCAGCCGTGTTCGCTGTCGGCGTCGGATCTGCGGCGCTGGCAAAACCGTGCCAACCTGCGAGGGAAAACACCAGAGTGATAAACAGAAGGGTATTGCGGAACGATAGACGGTTGTCCATAACATGCTTCCTTGTGTGTTGATGTTGCTCCTTGTGTGAACCCCATGTTCACGACTCAATGATTGCCAACTTCCCGCAAAATTTCAAGCAGTGCGTGATGCGGATTTTCCGCTGCCGTGATCGGCCTGCCTATCACCAGATGCGTACTGCCTGCCGCAAGGGCCTGCGACGGGGTCATGATGCGCTGCTGGTCGTCGCGCGCGCTCGCCGCCGGGCGAATGCCCGGTGTGACACGCAAAAAATCATCGCCCAGGTCGCGGCCGATGGCACCGGCCTCGTGAGCCGAACAGACCACGCCGTGCAAGCCCGACTCGTGCGCCAGACGCGCGAGTCTCGTGACATGATCGGCGATGGCACCCTGCACGCCAAGTTCTGCGAAATCATCCTGCCCCATGCTGGTCAACACAGTGACGGCAATCAGCAACGTGGGCGCTCCCATGGTACGCAACTGGCGCGCTGCGGCTTCCATCATCTTGCGTCCGCCGGACGCATGGACATTGACCATCCACACACCCAGGTCGGCGGCGGCGGCAACCGCCTTGGCTGTGGTATTGGGAATGTCGTGAAACTTGAGATCGAGAAACACCTCGAAGCCGCGCCCGCTCAGCTGCTCGACGAAGGCGGGGCCAGCTCGGGTGAACAACTCCTTGCCCACCTTGAGGCGGCACAACGCCGGATCGAGCTGGTCGACGAGCGCCAGCGCCGCAGCGCTGTTGTCGTAGTCGAGGGCGACGATGACGGGGGATGATGTCTCGCTGGTCACGGATGCTCCTCCCGGTGTCAGATGCGCTGCTTGAGACGGCGATTCTCGGCGCGCAGGCGCACGATCATCGGCAGGCTGGAGAGGATACCGGCAAATACTCCCGCTGCCAGCGCCAGGAGCAAGCCAAACCCGAGCGGAATTTCTCCCAGGGGAAATCCGAGCAGACTCAACGCGACGGCTTGCGGATTGTCCTGGGCGACCCACAGGCCGATGAATATGCAGAATATGACCATCAGGATCATGAAGATTCTTTTCAATTGCTTCATTTCGCATCTCCCGCTGTTGGATTTTTTCGGCCTGTGTCTGGCCGGGCTCGGTATTTCTGAGCGAGCTGTAAGCCGTAAGCTTCAAGCAGGGGCTCTGAAAGAACGGCGTTCTGCCAACGCTTAACTTGCAGCTCAACTGCAGCCCGCCGCCGATATTTCTGAATCACAAGTAAAAATAGCCTAAAAAAAATGGCAAGGGATCACCTTGCCATTCCGGTTTCCTGCTCAGGCTGCATCACTGTTCAGCATGCAGACTGTTGTTGACCCTGTCCTTGAGATCCTTGCCTGGCTTGAAATAGGGAACGTATTTTCCCGTCAACTCCACGGAATCACCGGTCTTGGGATTTCTCCCGGTACGCGGTGCGCGGTAGTGGAGACAGAAACTGCCGAACCCTCGAATCTCGATACGCTGGTTGTGCACAAGCGCCTGAGTCATCTTCTCCAGAATCATCTTTACCGCGAGTTCCACATCCCGCGGGGGAAGCTGTTCCTGCTGCAGGGCAATTCTTTCAATCAACTCTGACTTGGTCATAACAGATCATGCCTGTCGGGAATGGCGGGCAGCAAGCTGCCCGCCCCAGGGTTGTTATTTGTCGCGTCCTTCCATTTGCGCCTTGATCAGGTCGCCAATGGTGGTGGGTGCGATGGCTTCCGCTTCCTGCTTGCGCAGATCGCGTACAGCGGC
>CAYXXZ010000130.1:0-6888 GCA_964469165.1 uncultured Porticoccaceae bacterium
CCGCCCTCACCTCCGGCCTCCCGGAATGCGCCGGCGTAGCCATCGGCATGGACCGTTTGTTGATGAAGCTGCTCGGCGTGGATGATATCGCGGAGGTGGTGGCGTTTTCACCCGTCTGACGTCCGACGCTAAAAAGTTCGCGCTCTCTGAGTTTCACGTTGCACGTTGCAGGTTTCACGTAGGTGCCTGTGGCGATGGCATCACTCTGACCATACGCCGTGGTACAGAGAGCCTCAACGACCCGCAGACCACCTCCCTTCTTGCGTGAAACGTGCAACGTGCAACGTGAAACTCAGAATAAAGCGTCAGACGTCATACCAACCCCTGATCCATCTCCTGTGCCGGGTCTTCTCTGGTGGTGCCGACGATCTCGCCGGGTACACCGGCGACGATGCTGTGGGGGGGCACGTTTTTCAGCACCACACTCGCGGCGGTGACCTTGGAGAATTCGCCGATCTCGATGTTGCCGAGTACTTTCACACCCGGCCCGAGCAGCACGCCGCGGCGGATCTTGGGGTGACGGTCGCCGCTTTCCTTGCCAGTGCCGCCCAGGGTGACCGATTGCATGATAGAGACGCAGTCGTCCACCACAGCGGTTTCACCGATCACGATACCGGTGGCGTGGTCGAGCATGACACCACTGCCGACCACCGCGGCGGGGTGGATGTCGACGCCGAACACGGTCGAAATCCTGTTCTGCAACACCAGGGCCAGCGAGCGTCTGCCCTGTTTCCACAGCCAGTGGGCCACGCGGTAGGCTTCGAGGGCGTGAAACCCCTTGAAGTAGAGGAAGGGGGTGGTGAAGTTGCGGCACGCCGAATCCCGCTGGTAGGTAGCGTAAATGTCGCGGCGCGCGCTCTCGATGATGGACGGATCGGCGGTGAAGGCCTCGGCGAACACTTCGCGCAGCTGCAGGGCGGGGATGATATCGCTCACCAGCTTGCTGGCGAGGTGAAAGCTCAGCGCCGACGCCATGTCCTTGTGGTTGAGGATGGTGGCGTACAGAAAACTCGCCAGCACCGGCTCTTCGTTGAGCATCTGGCGCGTTTCGTCGACCAGGGTCTGCCAAAGTGTTTCCAGGGAAGGTTCGGACATGATGTGTATCGCAACAGACAAAGGACGGATTATCGTGGTGAAGCGGTCACTTTTCCAGCGCTGTGCGTGCCAGGCACCAAATTTCGACGCGCGCGGCGCCGGCGCGTTTGAGAGCCTGCGCGACCGCGCGCGCCGTGCTGGTGGTGGTCACCACATCATCTATGACGGCAATCGACAGGCCGGCGCAGCGAGGGCTGGCGGCAAAGGCGCCGCGCAGGTTGCGGGTGCGTTGTAGGCGCGCGGCACCTTGCTGGCTCGGCGTGTGGCGCACGCGCCGCACCAGGCGGTCGCGCAGCGGAATGCCGGTCTGGCGGGACAGCGTTCGGGCAATCTCCTGCGCCTGATTGAAACCGCGCCCGAGGTGGCGCCGCCAGTGCAGTGGCATGGCCGTCACACAGTAGGGCGCTGTCACAAGCGTCTGCTCGATGTGTTCCGCAAGCAGTGTACCGAGCACACGTCCGGCGCTGAGGTCGCTGCCGTGCTTGAATCCCGTGATGACCTGCGTCAGCGGTGGCTGGTAAAGATAGGGAGCGACAACGGCGTCGAAGGCGGGTGGCTGCGCCAGGCAGCGAGGGCAGATCGCCGCTGTCGGCAGGGGCTCCGCGCAGCGCGGGCATTGGCTGTGCAGACGCGGGAAATCACTCTCACAGCCTTCACAAAGATCGATGTTGCGCCCCGAGGCGAGACCGCAGCACAGGCAGAGTCCGGGAAAGAGTCCGTCGAGGAGACGATTGAGGATAGCTTTCATGCTCTTGTAAACCTTGAAATCCATTTCAGGTTGACAGCGCTTGCGCTGCCGTTAAGATTGCAGCAGTCACTGTAAACAGGTAAGTACCCCATGAGCAAGGCCGCCGTACGCAACGATTGGACCCGGCAGGAAGTGTTGGCGCTGTTCGCGCTGCCCTTCAATGACTTGATGTTCCGCGCCCAGACCGTGCACCGTGAGCACTTCGACGCCAACGAGGTGCAGTTGAGCACCTTGCTGTCCATCAAGACCGGCGCCTGTCCGGAGGATTGCAAATACTGCCCCCAGAGCGCCCGCTACGACACCGGCCTGGAGAAGGAAAAGCTTCTCGACATCGACACCGTGCTGGCCGAGGCGCGCGCCGCCAGGGAAAGTGGCGCCAGCCGTTTCTGCATGGGCGCCGCCTGGCGGGTGCCGCGCCAGAAGGACATGCCCAAGGTGCTGGAGATGGTGCGCGAAGTGAAGGCCATGGGTCTCGAGACCTGCATGACGCTCGGCATGCTCACCGAGGACCAGGCGCAGGAACTGGCGCATGCGGGCCTCGATTACTACAACCACAACCTCGACACCTCGCCCGAATACTACGGCGAGATCATCACCACCCGCACCTATCAGGATCGCCTCGAAACCCTCGACAACGTGCGCCGCGCCGGCATGAAAGTGTGCGCCGGCGGCATCATCGGCATGGGTGAAAAAGACAGCGATCGTGCGGGACTGCTGATGCAGCTGGCCAATCTGCCGCAACAGCCGGATTCGGTGCCCATCAACATGCTGGTCAAGGTCAAGGGCACACCGCTGGAAAACGTCGACGACATCGACCCCTTCGACTTCATTCGCACCATCGCGGTGGCGCGCATCATGATGCCGAAATCCCATGTGCGGTTGTCTGCGGGGCGCGAGAGCATGAACGACCAGATGCAGGCGCTCGCCTTCATGGCCGGTGCCAACTCCATTTTTTACTGCGAGAAACTGCTCACCACCGCCAACCCCAAGGCCAACAACGACAAGCGCCTGTTCGAGCGCCTCGGTATCCGCCCCGAACAGCGCCACATCCACAAGGACAGCGAAGAGCAGGAGGCGGCGCTGCTGGAGCAGGTCTCGCAAGCGGCTTCCGACATGCAGTTCTACAACGCGGCCGTCTGATAGCACGTAGGTTGGGCTGAGCAAAGCGAAGCCCAACAAAGGATGCGTGGGTTACCCAATAGATGTTGGGCTTCGCTTTGCTCAGCCCAACCTACGTGACAACCGCCGATTCGTCCGGAACGTTCGTTATGTCCGATCTGATAGAAACCCTGGGCGCCGAACTGGCCGAGCGCCGCGCCCGCTCCCTGTACCGGGAGCGCAAAATTCTCGCCTCGCCGCAGGGCACGCGCATCGTGCTCGATGGCCGCCAGGTGCTGGCGTTCAGCAGCAACGATTATCTCGGCCTCGCCAACCATCCCGACATCGTCGCGGCTTTTGTGCGCGCGGCTCGGGACTGCGGTGTGGGCGGCGGCGCCTCACACCTCATCAGCGGCCACTCCCGCGAGCATCACCTGCTCGAAGAAGCGCTTGCCGCCTTTACCGGCCGCGACCGGGCGCTGCTGTTTTCCACCGGCTACATGGCCAACCTCGGCATCATCAGCGCGTTGGTGGGCAGCGGCGATCTGGTGCTCGAAGACCGTCTCAACCACGCTTCGTTGCTCGATGGCGGATTGCTCAGTGGCGCCCGCTTTCAGCGCTATCTGCACAACGACAGCGCATCGCTGGGCAAGCACCTGGCGCGCGAGGCGCGCCGCAAGCTGGTGGTCAGCGACGGCGTGTTCAGCATGGACGGCGATCTGGCGCCCGTGCCGGCACTGGTGCGCACCTGCAACACCGCTGGCGCCTGGCTGATGGTGGACGATGCCCACGGCTTTGGCGTGCTCGGCAAGCGGGGCGGCGGCATTGCCGAACACTTTGCTTTGAGCCAGGACGATGTGCCGATTCTGATGGCGACGCTGGGCAAGGGTGTCGGTACGGCGGGCGCCTTCGTGGCGGGCAGCGAGGCGCTGATCGACTACCTGGTGCAGTTCAGCAGGCCCTACATTTACACCACCGCGATGCCGCCCGCGGTGGCCGCCGCCACGCGCGCGAGCCTCAAGCTGGTTCAGGAAGAGTACTGGCGGCGCGAAAAACTTCGGGTACTGGTGGCGCGCTTTCGCGCCGGCGCCACTCAGCTCGGTCTGCAATTGATGGCGTCGGATAAGCCCATTCAGCCAGTGATCATCGGTGCCGACAACGCCTGCATGGCAGTGGGCGCCTCACTGTGGGAGCAGGGCATCCACGTCGGCACCATCCGCCCGCCCACGGTGGCGAAAAACACGGCACGGCTGCGCATCACCTTCTCCGCCAGCCATGATGAAGGCGACGTGGACCAGTTGCTGGCGGCACTGGAAAACGCTTTCCGCCGCCTGCCGCAAGATGCGCCTGACACGAAGAGCGCCGCCGATGACTGAACGAGCGCTCGCCGCCACGCTGTACCCCTGTAGCGGTCCGCAGGCGCTGGACGTTCCCCTGGTGCTGATCCACGGCTGGGGCAACGACAGCCGGGCCTGGCACGGCGTGCTGCCGTTGCTGCGCGAACGCCTCGACGTCATTGCGTTGGACCTGCCGGGCTTTGCTGCATCGCCGTCGTGTCGCGACTGGTCGACGGCGGTGGAGATGATCTGCGCGGCGCTGCCCGAGCGCTGCGTGCTGCTCGGTTGGTCTCTCGGCGGCATGCTGGCGGTGCGCGCTGCGGCGCAGGTGCCGCAAAAGGTGGAAAAACTGATCACGCTCGCCGCCAGCCCCCTGTTCGTGGCGCGCGACGGCTGGGCCGACGCCATGGCCGGGGATGTCTTCGAGGGTTTCCGGAACCGTTTCGCCGCGGATCCGCAGGCTTGCCTGCAACACTTCTGTGGCCTGCAGAGCCGGGGCGATCGCAACGAGCGCGCCGTGCTGCGCTGGCTGCGCAACAACGGCGCGACGGTGCGGCACCAACCCTGGCTGGCGGCGCTCGACTGGCTCGGGCACCTGGACAACCGGGCGCTGTTGCCGGAACTGGCCACGCCCTCGCTCCACCTCTTCGGTGGCAGGGATCAACTGGTTCCCGTTGCCGCCGCCGCGGCGCTGCGCGCCCTGTGCCCCGGCGCGCAGGTAGAGGTGCTGGACGATGTCGGTCACGTCCCGCAGATTTCCGAGCCGGAAACGCTGGCGCGCCGGTGTCTCGCCTTCATCGACGCCGAGCCCGCCGCTCTCGACCCCTACGGGCTCGACAAAAGGGAGGTGGCGGCGTCCTTCAGCCGCGCCGCCGCCAGCTACGACGGCGCCGCGCACCTGCAGCGCGCCGTGGGCGAAAAGCTGCTCGGCATGGTGCCCGAGGATGTGCAGCCGCGCCATGTCGTCGACATGGGCTGCGGCACCGGTCATTTCACGCGGCTGTTGGCACGGCGTTATCCGCAGGCGGCCTGCGCGGGCCTCGACCTGGCGCCCGGCATGGTGGCCTACGCCGCAGCCGGCGCACCCCATATCACCTGGCTGTGCGGCGATGCCGAGGCGGTGCCTCTGGGAGATGGCAGCGTGGATCTGGTGTTTTCCAATTTCACCTACCAGTGGTGCCGAAACCTCGAGACGCTGATGGCGGAGCAATACCGCGTGCTGGCACCGGGCGGAGTACTGGTCTTCACCACCGTCGGGCCGCGCACCCTGTGGGAGCTGCGCGAGGCCTGGCGCCAGGTGGACAGCCATGTGCACGTGAACCGCTTCGCGGAGGCCGAGACTGTGCGCGCGGCGCTGCAGGATGCCGGCTTCGCGGTCGCAACCTGGGATGTCGAGACGCGGGTGGTGCACTACCCGCAATTGGGCGATCTTACCCGCGAACTGAAGGCGCTCGGCGCCCACAATCTCAATCGCGGTCGCAACAACGCGCTTACCGGACGCAAGCAGATCGCCGCCCTGAAGGCAGGTTACGAGGCACTGCGCGACGCGCACGGCTTGCCGGCCAGCTGGGAAGTGTTCTACGTGGTGGCGCGCAAATGAAATACGGGTATTTCATTGCCGGCACCGACACGGAGGTGGGCAAGACCTTTGCCGCCGCCGCGCTGCTGGCGCGAGCGGGGCAGCTCGGCTTGCGCACCGCGGCCTGGAAGCCGGTTGCGGCGGGAGCCGCGGTGACGGCGCAGGGATTGCGCAACGAGGATGCGCTGACGCTCCTGCAAGCCTGCAATCAGCCACTGCCTTATGAAATGGTGAATCCGGTGTGCCTGGCGCCCGCCATCGCGCCTCATATCGCCGCGGCCGAGCAGGGCATGGACCTGGATGTCGCCGCTTTGCTGCCGCATTTTCAGCGGGTGCTGGACGGCGGCGCGGACTTCGTGCTGGTGGAGGGCGCCGGCGGCTGGCGCGTGCCTCTCAACGATCGCGAGACCCTTGCCGACCTGGCGCTGGCGCTGCAGTTGCCGGTGGTGCTGGTGGTGGCGATGCGCCTGGGCTGCATCAATCATGCGCTGCTCAGTGCAGAAGCCATTGCGCGCGACGGCTTGCCGCTGGCGGGCTGGATTGCCAACCAGGCGACGCCCGACAGCATGGCGCGCCATGGGGAAAATCTCGATACCTTGCGCCGCTTGCTGCCCGCGCCCCTGCTGGGAGAGCTTCCCCATATGCCAGGCGGTGACTTCAATGCCGCTGCACAAATTCTCAAGCTGCCCGGCGAAGTGGAGCCTGCGGGCGTAGCGCTGTAAACTGGCTGCGGTTTTGCCGTGGAGTGGAGCAGTGGTCAAAGACAGTAAAGAAAATCGTCTGAGCGAGGAAGATCTCAAACGCGTCGAGCAATACCTCTCCGGGCCGGTGCAGAAAGTCGAACGCAAACCGTTCAGAGGCTGGCTGCTGCTGTTCTGGCTGTGGGTGGTGATCATGGCGCTCGGCGGCGTCAGTCTGCTGTTGGGGCAGATCGAGGGGTATGTTTGATTAGTTGTCAGTTTACAGTTGACAGTTTTCAGGGGGGTGCCACGCTCATCCTGTGAACTGTGAACTGTGAACTGTGAACTGTG
>CAYXXZ010000131.1:0-6865 GCA_964469165.1 uncultured Porticoccaceae bacterium
CCTTATGGCCTCGATCGGCCTTCTTGTAAGTGTCCGTGAAATCGGGGGTGAACCCCTGTTCTTCCATCGCAAGCTGCGCTGCCTGGTCATCATCGACCTGAAGCTGGGTGGCTTGACCCATGCCGATGTGGGGCAAATGCATATGTACTGCAACTATGCCAAGGAGCATTGGGCCTACCCGGACGAGAATCCGCCGGTGGGCCTGATCCTGTGTGCCGACAAGGGCCATGCTTTGGCGCGGTATGCGCTGGATGGCTTGCCAACCAAGGTGATGGCGGCGAACTACCGCACCGTGTTGCCGGATGCGGAGCTGCTACAAAAGGAGCTGGAGAACACGCGGCGTCTGCTCGAATTACGTAGACCGGCATCCCACAATACGCCCAGTGAAAACTAGGGCAGTTGCAGCGTGCCGCTGCCAGGCTTAGCTAGCGACGCTTGCTGCGCCCTGGCCACGGCAACTCTCCAGTTAATTCTGGTAGACCGCCATCGTCTTCCACTCGCACACCGAAGCGGTTCACTTCGATCTCCGGCAGGTCTTCGCCGTCAAACCATAGCAACGAAATAGTGGTGTCAGTGCGTGCGTAGTGCCTTGAAAGTTCCCAGAGATCCAGGCCCTTTTCCCAGTTGTCGAACCATACGTCCTGGGAGACTTCCCCCGTATCAGTTGTACTGTTCCCAGAGGATCTGACTCGATGAGCCACTGAGCCAGCCGGGATCACCGACCTGGGTGATATCCAGGCTCCAGCTTGTCTCAAAGACGTGGAGCGTGCCGCATACCGTACTGCGCCACGCTCCATGGTGACGAAGGCACACGGCACATCGCTGAGACTGGCGAATCTCGACGCAGCCGCGGGAAATGAAGTGCCAAACAAATCGGCCATGCGCTGGATAAGGTCCAAGGAAGGCTCTTCCTTGGGAACGACAGAAAGCCATCGCTGATAAGGCATCAACAGTTCAGCGGCAAATGTGTCGCAGGCGATCTCGTTGGGATGCCGTTTGGCATAAGACCAGGACGGGACTTCCTCGTGACTCGATTCTAGGTCGAGCACGATATGCGCTATCTCGTGGCAAATAGTGAAACGCTGGCGTTCCTCAGTCTCCAGGGAGTTCACAGTGATTATGTGCTTCCCGTTCGGCTTGGTAATGGTATAGCCAGACTCTCCTTCGCCAAGCTCATCTTTCTTGACCTTGGCATTAGCAGCGGTCACATAGGGAGACAGGTCTTCTCGGATGTTAGAAACATCGACTTTCGCAATGAACGCGCGTGCTTTCTGTCTGACATCCGATTCGTCCATGTTCAATCCTCCTCGTCGTCGTCCTCAAGGGCCTTTTTGATCCGGGTAATCAATGTGGCGGGATCAGGCCTTGCGTTACCCCGATGCCTGACGCCCGCCGCCATCGTAAATACGTCGATACCAATAGACGAATCTTGTAGCACAAATTCGACGAGGTTCGGGTCGGCGTCCGCATGGTCAACCAGCCAAGTTATGAGTGCAGCATCTCTCTCCGTCGGCTTAAGAACCTTCAATAGCTTTTCAATCAGGTCTTGGGAGGGGTTTGTTTTTTCGCCAGTTTCGAGGCGGTAGACGTATGCATGGTCCACTGACGATAGCTGCCCAATTTCACGCAGGGAAAGGGTTCTGCGTTCGCGTAGCGTCTTGATAGCGACGCCCAAGCCTGTTTGTGGCATGAGTTCTGATCCTTGCGTTGCGGGGGAAGGCCGTAGCCCTCTGTTGCATCAACCCCACATTCAGTCGAGTCTAAAGGCGCATGTTGCGCAGGTGTTGCGCCAGCGCACATGCTCTGATACATTGTTGTCTAGCCAGACAACAGAGGCAGATTTTACGCCTGCTACGGGTTGGATTGGCTTGGTCTTCCTGTTGTCTGCATAAGCAACGTATTGTGCTACAGCGGGCGACCATTGACAACCCAGCCGGCTGGCTGGGACTTCCATAGTTCCATTGTAGGAGTGCCATCATGGCCGGAAAAAATCAGCATGTTGTTCCTCATCAAGACGGTTGGGCCGTTAAAGGCGCTGGCAACGAGCGGGCGACCTCTGTGCATGACACGCAGCAGCAAGCAATAGATGCAGCGCGGGATATTGCACGCAACCAGAAGTCCGAACTCGTCATCCATCGTCCAGATGGCCGTATCCGTGACAAGGATAGCCACGGCAACGACTCCTTTCCCCCGAAAGGTTGAGACGTCATGACTGATATCCCTACCTACCATGTGCTCGCCCTGTCAGGGGGAGGCTATCGCGGCCTTTATACGGCCACGGTTCTTGCCGAGCTTGAAGCCGTGCTGGGCCGGCCTATCGCTTCCCACTTTGATCTGATTTGTGGCACATCGGCAGGAGGGATGTTGGCTTTGGGACTGGCAGCGGAAATTCCTGGCAGCGAACTCAAAGCACTGTTCGAAGACGAAGGCAGCCGCATCTTTGGTTGCCGCAGTCTTTCAAGACGGCTTCTGGGATTCTGGTTGACTGCAAAGCATGATTCGGCAGGGTTGCGAGAAGTGCTGACCGAACGCTTCCAAGGAACCACCGTAGGCGACTTGAAGCATCGTGTTCTTGTACCAGCAGTCAACTACTCGACAGGTCGTGGACAGTTCTTCAAGACGCCTCACCACCCTTCCTTTGAGTTGGATCACCGCATGAAGGTCGTCGATGTTGCGTTGGCGACCGCCGCCGCGCCCGTCTACTTTCCGCTGGCGCGTAACGACCGCGGTGTCTTCGCGGATGGCGGACTGGTAGGTAATGCACCCGGCCTGTTCGGGTTGCATGAAGTCAACACGTTCCTGGCACCGAAACAGGATGCGCGGATTCGGGTTCTTTCCATCGGCACGATGACGATCGGTGCGACTGTCCGTGGCGGCGCCAGCCTTGACCGAGGATTCGGTAAGTGGCGCGGAGGACTCTTCGATCTAGTGATCTCCGCGCAGGAATCGTCCGTGGACTACATGCTGAGACAGCTGCTGGGGAACAACTACTTCCAGATCGACGACAAGGCAACGCCGGATCAGAGCAAGGACGTGAAGGCGCTGGATCGGGTTTCCATTGGCGCCACGAATACGCTCAAGGATCGCGGCAGCCACGCGGCCCAGCGCGCGCTTGGCGATCCTCTTTTTCAACCGTTTCGAGCGCACCAGGCCGGCGCCCCCATTTTCTATCACGGCCCCAACAAGAATGTACCGGAGGCCGCATGCTGAACCTGAGCCCGCTTTTCTTTACCACTGTTGACGACGAATCCTGCATCCATGATGAGCTGGATTTGACGCCTGAACAGCGTACCAGGATCGCCAGTGCACGGACGGATGTCAGAAGCTGCCTACGCACGGGCATTCCTCGTGTGATGAGAGCTGGCGGATACACAGAAGACGTACCGCAGCCGCGCTTCTTTACGCAGGGGTCGTGGGCATACAAGACGCTGAACTCGCCGGCACAACGTCCGCAGCAGGCGGATGTCGATGATGGTTGCTATCTACCAATGAGTTTCGTCTCGCAGACGCAGCGCCCCAGCACAGCGGCAACAGTTTTCTTTACTGCTGCGGAAGAGGCGTTAAGGCCGCTGGTCGAAGAAAAGGGGTGGAAGCTTGTCACTGACAAGCCGACTTGCATTCGCATTGTCATTGCTGCCTATGCCCACATTGACATCCCACTATATGCCATCCCCGATCAGGAGTTCGTGAATCTGGCAGAGGCCTCGATGAGGCGATATGGCTACGACTCGGTGATGGATGCCATTATCAAAGCGGAGCGAGATGCGTGGACGGCATTACCGCGCGACAAGGTTTTACTTGCCCATCGTGAATGCAATTGGATGCCCTCTGATCCTAGGCCTGTAAAGGAGTGGTTCCTGGGCGAAGTGGAGGCTAAGGGGGAGCAGTTCCGCCGCGTGGTTCGTTACTTGAAGGCATTCCGCGATTGGAGATGGTCCAGCGGCGGGCCCTCTTCGATCCTGCTGATGGCCGCCGCGGCTCCGCTGTTTGAAAAACGTGATCGGCGCGACGACCTCGCGTTGCTGGATGTCGTCGCAGAACTTCCGGCCCGGTTGCGTGCGGGGGTGAACAACCCCGTGGATGAATCCGAATCGCTTACGGCACGGCTGGGAAAAGCCAGTGTCGAAGAAGCCGCAAAGGCGTTCGAAGAATTTGAGAAAGTGCTTCGCGGCGCTACCGACGCCAGCAGCCCTTCACAAGCTTGCATCTGGATGCAGGGCGAATTTGGCCCGCGTTTTCCGAATGAGCCGGATCGGGTCAAGGTGGTATCCATCGTCGACACCATCGCCGCCGCTCCCGCCGCCGCTGGTCCGAGCGAACTCGTCGGACGAACGAAGGCCGGATGAACGGCGCCATAGCGGTCGCAGACGTGATCGAGGCCTTTGAGCAACAAGGCTTCGCGTTTGTTGGCAAGACGGATGACGGCTGGTTCAGGCTGCACGGGCAGTTGATCCCACCCCAATTGGGCAAGGGCTATCCGTGCGAGGTTCAGCTCGATCCGACGTTCTTCGACTTGCCTCGCATCCGGTTGCTGGAGATTCCCCCTGAGTTGCCCGCTGCGGTTCCTCATCTTGGCGCGGATGGCGGGCTGTGTTATCTCGCCAAGGGCACGGTCGTCCTGGACATCTACGATTCTGTCGGACAGTCGCTGGCATGCCTGCAACGCGCGGCCGTTGTGTTCGGGCAGATCCTGAAGGGGGAGATGATCGACGATCTCGCGGAAGAGTTCTTCGCCTATTGGCACGGCGGGCTTTGCTTCGTGGATATGGAAGGCGAGGATTTGGGGCGGCAGAACTGCATCGTCGCGCAGGCCAATGGGAATCCATTGTGGTTCATCACCGACAACGAAAATCGAACAACAGAAAAACTGAAGTCGCTCGGCTACCAAGTCACCGATAGAACGGTGCTGACTTACCGTGTAAAGACGGGTGCTCAACCTCGCCCTCTGAGCAGCCATTGGCCTCCTGAAACAGTGAGGGACATCTTGGCGTGGCAAAGCACCCTTGACCCTCGGTGCCGGCGCAAGATTCACGAGCGCATCAAGGAAGGAGAAAGGAAAAAGGCCAACGGCGTTCTGATCCTCATCGAATCCCCGTTGATGACGTATGGCTTCGTGGTTCTCTATGACCGCCAACGTCCGGTGAAAAAGAGCAAGCTCGCAGATCGCAAGGATTCCAGCTATGGGTTGAAGGTGATACCCATCTCAGTGGTCAGAATCGACGATCGCTACCTTGCCCAGCGGAACATGCCTAAGTCAAAAACGCTTGCAGGCAAGAATTTGGCCGTCGTGGGATGTGGCACGATCGGCGGATATCTGTCGGACATGCTGGTCAAGGCCGGGGCGGGAACATGCGGCGGAAAACTCACGTTAGTGGACTTCGATTGCCTTCTCCCGCAGAACATCGGGCGCCATCGCTTGGGATTTCCAGACCTTCTGTCTAACAAAGCCGAGGCTATGGCGAAGGAACTGAAACGCTTGGCGCCAGGGGCCGAGATTCGTTTTCTTCCCGTAGATGTCAGGCAGGCCCAACTGGGAGAACTGGACCTTCTCATAGATGCCACCGGGGAAGAATCCCTTGGGCACTGGCTGTGCGGCCACTATCTACCGCCTACACCCATGCTTTCGGTCTGGATAGAGGGACCGGGTACGGCTGTCCGCGCACTGTTGAGAACGCACGCATCTGGTGCTTGCTACCGATGCCTTTGGCATAGCAATAGAAGAGGTGAACTCCGCTCTACCGTTGATCCTCTTCCCGCCATCTTGGCGGGGCACGGATGTGAGGGCTTATACGTGCCGTTTCCTGCCTCGGTGTCGGTGCATGCTGCCAGCCTGGGCGCAGAGATGGCGCTTGATTGGGTTAACGGCGTCCATTCCCCCGCACTTCGAACGAGGGTCATCGACCGTACCCAGCAATCTGCCACGCCCGACTGTGATCCGCTGCGGAACCCGGAATGTCCTGTATGCAATTCATGAGTTCTTGGGCCACTGGCGACAGGAGGACGCTGCTGCATTTTACGGATTCCACATTGGAGACTTTTTGCCAGCATATTCAGGTTATTGATACCGCCTGTGAAGCTGGTGGAATTCTGCTTGGTTCGGTTCATGGGGCTCACATGATTATCGAGGAAGCAACGGCCCCTACGGAATATGACAAGCGATTCAGGTGTCTATTCGAGCGGATGCCCTTTGGTCACGAATCTATTGCCCTAGCGCGATGGACGGCGAGTAACGGAACCATCCGCTACTTGGGGGAATGGCACACTCATCCAGAGGATCATCCTCACCCTTCTGATCTGGACAGATCGGAATGGAACCGCTTATCAGCGAAGCGTCGGGACAAGCGGCCAATGATTGCTGTCATCGTCGGACGAAAATCTCTATACGCCGAGTTGGTGCCGAAATCAGGCCGAGGTTTGGTACTCGCTCCCGTGGAGTAGCGCGCAATCAATCCAGTGCGTCCCGGCGTGCCGCCGTCGGATTCGCGGGCTGCGCCCCGCGCTTCGTACCGAATCGCGGCCATCCGGCTTTGGTCCCTGACGCCTTCGGCCCTTGAGTGCCTGCGCGCTCCGCTTGCTGAAAGGCCCAGTTTGCAGTGGCTGAGGTATGGGCGGTTTTGCTGTTCCCTTCACCGTATCACGGCGTTCTCGCCGTCAATGACTGCGCGTGCTCGCACGCTTGCGGCCTGTCGGCCGTCTTCGATCCCTGACTGCTTGCGCTGCGCCGTGCTGGCCACGGTTCCGGGCAATTCCGCCCGAGCAACCGGAGCACGATCATGTCGCAACTGTCCTTTTCCTCTTTCGATTCCTCTTCCTGATTAGCCCCATCCCTCAGCCATGAAAGTTGTTCGCCAAGCGCAGAACCCGC
>CAYXXZ010000132.1:0-6857 GCA_964469165.1 uncultured Porticoccaceae bacterium
CCCACGTCGATCACGGTGGCGCCGGGTTTGATCCAGTCGCCCTTGATGAATCTGGGCCGGCCCACGGCGGCGACGAGAATATCCGCGGTACGACAGAGCTCCGCCAGATTGCGGGTGCGGGAGTGAGCGATGGTGACCGTACAGCTTTCCTGCAGCAGCAGTTGCGCCATGGGTTTACCGACGATGTTGGAGCGCCCCACCACCACGGCGTTGAGCCCTTCCAGCTTGCCCAGTTGATCCTTGAGCAGCATCAGCGAACCGAGCGGCGTGCAGGGCACCAGGCGATTTTGGCCGACGAACAGCGCACCCACATTGAGCAGGCTGAAGCCATCAACATCCTTGCGGGGGTCGATGGCGTTGATGATGTCGTCTTCGTTCAGGTGCGCCGGCAGCGGCAGTTGCACGAGGATGCCGTGAACGCCGGGATCCTTGTTGAGTGAATCCACCAGCGCCATCAGTTCCGCCTGGGTGATATCCGCAGCGGGGCGGTGCTCGCGGGATTCCATGCCCAGTTGCTGGCAGCGCAGCACCTTGTTGCGCACATAGACCTGGCTGGCCGGGTCTTCGCCCACCAGCACCACGGCGATGCAGGGGCGCAGGCCATGGTCGGCGTGAAGACGCGCCACATCGGCTTTCAGTTGTTCACAGAGGTTATCGGCAAAGGCCTTGCCGTCGATGCGAATTGCCATGGTCAGCTCCCGAGAAAGACGACGGTCTTGTTGCCGTCGAGAAAAACACGATGTTCCGTATGGTATTTCACCGCCCTGGCGAGGGCGATACATTCGTTGTCACGGCCCACTTTTACCAGGTCGTCGGGCTTGTGGTTGTGGTCCACGCGGGTCACCACTTGCTCGATGATGGGGCCCTCGTCGAGATCGGACGTGACGTAGTGCGCGGTTGCACCGATCAGTTTCACGCCGCGATCGAACGCCTGGTGGTAAGGCTTGGCACCCTTGAAACCCGGCAGAAACGAGTGATGAATATTGATGCAGCGGCCATGCAGCTGGCTCGCCAGTTCGTTGGACAGTATCTGCATGTAGCGCGCGAGGATGACCAGCTCGGCGCCGGTTTCGGCGACGATTTCCAGCACGCGCGCTTCCTGGGCAGCTTTGTTTTCCTTGCTCACCGGCAGGTACACGTAGCGGATTCCTTCGCGCTCGACCAGCGGGCGCAGGTCGATGTGGTTCGACACCACGGCGACGATATCCATGTTGAGGTCGCCCTTGCCGTGGCGGTACAGCAGGTCGTTCAGGCAGTGATCGAATTTCGACACCATGATGATGACCTTGGTGGGCTGCCTGGCATTGCGCATTGCCCAGTGCATGCCGAGCCCGTCGGCTACGGCTTCGAATTGCGCGCGGATTTTATCGATGTCGGGCGAGTCACCTTCCGGTCGAAATACCGCGCGCATAAAAAATTTCTGCGTGTCCTCGTCATCGAACTGTTCCAGCGAGCAAATGTAACAGCCGTTTTCCGCCAGATAGGAACTTACCGCGGCCACTACGCCGGTGGCGGCACGGCAGTGCGCGGTGAGAATATAGGTTTCTCTGAAGGCGGTGTTGTTGTCTGGCACGAGTCCTGTCCTGTTGCTGTGTTTTGCTGATCAATGGGCCATGGGCCGAGAAACGAAGCTCAACAATTCGATGGTAAAAATAGGGCCCACAAATGTTGGGCTTCGTTCCTCAGCCCAACCTACGAGCTCTCCTCAGAGGGCGACGTCGAAAAGCTCTACCTGGGGCGGCCCAAGATAGATGCCCTTGCTGGTTCCCGCATTGGCGTGGGCCTTGCGGAAGGCTTCGGAGCGCGTCCAGTTTTCGAAGGACTGGCGCGAATCCCACTCGGAATGAGACGCGAACAATGCATAGTCGTCTGTCACCGGCCCCGCCAGCAGATGGAATTTCCTGAAGCCGGGCACGTCTTCGAGGTAGCTGTCGCGCGCTTTCCACAAGTCGATGAATTCCTGCTCTCTGCCCCTGGCAATCTTGAATCTGTTCATGGCGATGAACATGGCTCTGCTCCGTGGTTGATTTCTTTTTGGACTGATGTCTGACGCCTGACGCTATAAAATATCCTGCCTTTCCAAGCGTCAGACTTACCTCACACCCCCGCTTTCCAGCCGTTGGTCATCGGGTAGCGCCGGTCGCGCCCGAAGCCGCGCCTGGTGATGCGGATACCGAAGGGTGCCTGGCGGCGCTTGTATTCATTGAGGTCCACCAGGCGGATGACATGATGGACATCTTCCGCGCTGAAGCCTTTTTCGATGATGGCCTGTGCGCTCATATCTTCTTCGATGTAATACTCGAGAATCTGGTCGAGCACCGCATAGGGCGGCAGGCTGTCTTCGTCTTTCTGGTCCGGCGCCAACTCGGCCGACGGCGGGCGGGTGATGACCCGTTCGGGAATCACCGGCGAGATGCTGTTGCGGTAGCGCGACAACTCGAACACCAGGGTTTTCGGCACATCCTTCAGCACATCCAGCCCCCCGGCCATGTCGCCGTACAGTGTGCAGTAGCCAACGGCATTTTCACTCTTGTTGCCGGTGGTAAGCACCAGGTGGCCCTTCTTGTTGGAGATGGCCATGAGCAACACACCGCGCGCACGGGCCTGGATGTTTTCTTCGGTTTTGTCGACGGGCAGGCCTTCGAATACCGGCGCGAGCTGTGCGGTGAAGGCGTTGAATATCGGCTCGATGCTGATGCTCTGGTATTTCACGCCGAGAATGGCGGCCTGCTCGGCGGCGTCGTCCTGGCTCATCTGCGAGGTGTAGCGAAACGGCATCATCACCGCCTCGACCCTGTCGGCGCCCAGCGCATCCGCCGCAATCGCAAGCGTCAACGCTGAATCGATACCGCCGGACAAGCCCAGCATGACACCCTTGAAATGGTTTTTTTCCACGTAATCGCGCACGCCGGTCACCAGCGCCTGGTACACCGAGGGCAACAGCGCCAGCGGCTCCTTGAGCGGCCCCGATACGATCTCGACGGCGTCATCGCCGACGCGCAGCACCACCATGTCCAGCTCTTCCTGAAACATCGCGGCCTGCGCCCTCACTTCGCCGTCGGCATCGATCACCATCGATCCGCCGTCGAACACCAGCTCATCCTGGCCGCCGACCTGGTTGAGGTACACCACCGGCATGCTGCCTTCGAGGGCGCGCGCGCGCACCTCCGCGCGGCGCTGTTCGTGTTTGCCGCGGTGAAAGGGCGAGGCATTGATGTTGAGCATGAGCCGCGCCCCCGCCGCCATTGCCTGGCGCATGGGCTGCGGATGCCAGATGTCCTCGCAGATCGTGATTGCCGTGGCAACGCCCTCGATGGCCACCACGCAGCCGTCGCTGCCCTCGGTGAAATAGCGCTTCTCATCGAAAACCTGATAATTGGGCAGGTGTTGCTTGGCGTACTCCGCCACCAGTGCCCCGTCCTGAAACACCCCGGCCATGTTGTAGAGCAGGCCGTCGCGGCGTCGCGGGTAGCCGATCACCGCGGTGACCCCTTGCGTATGGAGCGCAATTTCGGCGAGCGCGGCGTCGATGCGCACATCGAGGCTGGGACGCAAGAGCAGATCTTCGGGCGGATAGCCGGTGAGCATCAACTCGGGAAACACCACCAGATTCGCCGCGCGCTTGTCGCGGGCCGCGCAGATGATGCGCACCGCCTTGGCGGTGTTGCCGGGAATATCACCTACCAGGGGATTGATCTGGGCCAGGGCTATTCTGATGTCTGTCATCGGCGTGGCGGCGGCATGTGAAAGAGGCGGCTATTTTCGGCTAAAATCCGTTCAATAGCAAAAAGTAGACAGCCCGCGACGCAATGGCCAATTCTGGAAGAAATACCGACAGAGAACGTTTCTCCGCAAGGCTCTTGCGGCTCTATCTGTTTTATCGTTTTTTTCTTTCCCTGCTGCTGCTCGGAGTGTCCGCGAGCACCTTCGCCATATCGCTGGTGGGCAGCTTCGCGCCGCGGCTCTATCTGAGCACCGCCATCGTCTACGTGGTGCTGTGCGCCATCACCCTCGGTTTCTACCAGTTGCAGAATCACCGGCTCAAGAGTAGCCAGTTGTTGCTGACGCTGATCACCGACATCGCCATTCAAACGCTGCTGATGTACTGCAGCGGCGGCCTGAGCAGCGGTATCGGTTATCTGATGATCGTCACCGTGGCCGCGGGCGCGATCTTCTTCAGCGGCCAGATGGCCATCCTGATTCCGGCCATTGGCAGCATCTGCATCATTCTCGAAGGCGTGGTCGCCATCTATGTGCAGGGCCGCGACGACGCCAGTATCGTTCCCGCCGGCGTGCTCGGCATCCTGCTCTTTCTCACCGCGCTGCTGTTCCTGCGGCTGAGCCGGGCGCTGACCGCCGCGCAGCGGGAAGCGCAGCAGGAATCGGAGCTTTCCGCGGAGCTGCAGGCGCTCAACCAACTGGTCGTCAACCGCATGCATACCGGCATCCTGGTGGTCGACGGCGAGCAGCGCATCCTGCAGATAAACCAGGCCGCGCGCCGCCTGCTCGGCCATGCGCCCGAGCGCCGCGCCCTCGAAATCGGCGATTTCATTCTCGGCGAGCCGCGCCTGGTGACGCGCCTGCAGAACTGGAAGCAGCGCCCGTCGGTGAAGGCAAGACCCTTTATTTCCCGCTTCGGCAACACCGAATTGCAAGCCAGCTTCGCGCACCTGGAACAGAGCGGCCGCGAAAGTACCATCATTTTTCTCGAAGATTTCCGCGCCGCGGCGCAGCAGGCTCAGCAACTCAAGTTCGCGTCGCTGGGCAGGCTCACGGCGAGCATCGCCCACGAGATCCGCAATCCCCTTGGCGCCATCAGCCACGCTTCGGAACTGCTCGAGGAAATTCGCGACGACGACACCGTCACCACGCGCCTGACCCAGATCATCGCCACCCAGGTAAAGCGGGTCAATCGCATCGTCGAAAGCGTTCTGCAGTTGTCGCGCCAGGGGAAATACCATCCGCAACGACTCGCCATCGCACCCTGGCTGCAGGAATTCATCGCGCAATACCGCCAGGGTCGCAACAGCCCGGCGGATATCCAGCTCGACATTCTCGCAGCCGCACCGGAGGTGACGTTCGACCCGGTGCATCTCCAGCAGGTTCTCACCAATCTGCTCGACAACGCGCTGCGCCACAGCCTCGCGGCCACGGGGCAAGCCAGCGCGTGCATTCAGGTGGACAGACTGGCGATGGAAAACCTCGTCAATCTGGATATCATCGACCGCGGCCCCGGCGTTCCGGTGGCGGATCGCAACAAGTTATTCGAGCCTTTTTTCTCTACATCATCCGGCGGTTCAGGGCTCGGCTTGTTCATCGCGCGGGAATTGTGCACCATCAACTACGCCACCATAAAATATCAGCCACCAGAAAATGGCGGCAGCAGTTTTTTTCGCATTACATTCATTCATCCGGAGAAAGTCCTCAATGCAACATCGGCAGCCCTCGAAAACGGCCAGAGCCCTGATCATCGATGACGAGCCGGATATCCGCGAACTGCTGACCATCACCCTCGAAGGGCTCGGCATTTCCGTCTCCCAGGCCAGCAACGTCGGCGAGGCTCGGGACATGATCGGCGCCAACGCCTTCGACCTGTGCCTGACCGACATGCGCCTGCCCGACGGCGACGGCATGGACGTGATCGATGCCATTCAGCAACAGCGCCCGCAAACGCCGGTCGCCGTCATCACCGCCCACGGCAACACCGAACTGGCCGTGGAAGCGCTCAAGAAGGGCGCCTTCGACTTCGTGTCGAAACCCCTGGAATTGAAGCGTCTGCGCGCCATGGTGGAAACCGCGCTCGCACTCGGCGCAGAACCCGTCGCAGGCGGCACGAAAAATCCGGGGCTCACCGGCAACTCCGCGGTCATGAACAAGCTGCGCGACCGAATCGCCAAGGTGGCGCGCAGCCAGGCGCCCGTCTTTATCAGCGGCGAGTCCGGGTCCGGCAAGGAGCTGGTGGCACGCGCCATTCATTACCAGGGGCCGCGCGCCAACGGCCCCTTCATTGCCGTCAACTGCGGCGCGATTCCATCAGAGCTGATGGAAAGTGAATTTTTCGGCCACAAGCGCGGCAGTTTCACGGGCGCGATCCAGGACAAACAGGGGCTGTTCCATGCCGCCGACGGCGGCACCCTGTTTCTCGATGAGGTGGCCGATCTGCCACTCGGCATGCAGGTAAAACTGCTGCGCGCCATTCAGGAAAAGTCGGTGCGCCCGATCGGCGGTCAGGAGGAAAAAACCGTCGATGTGCGTATCCTCAGCGCAACCCACAAGAATCTGGCCGCGGAAGCGGGCAACGGCAATTTCCGCGAGGATCTGTTCTACCGCATCAATGTCATCGAAATTCCCGTGCCGCCGCTGCGCGAACGGCGCGACGACATCGCCGAACTCGCTGAAACCTTTCTGCAGCGCTTCGCCGGTGAGTCATCGCAACCCGCACCGAAACTCAGCGCCTGCGCGCTGCAGGCGCTGCAGGAACACAGTTTTCCCGGCAACGTGCGCGAACTGGAAAACATTCTGGAGCGCGCCTTCACTTTGTGTGGCGGAGACCGCATCACTCGTCATGACCTCGACCTGCACCAGCGCATCGGGGTGGATAAACGGGATGTGGCGCCGGAAAATGTCGGCGACGACTATGTGGCCGACGGCTCGGAATCCATCGACAATTATCTGGAAGGCATAGAACGGGAAATCATCGCCCGCGCACTCGCGGAAAACCGCTGGAACAAAACCCTGACCGCGCAAAAGCTGGGGATTTCATTCAGGCAGTTGCGTTACAAGTTGCAGAAGTTGGGGATAGATTGAGTTCACAGTTCACAGTTCACAGTTCACAGTTCACAGTTCACAGTTCACAG
>CAYXXZ010000133.1:0-6616 GCA_964469165.1 uncultured Porticoccaceae bacterium
TGCGGTGAATGGTGCTGGTGGTGGTTTCGGGGCACAGCAGGTAGGCGGTGCCTGCCTGAACACCCGCGGCGCCGAGTTGCATCGCCGCCGCAACGGTTTGTGGATCGGCGATGCCGCCTGCGGCGATCACCGGCACCTTGACGGCTTTCACCACTTGCGGAACCAGTGCGAAGGTCCCGACCTGGGTGGTGACGTCGGTGGAGAGAAACATGCCGCGATGCCCGCCGGCTTCCGAGCCCTGCGCGATGATGGCATCGGCGCCGTGCGCTTCCAGCCAGCGCGCCTCTGCCACCGTGGTGGCCGATGCCAGAACCTTGCTTCCCCAGCGTTTCACCTGCGTGAGCAGGTCGGAGGAGGGCAGCCCGAAGTGAAAGCTCACCACCGGCGGCTTGAATTCTTCGAGTATCTCGACGTGCTCCGCGCTGAAAGGTGTGCGGCCCGGCCCCTGGGGAATTGCCTCGAGATCGAGGCCAAATTCCGCATAGTAGGAAGCGAATAGCGTTCTCCAGGCCTTTTCACGCGCGCTATCCGCAACGGGGTTCTGGTGACAGAAAAAGTTGACGTTGTAGGGCCGCGAAGTCTGCGTGGTAAGCGCGGCCAGCTCGCTGCGCAGTGCTGCCATGCTGAGCATGGCGCAGGGCAGGGAGCCAAGCCCACCGGCATTGCAGACCGCAATTGCCAGGGCGCTGCCCTGCACGCCCGCCATGGGCGCCTGGATGATGGGAAGCTCTATGCCGAAAATGTCTTTTAGCGTCATGGCGGGTGTCTCTTGCTGATCAAACAGTGAACCGGGATTTAGTCGACAGCACAGCGTGGTGGCAGGACGGTAGGTGTCACAGAGCTTGCGCTGATACGCATTCACACCGCTGTGAGGCCTCTGCCCAGTCTGGGCAGAGGCCGGGATACGAAGTGCCAAGTGCTGCCGAGAATCAAGGCGGTGTCAGGATACTGCTCGACCGCGACGGTAACAATGACCAATCCCGACTTGGGAAAGAATCAATCCGAATAGGTCGACAGTCCGTCCTGAGAATCTTCGTTGTGGCGGATGACGCTGATTTCACCATTTTGCTCCAGATAAGCGCGTTTCACCTGACCTATGGCGGCGATGCCCTGCAGGCGAAGCTGCTCCATGAGCTCGCCGCGAGTGACGTATTCGCGCCGCATATTTTTTATGTTCATTTGGCCATCTTCGACCAGACATAGCTTGGAAGGCTCGAATATTGCGCTCGCCAGCGGGAAGAAAAAGCACAGGCGGTCGATGAGGATGGACCAGAAAATGATCGTCGCCGCTACCAGAAGTCCTGCGGTAAGGGTTTTGCTTCCGCCTGACAGGGCGTCACCCATGCTCTCGGCGACCAGCAACACTACCACAATGTCGGCAAAACCCAGCGAGCCGATATTGCGCCGTCCTCCCAGTCGAAACATCAGAAAGATGGACCAATAGATGATGGTGCCGCGGAAAAACAACTCAAACCAACTCAGTTCCACAACGAACAGATCCAGGATCCAGTCCATGTCGTCAACTCCGATGGGGTTATGGGGGATTCGTGTTCTCCTGTGACTGTTTTTTCAGGTGGAATGCTCGGCGCCAGAAAAAATAAAGTGATTCTTGTCGCGCGACCACAAAAAAACCCGCCGAAGCGGGTTTTTTTAGCCATCTGCCAGATGATCAGGCCACTTCCACGATCAGCTCCGCAGCGATGCGCTTGCCGTCATCTGCCGCTTTCTGGAAGGATTCGATCTGATCGAAGTTCATGTAGCGGTAGATGTCCGCCGCCATGGAATCGATCTGCGCGGCGTATTCCTGGTATTCCTGCGGGCTGGGCAGGCGGCCGAGAATGCCGCCGACCGTGGCCAGCTCGGCGGAGGTCAGGTAGACGTTGGCGCCATCGCCGAGGCGGTTGGGGAAGTTCCGCGTGGAAGTAGACAGCACCGTGGACTTCGGCGCCACCCGCGCCTGGTTGCCCATGCACAGGGAGCAGCCGGGCATTTCGGTGCGGGCACCGGCCTTGCCGTAGATGCTGTAGTAGCCTTCTTCCATCAGGGTGTGCTCGTCCATGCGGGTGGGTGGGCAGATCCAGAAGCGAGTGCCGAGGGCGGGGGCGTTGGCCAGCAGCTTTCCGGCGGCGCGGAAGTGGCCGATGTTGGTCATGCAGGAGCCGATGAAGATTTCGTCCACCTTGTCGCCGGCCACGTCGGAAAGCAGGCGCGCGTCGTCGGGATCGTTGGGGGCGCAAACGATGGGTTCCTTGACGTCAGCCAGGTCGATCTCGATCACGGCGCTGTACTCGGCGTCCTTGTCGGCTTCCATCAGGCTGGGGTTGGCCAGCCACTCTTCCATCTTGCGCACCCGGCGCTCGATGGTGCGCGGGTCGCCGTAGCCTTCGGAGATCATCCAGCGCAGCAGGGTGATGTTGGAGCGCAGGTATTCGGCGACGGACTCTTCGCTGAGCTTGATGGTACAGCCGGCGGCGGAACGCTCGGCGGACGCATCGGAAAGCTCGAACGCCTGTTCCACGGTGAGATCGTCAAGCCCCTCGATTTCGAGAATGCGGCCGGAGAAGATGTTCTTCTTGCCTTTCTTCTCGACGGTGAGCAGGCCTTCCTTGATCGCGTAGTAGGGGATGGCATGCACCAGGTCGCGGAGGGTGATGCCGGGCTGCATCTTGCCCTTGAAACGCACCAGAACGGATTCCGGCATGTCCAGGGGCATCACGCCAGTCGCCGCGGCAAAAGCCACCAGGCCGGAGCCCGCGGGGAAGGAAATACCCATGGGGAAGCGGGTGTGGGAGTCGCCGCCGGTACCCACCGTGTCGGGGAGCAGCATGCGGTTGAGCCAGCTGTGGATGATGCCGTCGCCGGGGCGCAGGCTCACGCCGCCGCGGTTCTGGATGAAATCCGGCAGGGTGTGCTGGGTATCGATATCGACCGGCTTGGGATAGGCGGCGGTGTGGCAGAAGGACTGCATCACCAGGTCGGCGGAGAAGCCGAGGCAGGCGAGGTCTTTCAGCTCGTCGCGGGTCATCGGGCCAGTGGTGTCCTGGGAGCCGACGGTGGTCATGTGGGGCTCGCAGTAGGTGCCGGGACGCACACCGGGCAGGCCGCAGGCCTTGCCGACCATTTTCTGTGCCAGGGTGAAGCCCTTGCCGTTGTCGGCGGGCTGCTCGGGGGTGCGGAATACGGTGCTGGCGGGCAGGCCGAGAGCTTCGCGGGCGCGCTTGGTAAGGCCGCGGCCGATGATCAGGTTGATGCGGCCGCCGGCGCGCACTTCGTCCAGCAGTACGTCGGATTTGAGCGCGAACTCGGACAGCACCTTGCCGGTTTCGTGATCGGTGATCTTGCCCTGATAGGGGAGGATGTCGATGATCTGGCCGTAGGCGATATCATCCACCGGCGCTTCGAACACGAGCGCGCCGGAGTCTTCCATGGTGTTGTAGAAAATGGGGGCCACCTTGCCGCCGATACAGATGCCGCCCGCGCGTTTGTTGGGTACGCCGGGGATGTCGTCGCCGAAGAACCACAATACCGAGTTGGTGGCTGATTTGCGCGAGGAACCGGTACCCACCACGTCGCCGACGAAGGCCACCGGGTAACCCTTGGCCTTGATCTCGTCGATCTGCTTCATGGGGCCGATGACGCCGGGCTCGTCCGGCGTGATGCCATCGCGGGCCATCTTGTACATGGCGCGGGCGTGAACGGGAATGTCGGGGCGCGACCAGGCGTCGGGTGCGGGGGACAGGTCGTCGGTGTTGGTTTCGCCGGTGACCTTGAATACCGCGGTGGTGATTTTCTCGGGCACGTCGGGGCGCGACAAAAACCACTCGGCCTCGGCCCAGGACTCCAGAACTTCCCTGGCGTTGGCGTTACCGGACTTGGCTTTCTGCTCCACGTCGTGGAAGGCGTCGAACATCAGCAGGGTGTGCTTGAGCTGCTTGGCGGCGAGGGAGGCCAGGGCAGCGTCGTCGAGCAGATCCACCAGCGTGGCGATGTTGTAGCCACCGAGCATCATGCCCAGCAGTTCGATAGCCTTTTCTTTGCCGATGACGGGGGAGTTGGTCTCGCCCTTGGCAATGGCGGAGAGGAAGCCCGCTTTGACATAGGCGGCGTCGTCGACGCCTGGCGGAACCCTGTTGGTGATCAGGTCGAGGAGGAAGGCTTCTTCGCCGGCGGGCGGATTTTTCAACAGTTCGACCAGTTGGGCCGTCCATTCGGCGGACAGTGGGCTGGCGGGCACACCTTCGGCGGCGCGCTCGGCAACGTGTTGGCGGTAGGCTTCAAGCACGATAATTTTCCTCTAATACGGTGGGTTTACCCGATCCGGTGGTTGCCGGTGGCGGGGCTATCGACGACACACGTCGATGGAGGGGCTGCTGGGCCCGGCCCGCCATTTTACTGGAAAAGGGCGCGCGGCGCTAAGGTGCGCCGTGGAATCGGCGAGACGGACTGAAAAAGGGCGGATATAATCGCCGTTCGACAACGCTGGGTGCAGATTGCGCGACATTACCCAGTGGCCAGGAATTCAAGCTGGAACCCTGGCTGCTGATACCGTACGGGCAATTCATGAATTGCCCCTGCACGTGCAGGAATGGTATGTATATCTGCAAATTTATAGCCCAAATTTCCGACTTATTTGAGCAACTATCGCGATAACACGACAGAGGACACCCTATGTTCAAGCTCCACGGCTCGCCCATGAGCAACTACTACAATATCGTCAAGCTCTCCCTTCTGGAGAAAGGGCTCGATTTTGAAGAAGTGTTCACCCCACCTTCGCAAAGTGATGCGTTTTTTGCCATGAGCCCCATGGGCAAAATCCCCGTGCTCGAAACGAAGGAAGGCTTTTTGAGCGAAAGCGAGGTGATCGTGGATTTTCTCGAGGACATCCACCGCGAGCGGCCCCTGTATCCCACTGACCCATTCCGCAAGGCAGAGGCCAGGCGTATTGCGCACTTCGCGGCAATTTCCATCGATCTTCCCCTGCGTCCGCTGATTGCCATGATCTTCAGTGGCGGTGACATCAGCGACGCTATCAAGGCATCCACCAAAGCCCAGCTCGAGCGGGGCCTGAACGGCTTTGCCAGGGCCGCCAAGCCCTCGCCCTGGCTCGCCGGTGCCGACTTCGGTGCCGCCGATATCTTCGCCTATTACTGCCTGGGAATGGCGGCCCAGATCGCGCAAATGCATCTCGGCGTCGATGTGTACAGTGCGCTGCCCGGTCTGGACAAGTGGCATGCAGCCGTGGCGCAGCGCGAACAGGTTGTCCAGGTGGATGCGGCTCAGAAGCAGGCTCTCGAAGCTTTTTTCGCCAGCCAGCAGGGCTGACCATCACAGCGGCGGCATCTTGCCGCCGCGATTTCGTGTTCAGGGAATTTCATGTCTGTACCCTCACTGGCGGCCATTCAGGCGTTCCTGCCCTGTGCCACGCCGCAGGCCTGGATCAAGGCCGCGCTTGCGCACCAGGATGTGCTGCTCATCGATCATGCCAACTGCGAGAAAAAGGCGGCGGGCACGGCCATGTCACTGATGCACAAATATATCGATCGCACCGATCTGTTGCACAAGATGTCGCGCCTGGCACGGGAAGAGCTGCGCCATTTCGAGCAGGTGCTGGCGCTCATGACGCGGCGCGGCATTCGCTATGTCCACGTCAGCGCGTCGCGATATGCGGCAGGCTTGCATCAGCTTGCGCGCAAGTCCGAGCCCGGGAAACTGGTGGACACGTTGATCATCGGCGCATTCATCGAAGCGCGCTCCTGCGAGCGATTCGCCGCGCTGGCACCTCACCTGGATGAGGAACTGGCCGCGTTCTACAGCTCGCTGCTGAAGTCGGAAAGCCGCCATTATCGGGATTATCTGCACCTGGCGGAAAAGGCCGCAGGTGCGGATATCAGTGAGCGCATCGCTGTGTTTGGCGAACGCGAGAGAGAATTGATAGAAACTGCGGACAGCGAGTTTCGCTTTCACTCGGGCCCGCTCTGAGAAGGAGTTCACAGTTCACAGTTCACAGGATCAGTGTGACCCACCCCTGATAACTGTCAACTGTGAACTGTCAACTGAAAACTGAAAACTCAGCCCCCATCTTCCGCAACCCAAAACCCCATATTTCTGCGTTTGGCCTGGCGCTTCGCTGCCGCCGCTGCGGATGCCACATCCTCGGCGCGGCGGTAGTAGGGTGGATTGGCTTCCACGACGCCGATTGACAGGGTCGTCAGGGGAAAAAAGGTCATGTGCCCGTGGCGGTCTTCGGCGCTGATGCCGTTGTTTTTCAGCTCTTCGGGGTCGTAGAGTTCCTGTGCCTGGGCGTTGAAGCGGGTGATGATTTTTTCACACAGATATCGCCAGCCGGGGCTTTGAAAAACGATGATGAAATCATCGCCGCCCACGTGACCGACAAAGTCGATGCGGTTGTCGATGGATTCCAACAAGGTGCGCGAAACCAGGCGAATCATTTCGTCGCCGCGCCAATAGCCATACTGGTCATTGAAGGGCTTGAAGTGATTGAGATCGCAATAGGCCACGAAAAAGGGCTTGCCGTTGCGCAATAATTTCTCGATATGCTGGCTGATGGGAATGTTGCCGGGCAGAAAGGTGAGAGGGTTGGCGTGCCTTGCGGCTT
>CAYXXZ010000134.1:0-6423 GCA_964469165.1 uncultured Porticoccaceae bacterium
CGAGACCAGTGTGATGCCATCGCCACAGGCACCTACGTGAAACGTGCAACTTGAAGCGTGAAACTCAGAAACCGCAAACCCACTGAAAGAACCGAAGCCCAAAAAAATCCAGCTTACAGCTTACAGCTTATAGCTCCTCCCTCAAGGCGGCCTGCGACCAAAAATAAGCGAGACGACAAACAATATCAGGAACAGCAAAAACAGCACTTTCGCGATGCCTGCCGCCGTGCCCGCGATGCCGCTGAAGCCGAGAACTCCGGCGATGAGCGCGATGATCAGAAAGGTTACTGCCCAGCTCAACATGGCTTGCCTCCTTTGTAAACAGGGCCGTTGAATGGCTCCGTCTCAGATGAATCAACCTTGTACTTGCAGTCCGCTGGTGTCCACCTTGCCGACACCACGGATATTTTTCGCAATTTCCTCGGCGAGATCCTTTTCCGCACCGCTGTTCACGACGCCGCTCAAGGTGACATCACCGCTCTGGGTTTGAACGCGAATATCCATGCCCTTGAGGTTCGGATTCAGCAGAAAGCTGGATTTGACCTTGCTGGTGATCCAGGCGTCACTGACCTCGTCGCCCACGTCCCGCGCGGCATCCTGCGCCTTTGCGCTCAGCGTTTTTTCACCATCGACCTGGATGTCGTTCTCCACGCTGCGCACGCCGTCGGTATTCCTGGCAAGGCGTCCGGCGAGATCCCTGGCAGCCGCACTTTGTGCGGTGCCGGTCAATGTGACGACGCCAGCTCTGGTTTGCACGCCTATGTTCAAACCCTCGGTATGACGGTTCCACAACAACTTGGATTTGACGGTCGCTGTCGTGGTGGCATCTTCAAAACGCTGGGCAAGGTCGGATTGGGTTTCGTAACTTCTGGTGGCTTCGCCATCGACCTGCAACTGGTTGTCGACTTCACTGATGCCTTCGATGCCGAGAGCGATCTGTTCTGCCAGATCCCGGTCGATGTCATTTTCCACGATACCGGAAAGAATGGCGGTACCACTTTCGACATCGACGTCGATCTTGAAGGGGTTGAGATGGCGGTTGAGAGCGATCGCCGTCCAGATGGAACCTTCCTGCCGGGCTTCGCTCAGCTGTTGGCTGAGATCCTTGTCGTCGGCAAGTGCTGCCAGAGGCGATGCCATCAGGATGCTTGCGGTCGCGGTGGCCAGTACAAGTTTTCTTAGTGATGTCATGGTCTATCCTCCCAATTTGTTTTTCTTTGATCAGTTCGTGCCCAGTTTAGAAAGCTGTCATGCAAGGTAGTTCAACAATAAAATTAGAAAATTCTCCCGGAGAAAGCAGTGGGCCGGGTTCCTTGCTCTGGGGCATCGTGGAGATGCGGGAGCGAATCTTTTTGAAAACAGCGGCTTGAAGAGCAAATTCAGGACTTTTTGACAAACTTTTTGCTTTCATCAACCATAACCGCTGTTTTTCGATTCGAGACAAACCCACCAGAGGAACTTGTACATGTCAAACAGGGCTCCGCTTGAGATCGTCAATGAATACTATGAGTATGTCTGGACGGGCAGAGATGTCGAGCGTATCCGCTCGCTTTGTGCCAACCCCATGTTGCGCCACGACCCGGGCGGTGATATCCAGCTGACCCACGATCAGCAGATAGAGCGCATTACCGCCGCACTCAAGAAAGAGCTGCAATACCATTTCGTGCTGAAATACGGCAATGATGAATTGGTGACCCTGGTGTGGCAGGCGGTCAGCAAGAACAGTCCCGACCTGCACCTGGCCGGTGTCCAGGTGGTGAGGGTTGCCGGCGGTCGCATGGCGGAAGTGTGGAACGCCACCAAGCCCGAGCTGTGGGTGCCGCAGCAGGCGTGACACCTGCGTGGCTGCACCGTACGCCTGAACAAATGCTCCCACGCGCTGCGTGGGAGCATTGACGGCTACTCCATGTCCTTGCGGTGTTTGTCCTTTTTCTTTTCGTACATCGCTTTGAGTTTATCCATTTCCTCTTCGCTCAATACTGTTTTGAGTTGAGCTTTTTTCTGCTCCTTCAGGGCTTTTTTGCCGTCGTGATAGGTGGTCAGAATTTGCTCGACCTGTGCAGCGCGTTCATCGTCCAAGCCTAACTCCTGGCTGATCTTATCGGCCTTTTCGTCGGGGTCGGCGAGAGCGCCGAAGGGCAGGGCAAGGGCGATGACGGTGGCGCCAACGATGGTTTTGATATCCATGGGTATACCTCCTGGATTGGCATTGGTCATTTTTGAGACTGTTGTTCGCATGCCTGAGGCAATGTACATGAACAACGCTGCAATTGCGGCCATGCTCTAGGGTGGACTCCGGGGCTTTGAAAAAGTTCGCCACGGGGCGAATGCGCGTATTGCGGGCTCCGGCTCTCTGTGCGATATTTGCTTCGTACGCATAGACACAGTACACATGAGCACATAAGCCGGAAGGTTGGGGCCGTGGGTTGTGGTGAGCTGCAAGCGCTACGGTAACTGGGTAGAACACTGTTCTTCCAGTGCTCCTGCTTAAAGCTTACGGAAAACCCCGAGAACAGAGGAGCGAGGTCGTGACGGGAAAAAACAAAAAAGCATTGCTGTGGTGTCTTTTCATTCCTTTTCTGGTGGTCCAGGCGTGGCTGACCCTGGGCCCCGGAGGCATTTTTGACGTTCATGGTTATTGGCAGGGTTTTCCGAATTTCTTCACCATGAGTGTTGCCGATCCGCTGCTTGCCGCGGGGCTGGTCGATTTCATGGTAGTCGCGGTGTTGGTTCTTGTCTGGATGTTGAGCGAGTTGCCGGCGCAGACGCGCTGGGGCGCGAAGACCTGGCTGTGGATTATCAGCTTCTGTGTGTTTCCGGGCCTGGGATTTTTCCTGTATTTTCTGTGGCTCAATCCGCAGCACCGCTTCGTGTGCTGAGCGTGGACGCCGTGGATTGGTTCTCGTAAACTGCGTTTTTTCGTGAGCGATTCGTGGCTCGCCGCCACGGCGCGAAAATTTTTTCACGACATTCCACAGTAAAAATAAGGGGTAGGCATGAGCAGATCGCATGCACAGATTCTCGACCAGTTCTGGAAGGCTTTTTCGACTCATAACACGGCACTTGCCATGGAACTGTTCAGCGAAAACTCGACCTATGAAGACCTTGGTGCACGCCACCTTGCAAAGGGGCTGAAAGAGATCGAAGCATTTTGGCAAGGCTTTTTCGACAACGTGCCAAAGGAGGGCTATGCGCCGGTGCGTGATCGCGTCTTCGTTGCGCCGGATGGCCACTATGCCACGGAGTGGACCATGCAATTTCGCCTCGATGGCGAGTTCGGCGGTGTGCAGGGCAACGGCAAGGTCGTGCGTTTTCGCGGTGCCTCGGTGGGCTGCATTGAGGGTGACCACATTGCCTGGCAGCGGGACTACTGGGATACGGCAGCCGTCATCGAGCAGATCCAGGCTGCCTCCTGAGAGGGTGTTCATAACCTCTCGATAGGCAGGGTTCGCCTGAGTTACAGGTTTCATGTGGGCGCCTGTGGCGATGCATCACACCGGCTGCGCGCCGTGGTACAGATACCCCCTACGCCCCGCAGGCCACCCCGGAATAACGCCAGTGAACAGACTCTCAGGTGTGCCTTGTAGGAGCCTGCTTGCAGGCGACTGTTGCTGTGCGTCCCGATGGTTCTGTCGCCTGCAGGCAGGCTCCTACAGGGTACGGATAGTGCCTCGGCCACCGGGTTACCTCGACGTTTATGGGAAACTCAGGTGACCCTGCTGGGTCAAGAATCATGAACAGGCTCCAGGCTATTCGCTGCGGATATCCAGCTCGTTGTGGATCAGCGTTATGCATTGCGACGCAAACAACATCCTCGGTCCCAGGCTGATTTTCTGCGCGCCCAGACGCACGAGGCCACTTAGACTCTTCTTTGGCATGGGAATATGATCCGTAAGAATGAAGCACGGATTTCCCGAAAATTGCTGATCGCGAATTGGCGTGCCTTTCCTGTCCATCACGACCAGCTGCCAGGTCGGCGCGAGTTCCTGCACGAGTTTTTCAAAGCTGAGCGTGCGCACCTGAATGCCACTCTCCACCGCGCGCGAGGCTTCCTTGGTCATGCCCACAGAAGCGTCGAGCGCAGCGGCAATGCGCGCCAGCAAGGCCTGTTCGTGAAAGCCGCCGATATGGCGCAGCTCCCTGGTATCAAAGGTGATGGTTCGAGAATAATCCCGGGTGCTTTCGAGCACCAGGTGGACAATCACGTCCTCGCGGTGGGATTGCGCGACAAAAATGGTGTTCATCAGGCTGTGAGCCAGAATTTCGCTGTGGGCTTCCCGCCCGACACCAGCCAGCAATTGACGGCTATCGGTGGGAGCGGCACGTGCTCGAAGAATGAAGGCGCGCATGCGTATTGGTGACGGCGGAGTCTTGGCAAGGGCCCACAGTATAAGCCACCGCGCCGATATGGCGCGACCTTGTACCGGCGGCCTCGACCGCGAACAATACCAACCCAACTCAAATTTTCCGTCACCTTCCAAATATCGTGAACAACCCGCGCTCCGAGCCACCCTGTAGGAGCTTGCCTGCAAGCGACCCCACCGAAACTTGTCGTCTGCAGGCAGGCTCCCGACGATGTCACTCAAGCAGGCGGAAGTTGACCGCGCCGGGCAGATCGTCGATGCTTGGTTGCTGCAAGCTATCAGATCGGCTCGCGCATCGGGCACCCGCTACAATAATCAGCACCGGATAACAAAATCGCATTGAAGATGTTCACCAACAGCACAGATCGAGAGTGGGAAAAATTTGGCCGGGAAGATCCTTATTTCGGGGTGCTGACCGACGAGCGCTATCGCATGGCCAATTTGAACGACGCGAACAGGCTGGCGTTTTTCTCCTCGGGCGAGCTCTACATCGCCAATCTCTGGAACAGGGTCAAAGCACATGTCGACGCCGATTTTGCGCCGCGGCGCGCCCTGGATTTTGGTTGCGGGGTCGGGCGCCTGATCATTCCTCTCGCCGAACGCGTGGCGGAGGTGACGGGGCTGGACGTGTCCGACAGCATGCTGGCGGAGGCGCGCCACAACTGTGAGACGCGCAATCTCGACAATGTGGTTCTGGTGCCGTCCGACGATGAGCTGAGCGGCCTCAGTGGCCATTACGATTTCGTGCATTCATTGATCGTCTTTCAGCATATTCCCGTGGCGCGCGGTGTGCGGATTTTCGCGCGGTTGCTGGCGTGTCTGGCACCGGGCGGGGTGGGTGTCGTTCAGTTCACCTACGCCAAGGCGCATCCGCAAAAGGCCTGGGTGCGGCTTGCCAAGAGCCGCATCCCCTTCGCCGCCCGTGTGGCGAATCTGTTGCGGGGGCGATCGCTGTCATGCCCGGAGATGCAGATGAACAGTTATGATCTCAACACCCTGCTGCGCCTGCTTCAGACATCGGGGGTCGAACGGTTCCATGGGGAATTCACCGATCACGGCGGCGAGCTGGGCGTCATTCTTTATTTTCGAAAACAACAGTCAACCCGTTAGGGAGGAAACCATGTCTGCTTATGTAATTTTCGTGGTCGATGAGGAAAACGATGCCGAAGTGATGAAAACCTACCGGCAGAGTTCACGCGCTTCGCTGGATGGTCGCGATGTCAAAGTCATCACCTTGCCGTCCTGCAACAAGGAGGTTCTCGAAGGTGAGGATGTGGCCTGCATCGTCATTTTGGAGTTTCCCGATATGGAACAGGCCCGGGACTGGTACCACTCCGAGGAATATCAGAAATGGGCGCCGATGCGAAAAGGCGTATCGAAGGGCAGCGCCTTTATCGTCGATGGCTTTGTGCCCATGGATACCGCGCACTGGGCCAGCGCCAGGATCTGAGAACCTGTTCACGATCTTGCAGGGCCTCTGTAGGAGCCTGCCTGCAGGCGACCGTATGCCGTGTGCCAGGAATCGTTGTGTCGCCTGCAGGCAGGCTCCTACATGGGCAGCCCGACGAGAGTCTTCGAGGCTTCTCCCGGCACGTCCCGCACCAGGCGGGGCAAGAGGTAGCCGGGCACCATGGCCTGCAGTTCGCGGTAGATGCCTGTGGCCTTTCCGGCATCCGTCTCGAAATGCGCGCCGCCGCTCACCGGATCGAGCAGATGCAGGTAGTAGGGAAGTATGCCGGCGTCAAACAAGGTTTCGCTGAGATCGGCCAGTAGCTGCGCGTCATCGTTGACGCCGCGTAGCAGCACCGCCTGATTGAGTACGGCGATATCCAGGGCGCGCATGCGCGCCGCCGCGGCGCTCAGGTGTGCGTCGATTTCGTTGGCGTGATTGATGTGCAACACCACGCACAGCTTCAGGCGGCTGGTGCCCATCCAGGCAAGGCAGGGGCCGTCGATGCGCGAGGGAATCACCACCGGCAGGCGGGTGTGGATGCGCAGCCGGATCACATGGGGAATCTTCTCGATCTCCTTCACCAGCCAGGCCAGGTGCTGGTCGTCG
>CAYXXZ010000135.1:0-6373 GCA_964469165.1 uncultured Porticoccaceae bacterium
GCGTGGTGGATTTGCCCGAGCCGGTCGCGCCCGACACCACGATCATGCCCTGCTTCTGCTCGGACAGGGATTTCAGCACAGTGGGCAGGTCGAGGCCCTCGATGGTCGGAATATTGTTGATGACATAACGCATCACGATGGATGTTTCGCCGCGCTGCCGGAAGCCATTGCCGCGAAAACGGCCGACGCCGCTAATGGAGAAGGAAAAATCCACTTCGCCATTGGTCTCGAACTCGGCCATTTTTGCGTCGCTGAGCATGGACTGGAGCAATGCCGTGGTCTGGTGGGGAAGAAGCTTCTCACCCAGGGTCAGAAAACCAAAGGGACCCTTGATGGTGGGCTTGGCGCCAGTATAGAGGAACAGGTCGGAGGCTTCCTTGGCAACCATCACCGACAAAAAGGTATCGATACCCAACTCGTTATCCGCTGGCACGTCGTGCATTCTGTACTCCTTCAGCAGTAGTGTTTCGGGGGCCGCGCCCTGGGCGACAGGGTACCGCATGTGGCCCCGATTTTGGGGGAAGGTGAAAACTCTTTGTATAGCAATGTCGCACAGTCTGCAAAGGCTATTTCGCGAAACGCGCCATTTGCCGGACGAGCGGGCGTCGGGCGGCTTGAAACCCGCTTTCTTGCATCGCATGACGAAGCGCTCTATCGTCAGCGTAATTCAGGGGGGCTCAAAGAACTGGCGCTATGAACAGGCTTTTCGACAACAACAGCATGCAGGGGTTGCTGGACTCTCTGCCCGCCATGGCGTGGGCCGCCAACGAACAGGGCCGCCTCACCTATGTCAATCGCGCGGTGGTGACGTTTACCGGCGTGCCCATGGCGCAACTCCTGGCTTCCGGCGCGTTTGACAGGGTGCATGAAGACGATCAGCACAGCGTCAGAGTCCTGTGGCCGCAGGCCGTTGCCGGCAAGAGTGATTACCAGGCGCGCTTTCGCATGCGGCGCAGCGATGGTCAGTATCGCTGGATGCTGACGCGCGCCGAACCGCAGTGGGATGACGAAAGGCACCTCAGCGGCTGGTTCGGTTCCACCCTGGATATCCACGACGAGAAGGCCCTCGATGACAAGAACAGCGAGCTGGGGGCGCGTGTTTCGCAGATTCTCGAGGCCATTACCGATGGTTTCGTGATTCTCGATGATCAGTTGCGCATCGAGTTCGCCAATCGCGCCATGGATACGATTCTGGCGGCGGGTTCGGCGCCGTGCGCCGGCAAGGATTTTCTCGCCGCGCTGCCGGCTGCGTTGCGCGACGTGCTCGCGCCGGTAGTGCAGGCCGGCCTGACCGAAGCCAAAGCCCTGTTGTGCCAGATTGACGAGCGTTTCTTCGATGTGCGCTGCCTGCCGCAGAAGGGCGGGCTGGCGCTGTCTTTTCGCGATGTCACCGAAAACCAGCGCGCCCAGCGCCTCCAGGATATGGAAGCGCGGGTCATGGCCATGGTGCTGCGCGAAGAGCGCTTGGCCACGATTCTCGCGGAAATGGTGCGCGGCATCGAGCAGGTGTTGCCACATGCCATGGCGTCGGTGCTGTTGCTCGATGATGATGGCATACATATGCGCCACGGCGCCGCGCCCAGTCTGCCGCAAGCATTCAACAGCGCCGTCGCGGGGCAGCCGATCGGCCCCGGCGCAGGAGCCTGCGGCACCGCCATGTACCGCAAGGAACAGGTGGTGGTGAGCGACATTGGCAGCGATCCATTGTGGGCGGATTACCGGGAACTGGCGCTTTGTCACGGCTTGCGCGCCTGCTGGTCGACACCGATCTTCGACGGCGCCGGCAAGGTGCTCGGTAGTTTTGCCGTCTATTACCGTCAGCTCAAGAGTCCGGGTCAGGAAGATCTGTTGCTGACAGAGCGGATCAGTCATCTGGCGGCCATCACCATTCAGAACTATCGCCAGGAAATTGCCCTGCGCGAGAGCGAGGCGCGTTTTCGCCAGATGGATGAAGCCATGGATGACGTATTCTGGATGGAGGATCTGCACAGCAATGAGCTCATCTTTCTGAGTCCGACCTTTGAAAAGCTGTTTGGCTATCCAGCCCAGCTCTTCGATCACCAGCCTTCTTCATGGATTACGCTGGTGCATCCGGAAGACCGCGAGCGCATTCAGAAAAAAGTGGCGCAGGCTCACGAAAACTGGGATCAGGCGCCCGAAGCACTGCGTTACAGGATGATCCGCAAGGATGGCGTGGTGCGCTGGGTCGACGACAGGGCGTTTCTGATCCGCGATGGGCAGGGACGGCCCTGGCGCCTGACCGGCGTCATTCGCGATATCACCGACCAGAAGGCGCTCGAGCGCCAGTTGCGGGAGTCCCAACGCATGGAGGCCATCGGTCAGTTGACGGGTGGCATCGCCCACGACTTCAACAACCTGCTGACGGTGATTCTCGGCAATGCCAGCTTGCTTGAAGAATGGCTCGCCGATCGCGAAGATCTGCAGGAATTGGCGCGCATGACGGCGACCGCCGCCCAGCGCGGCGCCGATCTGACCCAGCGCCTGCTGGCATTTGCCAGGCGCAGATCGCTCGAGCCGCGCGCCGTTGCGGTGCCCGCTCTGATCGAAGACATGATGCCGTTGCTGGCGCGCAGTCTCGGTCCGCACATCGAGATCCACACCCGCCACCAGCCGGGGATATGGCAAGCCATGGCCGATCCCAGTCAACTGGAAAATGCTCTGCTCAACCTGTCCATCAACGCCAGGGATGCGATGCCCGGTGGCGGCCGTCTGGTCATCGAAACGCGCAACCTGTGGCTGGATCAGGCTCAGGTGGCTGGCTTGGGTGATATGCGACCCGGGCCGTATCTGCGGATCGATGTGTCCGACACCGGAGCGGGCATTGCGGCAGAGAATCTCGAGCACATTTTCGAGCCGTTTTTCACGACCAAGGACGTCGACAAGGGCACGGGCCTGGGGCTCGCCATGGTGTACGGTTTCGCGAGGCAGAGTCAGGGATACATCAGCGTACACTCCGAAACTGGCGCAGGTGCCACCTTTCGCCTCTTCCTGCCGCGCGCGCAAACCGTGCAGGACGTGCGACCAGCACCGGATTTCGAATCTGCCGCGGCGCCCGCCGGCGAGCGCATCTTGCTGGTCGAGGACGACGCCATGGTGCGGCAGTTTGCCCGCCGCCAGATCGAGGCGCTGGGTTACCGGGTTTGCGAGGTCGCCAACGGGCGACAGGCGCTGGCGGTGCTGGAAGGGGGTGAGGTGGTCGACCTGCTGTTCACGGATGTGGTGATGCCCGGTATGGATGGCCCAGAGCTCGTGCGTCGGGCGCTCGCTTTGCGCCCCGATCTCAAGGTGCTCTACACCTCGGGCTATGCCGAAGGCACAATGCATGAGGAAGGGCGGCAGCAATCTGGCGTCATGCTCGACAAGCCGTACAAACCCGGCGAACTGGCAGGCAAGATACGGCAGGCGCTGGAGTGCTGAAGCGCGGAGAGGGGAGACCGCCGGGCGTTGCTGTTTTTCAGAACCTGTTTACGATCTTTTGAAGAGTGCATACTCCCTAGATACCGTAGGGGCAATTGCGCGAACCGATAAAGCCGGTTTCATGAATTGCCCCTACGGGCGTAGGAAAAACAGCCCCGTAGGTTGGGCTGAGGAACGAAGCCCAACAGTTTTCAAGGTAGATATGTCTCACAGATGTTGGGCTTCGTTCCTCAGCCCAACCTACGCACTCACAGTTCACAGTATGAGCGTGGCGCTCTCCTGTGAACTGTCAACTGAAAATGGTTGTGTCGCCTGCAGGCAGGCTCCTACAGGAGTACGGATGGTGCATCCGTCTGGGTTAAACTCGGGCATAGCTCAGTTCTTCCAGTGCTCCTGCTTAAAGCTTATGGCTTACAGCTCACTGTGCCTTACGCAGGGCTCTGGCTTGAATTTCCAATTACTGTGTGATGATTCCTGAACCGTGAAATCCTTCGATACCATCATCATCGGCGCGGGCAGCGCCGGGTGCGTGCTCGCCAACCGCTTGTCCGCGGATGCGTCGCGGCGTGTACTCCTGCTCGAAGCGGGCGGCGAGGACCGCTGGCCCGGCTTTCATGTGCCTGTGGGTTACCTGTACGCGATGGGCAATCCCCGTGCCGATTGGTGCTATGAGCTCGAACCCCAGGAGGGCCTCAATAACCGTGTGTTGCCGTACCCGCGCGGCAAGGTGCTGGGCGGTTGCAGTGCCATCAACGGCATGATCTACATGCGCGGCCAGCGCCAGGATTACGATAGCTGGAACCTGCCGGGCTGGGCGTGGCGCGAGGTGCTGCCACTGTTCAGGAAATCGGAGAATTATTTCGCGGGCGCCAGCGAGTTTCACGGTGCCGATGGCGAGCTGCGCGTCGAGCGGCAGCGCCTGCACTGGCCTGTGCTCAATGTGTGGCAGGCCGCCTGTAACGAATACGGCATCGCCGACAGCGACGATTTCAATACCGGCGACAACAGCGGCGTGGGGCTTTTCCACGTCAACCAAATCAACGGTGTGCGCTGTTCCGCCAAGCGCGCGTTTCTGAACCCGGTGCGGCGGCGCACGAATCTCGAGGTGCGCAGCGGCGTGCTGGTCGACAAACTGCTGTGGGATGGCGCGCGCGTAGGCAGTGTCGAGATCATCGTTGGTGGACGGCGCCAGCAGTTGGCTGCGTCGGGGGAGGTCATTCTGTGTGCGGGAGCGGTGTCGTCGCCCTGTATTCTGCAGCGCAGCGGTATCGGCGCAGAATCTGTCCTGCGTGATGCGGGTATTTCCTGCCGCAAAAGGCTCGATGGAGTGGGCGCCAACCTGCAGGATCATCTGCAGATCCGCGTTGCCTTCCAGGTGGAAAACGCTCTCACCCTCAACGACCTGATGGGCACCTGGCGCGGCAGGCTGCGCATGGGCGCGGAGTATCTCATGCATCGCACGGGCCCGCTGACCATGGCGCCGAGTCAACTGGGCGCCTTCCTCAAATCCGATCCCGCCATGGCGCGCCCCGATCTGGAATATCACGTACAACCCATGAGTGCGGACAGGTTGGGTATTCATCTGCATCGTTTTCCCGGTATGACGGCGAGTATCTGCAACCTGCGCCCCGCGAGTCGCGGGCGCGTGGATGTGCGCAGCATCGATCCGGCGCAGGCGCCGCGCATCGATCCCCGCTATCTGAGCACGGATCAGGACCGCGACATCGCCGTGCGCAGTATCGAGATCACCCGGGAAATCGCCCGCCAGCCCGCGGCGCGTGCGCTGAACCCCCGCGAAATCAGGCCCGGAGCAGCGCTTGTCAGCCGCGCAGAACTGGTCCGCGCCGCGGGCGACATCGCCACCACGATCTTCCATCCCGTCGGCACCTGCAAAATGGGTGAGGACGGGGATGCCTCGGCGGTGGTCGATGCGCGCCTGAAAGTGCGCGAGTTCGACAACCTGTACATTGCCGATGCCTCGGTGATGCCGAATATCGTCAGCGGCAACACCCACGCGCCGGTGGTGATGATCGCGGAAAAGCTGGCGGCGATGCTGACCGTGGACGGTAGCACCCAACCGTGAGCGCCCTTGCCAGCCAGGTCATCGCGCTGCTCCAGGAGCGTATCCGGCGCATGGGTTTCACGCCCGCGGTACATTTCGAGCTCGAAGGCTGCTATGTGCCGGGCGCGGCCCCGACCGATCTCGATTTCGAGGCGATCAACCGGGAGCTGGCGCGCTTCGGCATCGCCGGGCGCCTGGTACGGGAATACTGGCGCCACCAGTGGGAATATGTATCTGATTTCGCCGGCCAGACACCGCTGCAGGAAGCGCGCAACCTCGCGTTCGTGATGGCTCATCTGCCCCGCATCATGGCGCGCCAGGGGGTTGCAGAGGTGCTGATCAGGCCCGTCGTCTGGTCGGGGGATCAGGGCAAGCTGGCGCCGGGCAGCAAAACCCTGTTTGCGGGGGAAGTGCGCGCGGTGCACATTCCCAATGCCATCCAGCTCAATGTCAGCGTGACGGACGCCGAGGGTGAAAATCTGGTGGCGGAAGGCGCTTTTGGTGAATATCTGCAACAGTGCTTTCTGCGCACGAGTTTGCCCTGCAGCCTGTTGTTTCTGCCGGAAGAAGAGGCCTTCGAGCGCCTGCGCCTGAAGACCCTGTACGGCCTCGATGATGAACTCTGCTCGCCGGTGGACATCTCGGGGGGCCATCAAGGCAGCGTCGCGCTGTACAGGGAACTGGGCAAGCATAATCAGAGGATGGGAGAGGAAACCTTGCTGTATGCGCATGACCACAGCGCGCTGCTGACCACGCAGAACTGGCGAAAAACAGCCAGGGTGGAGCACCGCCTGGGTGCATCCAGTTTGCGCTACGATCCCTTTGTCAATATCATTTTCGCCCTGCTCAACATTGTCGACGCCCTGGACGCCC
>CAYXXZ010000136.1:0-6207 GCA_964469165.1 uncultured Porticoccaceae bacterium
GCCTGGACGACGATGGGCGCGGCTTCCTTCACGGGATCGGGCGCGATGGCTTTCGTCGTTTCCTGCTGTGGCGGCGTTGCGGGTTTCTGTTCCTGCCTGGGCGTGGGGGCAGGCGCTTCTTGTTTTGGTGTGGTTGCCACCACGTCAGCCGGCTGCGGCTTGGGTTGCTCTTCCGGTGGTGTTTGCTGTTCGGCGATCACCACGGCCTTGGCGACGGGCAGGTTGCCGTCCTCGTCCGGTACCAGAACTTCGTTTTCCTTGAGCAGGGTATAAAAGTCGAAGCGCGGTTTGTGGGAGGATGATGACCGGGTGTCATCGCCGGACGTGGCTTCCATCACCTCACTAGCTGCGATCTCGGCGCCGGATTCGGCGTCCTTGTCGCCACCTCCGACATTGATGATGGCGGTGACTAGTGCGCCGATGAGAATGCCGCCCACCATCCACATCCAGCCGGGCAGCGGCTGACGCGAAGAAGGCTTGACCCTGGTATTGCGTGCCTGGGGCTTGCGGCGGCTGGGGGGGACGTATTCTCTTTGTCTGCTCATGGTGTTGTGAAGATGCTTCTATATTCGGTGCTCTGCGGCTGGTCAGGCCGATTATACAAGAATGCAGGTGACAAATAGAGTTTTCATTTAAATTCGTCTTGTAACCTGATGATTTCAATAATAATCAGATTGTTTCCTGTGGGTCGATATCTACCGACCAGCGCAAGGTGCGCGGTATTTTCTGCGCTTCGAGGGCAAGGCAGGTTTCGCGCAGCGCCTCGCCCAACTGGCTGCGGTTGGTGGTGAACACTGACAGATTGTACCTGTGAAAGCCTTTGCGTTTCTCGAGTGCGGCGGGCAACGGGCCCAGATAGCGGACATCCGGCGTCGGTGGAAGATGTTTTTCGAGAAGGCTTCGCGCGGCGTGCAGAAAATTTTCCGCATCGTCCGGCACAGCCGCTTCCGCGCGCACCAGGGCCATGAAACTGAATGGCGGCAACTGCTGGTGTTGGCGCTCGGCGATCAGCATCTGCGAAAAGCCGCGATAACCGCCTTCCATGAGCCCTCTGAGCAGTGGGTGATCCGCGTAATGGCTCTGAATCAGCACTCTGCCGTCAGTGCTTTCCCGTCCGGCGCGGCCCGCCACCTGGGTGATGAGTTGCGCGGTGCGTTCGGCGGCGCGAAAATCCGTGCTGAACAATCCGCTGTCCACGTCGAGCAGCACTGCGAGGGTCACGGCGGGAAAGTGGTGGCCCTTGGCGACCATCTGGGTGCCTACCAAAATGCAGGGTTCGTTGCGGTGGATTTCCGCCACGGCGTCGGCCATCGCCTGTTTGCGCCGGGTGCTGTCGCGATCGAGGCGCAGAATGCGGGTGCCCGGAAAGAACGTATTGAGTACCTCTTCGCTGCGCTCCGTGCCCTGGCCGACGAACTGAATGTTGACGCTGCCGCAGGTGCTGCAATGGGCCGGAATGGGCTGGCGCGCTTCGCAGTGGTGGCAGATCAGGCGCCGCTGTCCGAGGTGTGTGGTCATGCGCGCTGAGCAATGCCGACACTCGGCCTGCCAGCCGCACTCGTGACACAGCAGCAAGGGCGCGTAGCCGCGGCGGTTGAGAAACACCAGCACCTGGTTGCCGAGGGCAAGCTCTTCCTTCATGGCGTCGAGAACCGGCGCCGAGAAGCCGCCGCGCAATTCGCTGCCCTTGAGGTCGACCAGTTGCCAGCGCGGTGCTGCGGCGCTGGTGCCGCGCTCCGTCAGTTCGAGAAGGTGATAGCGGCCGCGCGCCGCATTGCTCAGGCTTTCGAGTGCGGGAGTGGCGCTGCCGAGAATGGCGGGAATGTTCTCGCGGCTGGCGCGCATCACGGCCAGGTCGCGGGCGGAGTAGCGAAAGCCGTCCTGCTGCTTGAATGAGGGGTCGTGTTCTTCGTCGAGAATGATGATGCCGGGGCGCGCCAGCGGTGTGAAAATCGCCGAGCGTGTGCCGATGACGATACCGGCCTTGCCACGTCGCGCATCGGCCCAGGCCTGGAGGCGCTCGCGGTCGCTGAGGCCGGAATGCATGACGGCGACGTCGCAACGAAAGCGGCGCCGAAAGCGCGCCAGGGTTTGCGGGGTGAGATTGATCTCGGGTACCAGCACCAGCGCCTGGCGGCCACACGCCAGCACCTGGGCGATAGCCTGCAGATAGACCTCGGTCTTGCCGGTGCCGGTATCGCCAAACAGCAGGTAGGTGGCGAAGCGTTGATAATCGAGCGCCGCCAGCGCTCGCGCCTGGTCGTCGCGCAGGGCCAGAGGCGCTTCCGCCAGGCTGCTGTCGAAGGTTGCAATCGGCGCCGTTTCGCGGACCAGCGCAATCAGCTCCTTGTCTCTGACGGCGTTGATGATGGCGCGGGTGAAGCCCGCGGCGAGGAGGGACTCGCTCGTTGCTTGCCCCTGATCGCGCACAAACCCTACCAGCGCCTGCTGTTTCTTTGCCCGTGCCAGCGAGGTCTCGGCGAGGCCGAGGCCCAGTGTGCTCAGCTGCCAGTATTCGCGGTGGCTGTCGGGAACGGGCGCGCCGCGGCGCAGCAGGGTTGGCAGCGTGGAAAAAACCGCATCGCCGACCGGGTGCTGGTAGTAGCTGGCAGCCCACAGACAGAGCGCGAGCGCGTCGCTATCGAGCAGCGGCTCGGCGTCGATCACTTCAGTGATGGCGCGCAGTTTGTCCTCCGGTGTGGTGCTGTCCTGTGTCTGCGCGATGACCATGCCCACCAGGGTTTGACGACCGAACGGCACTCTCACCCGAGTGCCCGGACGCAGCTCGACGCCGGGAGCGCTGTCGGGATGCAGATAGTCGAAGGTGCGCCGCAGAGGGCAGGGAACGGCAACGGTGAATATCAAGGGATTTCCGGATCGTTGGAACCTGATCGATGACGTCACGATCAGGTTGAAAAACAGTCAGCTTCTGGTAGTATGCGCGCTCCGTAGACCAACAGCGTACGGTGCCCGGCAGAGAGAAAGTAAATGACCGGGTGGCGGTATGCAAGCACCGAGGCAAACAAACATGAAAGCTGAGATCCATCCCCAGTACGGCCCCATGACCGCCACCTGCGGCTGTGGCAACGTCATCGAAGTGGGCTCCACCAGAGCGCAGGCCATCCACCTCGACGTGTGCTCCAACTGCCACCCTTTCTACACCGGCAAGCAGAAGGTCGCCGATACCGGTGGCCGGATCGACCGCTTCAAGAAACGCTTTGGCGGCAAGATCTCCAGCAAGTAAGTTCGATATGCTGTTTGCCAGGACGCCCCGGTTGCGAAGCCGGGGCGTTTTTGTTTGCCTGTGGTTTGCCGTTGCAGGTTTTTCGGGAGGCGCCTGGGCTGCGGGGTATTGCGCGCTGGAAACACTGCCCTCTCACTTGAAGCCCGCGACGGTAACCATTGCCTCCATCACCGACGGCGATACGGTGCGCCTGAAGGATGGCCGCCGCGTGCGCCTGATCGGCGTCAATGCGCCGGAGATGAATCCACCGCAGCCCTATGCATTGGACGCCAAGCGTGCGGTCGAGGCCTTCATACCCAAAGGCAGTCGCGCCACGCTGGTGCTCGATCGCGAAAAGCGCGACAACCACGGTCGCGTGCTCGGCCATATCTTCAACGCCAGGGGCGAGAGCCTCGAAGCCCATTTGCTGACCCAGGGGCTTGCTTGGCACGTCGCGGTGCCGCCAAACCTGAGCCTGGTGGACTGCCTGGCGGACGCTCAGCACAGGGCGCGAACTCAGCAACTGGCGCTGTGGCGCACGGATGCGGTGTCGTCGAAGGCGCTGCGCAAGGGCGGCTTTCAGCGCGTGCAGGGCCGCGTGGAAAAAATAACCTTCTCGAAAGCCTGGTGGATCAACTTCGAAGGCGGCCTTGCGGCGGTGATCTACCCAGAGCACCAGCATCGTTTCAAGAAATCCGAGGTGGCGCGCCTGCAGGGTGATCGCATCGAGGTGCAGGGCTGGGTGTACGGGGCCACAGGGCCCAAGCCCTGGCGCATGAAGCTGGAAACGCCACACGGCATGGCGCGACCTGATCCGTAGTGGCAGCTCTGAGAGCCTGGTTACGATATCGCGAACGGCGTGAAGTCGAAGCGCTCTTCGGGTTATCATGACCAGCTACTAGAGCGACCCGGCAGCGGTTCACAGGTTTGTCGGTGCCGGGGTTTTTCGTCGAGGGAGAGTTCATGATCATCAAGCCCAGAGTTCGCGGTTTCATGTGTGTTACGGCCCATCCCAAGGGCTGCGAAGAGAGTGTCCGCCGTCAGATCGGCTACATCAAAGGCAAGAACCTGTCCGGCGCCGGTCCAAAGAAAGTACTGGTAATCGGCGCCTCCACTGGTTACGGCCTCGCGGCGCGCATCACCGCGGCTTTCGGCTATGGCGCATCCACGCTGGGCATCTTTTTCGAGAGGGAGGGCGCGGAAGGCAAGCCAGGCACTGCTGGCTGGTACAACAGCGCGGCTTTTCACCGCTTTGCCGAACAGGATGGCCTTTACGCCAGAAGCATCAATGGCGACGCCTTTTCCGACGAAATCAAGGCGCAGACCATCGCCGCCATCAAGGAAGATCTCGGCCAGGTCGATCTGGTGATCTACAGTCTCGCCGCACCGCGCCGCCAGCACCCCAAGAGCGGTGAGGTTTTTAACTCCACCCTCAAGCCCATCGGCAAGGCCGTGACCCAGCGCGGCATCAACACCGACAAGGAAACGATCCAGGAAATCAGCCTGGAGCCCGCCAGCGAAGAAGAGATCGCCAACACCGTGGCGGTGATGGGCGGCGAGGACTGGCAGATGTGGATCGACGCCCTCGATGAAGCCGGCGTGCTGGCTGAAGGTGCGAAAACCACGGCGTTCACCTATATCGGCGAAAAGATCACCTGGGATATCTACTGGGACGGCACCATCGGCCAGGCCAAGAAAGACCTGGATCGCCGCGTGCTGGACATCCGCACGAAGCTGGCGGCGCGCCAGGGCGACGCGCGGGTGTCCGTGCTCAAGGCGGTGGTGACCCAGGCGAGCTCCGCGATTCCCATCATGCCGCTCTACCTGTCGCTGCTGTTCCGGGCAATGAAGGCCGATGGCTCCCATGAAGGCTGCATCGAACAGCTGCACCGCCTGTTCAGCGAATGCCTGTACAGCGACAGTCCCCGTCTCGACGAAGAAGGTCGCCTGCGGGTGGATGAACGGGAACTGCGCCCCGAGATTCAGAACGTCGTGGCCGACGCCTGGGCGAAGGTGACCAGCGAGAACATTGCCGAAATGACGGACTTTGCCGCCTACAAAGAGGAGTTTCTCCATCTGTTCGGCTTTGCCTTCGACAATGTGGACTACGAGGCGGATGTGGATCCCGTGGTGCCCATCGCCCGGCTGGGATAAGCGAGGACTTCCCCCATGGCTGACGCGGACACTATCGAACCCGGCAGGGTGTATCAGCTTTCACCGCTGGTGCGGCGCATCACTGCGCCCAACGGCGGCAAGATGACCGGACCCGGCACCAATACCTATCTGGTGGGGTGCGACGAAATCGCGGTGGTCGATCCGGGGCCGCTGATCGACAGCCATGTGGAGGCTATCCTCGACGCCGCGGGTGGCGCCATCAAATGGGTGGTGGCCACTCATACCCATCCCGACCACTCGCCCGCCGCACAGCCCTTGCGCGAGGCGACCGGGGCGCAGGCCATCGGCTGCGTGCTCGAGCCCAGTGACGGCCACCAGGACACCAGTTTCCAGGTGGACGAAAACGTGAAGGAAGGTGACCTGATCCAGGGCGGGGATTTCACGCTGGAAGCGGTTTTCACCCCTGGGCATGTGGGCAATCATTTCTGCTTCCTGCTGCGCGAGGAAAATCTGCTGTTCGCCGGTGATCACCTCATGGAGGGGATCAGCGTGGTGATCCTGCCGCCATCGGGGGATCTCAAGGATTTCATGGATTCCCTGGAAAAACTCAAGAACTACAGCATCGACGCCATCGCGCCGGCGCATGGCCGGGTGATGACCGATCCCGGCGCGGAAATCGACGGGCTCATCAGGCATCGCCAGTTCCGCGAAGCCAAGATCATTTCCGCGATGGAAAAGTTGGGTGAATCAACCCTCGAAGGCCTGGTGCCGCTGGCTTACGATGACGTGGAACCGGAAATTCACAAGATCGCCATCTATTCCCTGTGGGCACATATTCTCAAGCTGGAAAGAGACGGCCGCGCCATCAA
>CAYXXZ010000137.1:0-6022 GCA_964469165.1 uncultured Porticoccaceae bacterium
AGCCGCAGCTGACCAACCTTATCCGGAGACAACAGATGGCAGGCAACTGGAACGACATTGCACAGGAATTTCGCCGCGCTGCGGCGATCAATCGTATCGGTCGCAACGTGGCCTGGGAAAGACTGACCGATCCCAGACCCACCACGCTCGACGAGGTACCGCCTTCACCGCAGGCGCTGACCGTGGAATATCTCACAGCGGTGCTGTGTGGGGATCACCCTGGCGCTCGCGTCACTGCGGTGGCGCTGGGCGAGGAAAGCGCCGGGTCCGGCAACCGCTGCGCCCTGCGGCTCGGTTACAACGCGGCAGGGCAGGCGGCTGGCCTGCCCACGCACCTGTTCCACAAGTGCGAGAAGGATTTCTACGTGCGCCTGCACCTGCGCCGCCTCGACATCGACCGCAACGAACCCATGTTCTACAGCCGCATTCAGCCCGAGCTGGATATCGAAACGCCCAGAGCGTACCACGCGGCCTTCGACGAGCGCTCCTGTCGCCTGTCGCTGCTGATGGACGACGTGGTCCACAGCCAGGGCGCCACCTTCTTCGAAGTGAACACACCCATTGCGCGCAGTGATATCGAGGGCATGCTGGCGATTCTCGCGGACCTGCACGCCAGCTACTGGGGCAGCGCGCGGCTGGACAGCGAGTTCAGCTGGCTGATGGACCCGCTCACCTATGCCGGAAAGCTCATCGAGGGCATGGAACTGGAGCAGCTCACCGTCAACGGTCTGGCGCGGGCGGCGGAGGTGCTGCCGGCGAGCCTGGTGGGCCGCAAGGATGACATCTGGAACGCGTTTCTCAAGGCCGTGGCCATCAGCGCACGCAAACCCCACACCTATCTGGTGGGTGACCCGCACCTGCGCAACTTCTACAGGACCGCCGATGACCGAATCGGGCTGGCGGACTGGCAGGTGACCATGAAAGGTGCCTGGAGCCACGACTACGTTTACACCCTGGTGACGTCGCTGCCCATCGCTGAGCGCCGCTTGTGGGAGAAAGAGCTGCTGGCCTTTTATCTGGCGCGTCTTACCGAGCGCGGCGCGCCCGCGCCGACCTTTGACGACGCCTGGGAGCTCTACCGTCGCCAGACCCTGTACACCCTGGTGGGCTGGCTGGTGACCATCGGCTTTGGTGCCTTGCAGCCGAGCATGCAGCCGGATTCGGAATCGCTGGAGATCATCCAGCGCGCGGCGCAGGCGGTCGAAGATCTGGACAGCCTGCGCTTGTTGCTTGAATGAGGGGATGGGAATGAAGAGTCTGAAGAATTTTCGGATAGTGCGACGCGCTCCGGAGTGGCGCTACCTGTTGCAGTTCGAGGACAGCGAGGGGCGGGTGGTGGAACTGGCGGTGACCTTTGAGGACCTCGACCGCATGGCGGTCGCCATCGATGAACAGATGCTGGCCATCGTCGAGGCGGCGGGAGAGCGGGAAGGCTGAGAGCCGCGCTGCCTTACGAGGCCGACAGGATTCAGGTGCCGCAAAACGTCTGTGTGACCACCTGATCCGGTGCCGGTGGTGCGGCGTAACGACTGTCTTGTGGATCGTAGTCCCAGGGGTTTGCCAGGCGATCCACCAGGCGATGGAAGGGCGCGAAGTCGTCATCCTGTTGTGCTGCCTGAATGGCCTCTTCCACCAGGTGGTTGCGGGGAATATAGGCAGGATTCACCCTGCTCATGTCGATTGCGGCGTTATCCTGGCCCAGCAATGTCTCCCACTTGGTGAGCATGGCGTTGAACGTTTGCGGCAGTTGGTAATCCACCTTCGCCCCGCTACCGTTGCCTGCCCGATCGGCAAGATGGCGGAAGCACAGCGTGAAATCCACGGGCTCCACCACCATCTTGTCCATGAACGCCTGGATGAACACCCGCGTCTCGTCGCTGCGCTCACTGAACCCGAATTTGTGATGCAGGCCCGTGCTGTAGGCTTCGTCGAACAATTCGGGATAGCGATTCAACGACTGTTGGGCCACTGCAATGGCCTTGTCTTCGTCGCGGTCGATCAGGGGCAGAAGACTCTGCGCGAACCAACTCAGATTCCACTGGGCGATCACCGGCTGATTCTTGTAGGCGTAGCGGCGACCGTGGTCGATGGAGCTGAAGCAGGCGTCAGGATCGAATGTGTCCATGAAGGCGCACGGGCCGTAATCGATGGTTTCGCCGCACAGCAGCATGTTGTCGGTATTCATGACACCGTGAATGAACCCGACGAGCTGCCATTTGGCGATCAGTGCCGCCTGGCGGGCGATCACGCCATCGAGCAGAGCGATATAGGGGCTCTGGGCCGCGGCGGCGTCGGGAAAATCGCGAGCGATGACGTGGTCCGCCAGCGCACGTACCGCCTCCGTATCTTCTCGCGAGGCAAAATACTCGAAATGGCCGACGCGAATGTGACTGCGCGCCACTCTGGTGAGAACCGCGCCCGGCAGTGCGGCATTGCGAAACACGTATTCGCCGCTGGCGACGGCGGCGAGGCTGCGTGTGGTGGGAATGCCGAGAGCCGCCATCGCCTCGCTGACGATGTATTCCCGCAACACCGGCCCCAACGGGGAGCGACCATCGCCCATGCGGGAGTAGGGCGTCTGTCCCGCGCCCTTGAGCTGGATGTCGAAACGCTGGCCCTGGGGGTTGAGCAATTCGCCGAGAAGAATGGCGCGGCCGTCGCCCAGTTGCGGGTTCCAGCTGCCGAACTGATGTCCGCCGTACACGGTGGCGATGGGCTCCGAGCCGGGCAGCAGGCGGTTGCCGGACAGCACCTGTGCGGCATCGCTGGACGCCAGCCAGGTGATGTCGATGCCGAGGGCTTGCGCCAGCGCCGCGTTGCTGCGGATCATATGTGGCGCCTTTACCGGCGCAGGTGGCTTGCGGCTGTAGAAACGTTCCGGGAGGCGCGTGTAACTGTTGTCGAACGGGATGGGGGCAACTGCATTCATGTTGCTAGTGTGCCGCACTGCGCTGCTTCGGAAAAGGAGAATTTGCTTTTGTGTGCGAATGTGCAACGAGGTATGGACGCCGAGCTTTGCACAGCCGTTGAGAATTCAGGATAAGCGGGCTGTATGCCATAAGCTTCAAGCGCGAGCGCTGGTGTGACCAAGCAAAGAGAAGGGCCCTGCCGGATATTTCGTTTTCTTGCGGGGTGTATTGGGATTTCGTTTTATAACAAGGATTTATTTTTATAACAAAGAATTACGGGCATGGTGGGGCCGTCTGCCGGAAAATACCGTTTGCACATGGTTGAGGGCAGAAAAATCTTCTGGCAGCGGGTAATTTGGTGCCGGGTGAGAGCTGGTTAACTGTCTTTGTCATGTGCTCCCATGCTGAGCGCACATTAAAAAGGCCCACTCCGCCGGAGCCTTCTGTGCGGGTTCCTTGGACGCCTCTCGGAGAGCTATATATACGACCTGCTATCCCACAGTATAGGACAGAGCTATGGCAGGACTGAGGGTTTGACGTATGCCGTTTATCGATATGCGATATGCTTCATGATTAGGAGCTTCCGTTGCCGCGATACGCAAGCCTTGTTCGAGACGGGTAAGTCTCGGCGATGGTCGGCAATCTTGGCTGTGGCCACCCGAAAACTGGCGCAACTGGATGCGGCTGCGACACTGGAATTTTTGCGTAGTCCACCCGGTAACCGACTGGAACAACTCCAGGGCGACCGGGCAGGACAGCATAGTATTCGTATCAATGACCAGTGGTGTGTCTGCTTTGTATGGCGGGATGAAGGCGTCTTTGATGTTGAAATTGTGGATTACCACTAGGAGGATCTGAGCGTGATAAAGAATGGCATGCGCCCGGTGCATCCGGGAGAAGTGTTGAGGGAAGATTATCTGATCCCGCTGAATATGAGTGCCAATGCACTGGCAAAGGCGCTTCACGTAACGCCAGCGCGAATCAATGACATTGTGCGGGAGCGCCGGGGTGTTTCGGCGGATACGGCTTTGCGTCTGGCTCGCTACTTTGGTGGCGATGCGCAAAGCTGGCTTAACATGCAGTCCGCCTATGACCTGCGCACGGCTGAGATCGAGGCCGGGAAAGTCATTGTAAGAGAGGTTAATCCGCGGACTGCTTGAAATCATTTCTTTTGTGAAGAGGTAATACAGGCAGCTTTGTTGAACTTGGGGGCAACAATGATAGCTGCTGAAGGGGATCGGGCTATGACTGAGCAGTCATAGACTGAGGACGTTCCTCTTTTTTTGATCCATGATGCCACGCTTTAGAGCGAACCATTTGACTTCCCCGCCTGGCTGCAATCAGTGCGGGGAGCTTTTTGCCTGCACATAAAAACCACTTCCTTTTTGCCGGCTTCCGCCAGCGACTTACCCGTTACCGTGGTGGCGCCGGTGCGTTGCGCGCGGCTCAGAGCCTTCAGGGCGCGTGCTTGCCCGACGTGCGACCAGTAGCGGGAAAGTCGAAAGGATGCCGGTATATCGGCGGCCAGGGCGGAACGGCGGTGACGTTGGGCTTGTCTGCGTAGCGCGGACGGAATAAGGGCGGGGGTATGACGTGGAGTCATGGCAAAGCTCCTGTGATACGGTTTTTTTCCGCTTCCCTCCCGCCAAGCCCGGCACCTGATTTTGCAGGTGCGGGGGAAGCATAGACCTGTCTGGCGGCAGTGGGCAAGAGTCTTGATAGCGTCTGCTTTACAGGGTGTCTACTGTGGTATACACTCTTTTCATGTACGAAATTGTCAAAAGTGCCACCTTCGACCACTGGCTGAATGGCTTGCGCGATGCCCGTGCACGGGTGCGCATTCAAGCGAGAATAGATCGCCTGGCATTGGGCAACGCGGGTGATGTGAAGCCGGTGGGAGATGGGTTGTCTGAACTGCGAATCGACTACGGCCCAGGCTACCGGGTGTATTACATGCAGCGCGGTGACGTGCTGATTGTTCTTCTGTGCGGCGGCGACAAAGGCACACAGACTGCGGACATCAAACGGGCGAAAATGATAGCCACTGAATGGAGGTGAACCATGAATGAGAAATTTTCCCACTACGACAGTGCCGATTACCTGAAAACCGACGAAGACATTGCGCTCTATCTGGAAGCGTGCCTGGAAGAAGCTGGAGACGATCCTGCTTTCATCGCCCGCGCCCTTGGTGTGGTTGCACGTGCCAGGAACATGGCGCAGTTGTCCAAGGATGCTGGCATTTCCCGCGCCGGGCTTTACAAAGCGCTTTCTGGCGAAGGTAACCCCAGCTTTGCCACCGTGGTGAAAGTGGCTAGTGCCCTTGGCTTGAAGATCGGATTCCATCCGGTCGCTTGAAAATGCAGCATGACTACCATCACCAAATCTAATGGCAACGTATTTGAATATCTCGGCATCTCCCCTGGAAAAGCGTGCCTGGGAGAGGCTGAGGTTTCCAAAACTCTTGATCTCGCCAAAAAATATTTCCGCACATAGGCTGATGACGTTTCGCTTGGCTTCAGGGTGGCGAGGGCCGTGTCGCTGAGTGGCCGTCTTTTGATCTCTGATCACTTCATTTTGTATGACTCCCCAGGTTCGATTTTTCAAACCAGTGTATACATGGGATACAAAAATAATAGATATAGCACGAGACAGGTATAGACGGGAAGTGGCCAATTATTGGCTTATCGTGATGAAATTCAAGGGTTTTTTATGAAGGAGTAGACAGCCTGATACAGGTGGATGGCGCGCCCGGCAGGATTCGAACCTGCGGCCATCCGCTTAGAAGGCGGATGCTCTATCCAGCTGAGCTACGGGCGCATTGCCCTGATTCAGGCTGCAAGGGTCGATCGATCAACGAGGCGGCGGCCAAGAGGGATCTACGGGGCAGCATGTGGCGTACAACGAAGAGAGAAGTGGGGTGGCCGACGGGGATCGAACCCGCGACCTCAGGAGCCACAATCCTGTGCTCTACCAACTGAGCTACGGCCACCATTGAATTGAACTGCTTCTCTTCTCGGCAATCGTCTTGCTTGCCTTCTCTGTCCGACCGCATACGAATTGGTCGGGGAAGAGGGATTCGAACCCCCGACATCCTGCTCCCAAAGCAGGCGCGC
>CAYXXZ010000138.1:0-5866 GCA_964469165.1 uncultured Porticoccaceae bacterium
CGCAGGCCGAAGGCGATGGTGATGCAGTCGAAACTGTTGTCGGCAAAGGGCAGGTATTGCGCGTCCGCCTGGGTGTAGACGAGGTTGCCCGCCACGCCCTTGTCGGTGAGCTTGTCGCGCCCCACGCGTAGCATGGAGTCGTTGATATCGGCCAGTACCACGAGGCCTTCGGCTCCGACGATGCGGGAAAACTTCGCTGCCAGATCACCGGTGCCGCCGGCGATATCGAGCACTCGCTGGCCGGGACGGACGCTCGACATCTCGATAGTGAACTGCTTCCACAGGCGATGGACCCCGCCCGACATGAGGTCGTTCATAAGGTCGTACTTGGCGGCGACGGAATGGAATACGCCGGCCACCAGGCCCTCCTTCTCCGTCGTGGGCACCTGTTTGAAACCGAAATCGGTATTTTCTTTGCCGGACATGGAACACCCTGAATGTGATTGGGGCATTGTACACCATGACGGGAGGCGGCTTAACGGAGATGTGCGACGCTCTGGCCTCCCATTAAAAGCGTCTCTCACCGTAGCTGAAAAGACGGGAGGGCACTGGGTATTTGTTTGCGATCTTGCAATGTCTCCGAGTTGCACGTTGCACGCGAGCTGCTCAATCCAGTAATGGCGCGCTGGCCATACTGCGAGGTACGGGTAGTGCATCGGCAGTGGGGGTTCCCCGGCGTTTACGTGAAACCTGTGACTCAGTCGAGCAACACCAGATCGCAAAATCGTAACCAGGCCCTTGGCACTCTTTCAAGGCTATGTTTCACATGCTGGGTGCCATGGCCCAGCCCGCCACGGCGGCCGCCAGCACAACGCACACTGGCGGCAGGCGCCCGACGGTCAGCAGCCCAAACGCGGCGAGTGCCAGTCCGAAATCTGATCTGCTGTGGATGGCGGTGGTCCATAGCGGGTCATACAGTGCTGACAGCAGGATGCCGACCACGCCCGCGTTGATGCCGGCCATTACCGTTTGTATGCCTGCGCGATAACGAAGGCTTTCCCAGAAAGGCAATGCCCCGACGAGTATGAGAAACGCTGGCAGGAAGATAACCCCCAGTAGCACCAGGCCGCCTATCCAGCCATGTAGAGGGCCGGACGCCATCGCGCCGACATAGGCCGCAAACGTGAACAACGGTCCCGGCACAGCCTGCGCCGCGCCATAACCGGCAAGGAAATCGGCATTGCTCACCACGCCGGCGGGCACGACCGTCGCTTGCAGGAGTGGCAGCACGACGTGGCCGCCACCGAAGACCAGCGCGCCGGAGCGATAGACGCCTTCCAGCAATGCCATCGTGGAGGAGTCGTTGGCTGCGGCCCACAGCGGCAGCCCGATGAGTGGTATCACGAACAGTAGCAAAGCCACGGTGCCCAGCTTTCTGGAGACGGGATAGGCGTGGGTCCGGCCAACAGCCGGTTGTGTGACCTTCAGCGTCCAATGTCCCAGCAGTCCTGTGATGACGATGGCCGCGATCTGGCCCGCAGCCGAAGGCAGGAGCAAGGTCAGCAGTGCCGCCAGAATTGCCAGTCCTGCGCGGGGACGATCCGGGCAGAGCGACCTGGCCATGCCCCACACGGCTTGGGCCACAATGGCCACGGCAACCACCTTGAGGCCATGTACCCAGCCACTCTCGGCCAGGGCGCGGTACTCGGTGATGCCGTATGCGAACAGGATCAACGCGATCGCCGAGGGCAGCGTGAACCCCACCCAGGCCGCTAATGCGCCCCTCCAGCCGGCGCGGCCCAGGCCGAGAGCCATGCCAACCTGGCTGCTGGCCGGTCCCGGCAGAAACTGACACAGCGCCACCAGATCGGTATAGCTGCGGTCGTCCAGCCAGCGGCGGCGCTCGACGAACTCGGTGCGGAAATAGCCCAGATGCGCAATCGGTCCGCCGAACGACGTCAGCCCCAGCCGTAGGAACACCAGAAAAACTTGCCAGGCACTATCGCGTGGCTCGGCCTCGGGCGACATCAGATGGGTTTCCTCTGGCATGCGGTTCGACGGCGCTTTACCGCTTTCCTTGCAGAGCGAAGGCTTCATGGTCAAACGCCACTTATGGCTCGGTGGCGGCTGGTTCGGAATGGTGTTTATCGGCTCCAGCATGGCTCGTGACGTGACCGCGCTCGTACCAGCCGCGCGAGCGGTTGACCAAGCGCACCACCAGCAGCATCGCCGGGACTTCGATCAGTACGCCGACCACGGTCGCCAGCGCCGCACCGGAATGGAAGCCGAACAAGCTGATGGCGGCAGCCACGGCCAGCTCGAAGAAGTTGCTTGCGCCGATCAACGCCGAGGGGCAGGCGATACTGTGCTTTTCCCCGACCTTGCGGTTGAGCCAGTAGGCCAGACCGGAATTGAAGAGCACCTGGATCAGGATTGGCACCGCCAGCATCGCGATTACCAGCGGCTGGCGCAAGATGGCCTCGCCCTGGAAGGCGAACAGCAACACCAGTGTCAACAGCAGCGCGGTAATCGACAGCGGACCGATGCGTTCCAGTGTGCGGTCAAAGGCGGCTTGACCGCGGCGCATCAAGGCATGGCGCCAGAGCTGGGCGAGGATGACTGGAATGACGATGTAGAGCAGCACCGAGGTCAGTAGCGTATCCCAGGGCACCGTGATCGACGACAGTCCCAGCAGCAGACCGACCATCGGTGCAAAGGCGAACACCATGATGGTGTCGTTCAGCGCCACTTGCGACAGTGTGAACACCGGATCGCCGCCGGTCAGTCGGCTCCAGACAAAGACCATTGCCGTGCACGGCGCTGCGGCGAGCAGGATCAAGCCGGCAATGTAACTGTCCAATTGTTCGGCCGGCAGCCATGGGGAGAAAATATGGCGAATGAATAGCCAAGCCAGCAGTGCCATCGAAAAAGGCTTGACTGCCCAGTTGACGAACAGCGTGACGCCAATGCCGCGCCATTGCTGCCTGACCTGGCCGAGTGCCCCGAAATCCACCTTCATCAGCATCGGCACGATCATGACCCAGATCAGCACGCCCAGTGGCAGATTGACCTGAGCGATCTCCAGCCGACCAAAGGCTTGGAACACGCCGGGCGCAAGCTGACCGAGCACGATGCCGGTGATGATGCACAACGCCACCCATACGCTCAAATAACGCTCGAATACGCTCATGACATCACTCTCACTGGCGACCTATATCGCGCAGTTGCTGCTGCAGTGACATGGCGTCGAGGCTATGCAGTGGTAGTGATAGGAACAATTCGATGCGGCGCTTGAGGATCAAGGCTGCCTCGGAGAACGCCTTATGCTTCTGGAACTCGGTGCCTTCGACAGCTGCCGGATCGGGCACACCCCAATGCGCGGTGACGGGTGTTCCCGGCCACACCGGGCAGGCTTCACCGGCCGCGCTGTCACAAACCGTAAAGATGAAATCAATTTCCGGAGCCCCGGGGGCGACGAACTCGTCCCAGCTCTTGCTGCGGTAACCGGTCGCTGGCAGGTGCAGTTTCTCCAGCGTGGCCAATGCCAGCGGATGCACTTCGCCCTTGGGCTGGCTGCCAGCCGAGTAGGCGTGGAAGCGCTCCTTGCCCAGAGTGTTGAGCAGGCCCTCGGCGAGGATGGAACGGGCCGAGTTGCCCGTGCAGATGAACAGCGTGTTGTAGATCGTGTCGGTCATGGAAGTCGGCCTTCGTGATGTTGGGGAGTGGACATTTCGCAAACGCCGCCTTGGCAGCAGTGCTGGGTCAAATAGTCGATCAAGCCATTCATGTGGTCATATGCGGCGCGATAGATCAGATTGCGCCCCTGCTGCTCGATGGTGACGAGGTCGGCATGGGCCAGTTCCTTCAAGTGGAAGGACAGGGTGTTGCGGGCCACGCCGAGATGATCGGCCAGGACGCTGGGCGTGAGTCCTTCCGGGCCGGCGACAACCAGGACGCGGAAAGCGCGCAGCCGCTGAGGGTGGGCGAGGGCGCCGAGGGCAGAGATGGCTTGATTTTCGTTCATGGTGTCGATGATACAACGATCGTTGAATTATTGAAATATAAACAGGGTATGAAATCTATGTGTGTCCGGAATGTCCTCATCCGTTCACACTCGACTCACAGCAGTCTGCGACCACTCTCGAAACGGCTGTGTTGGTTTCGTCGTTCCTTTTTAAAACGTCTTCTGCCCCATATACCTTTCCCGTTTTTTGGGCTTGAGCCTGTCCAGGTCGACGATGATCAGGCCGTCCACGCAATCGCCGAATGCCGGGTCGAGATTGAAGGTGGCGAATTGCACGCCATCCTGGTGGCAGATCTCCGGATACTGTTTATAGAGGGTGGGAACGCTCAGGTTCATATGGGACAGGCTGCCTTTGAGGCGCGTGAACTCTTCCTTGTAATCCACACCTGGAAACAGCTGCGCCAGTTCTTTGCGGCGCTCGGGGCGGATGGCGTAGGGCAGGGTGGCGCTGGCCAGTTTGTCCCGGGTCGGAAAGTGAACACTGTAAAAATAAACCAGCATTTCCATGGCGCACGCGGGGTAGCTGTTGCTGATACTCAGCGGGCCGAACAGATAGCGGTAGTGGGGGTGGCGGCGCAGGAAGGCGCCGATGCCGTACCACAGGTAGTCGAGGCTGCGCTTGCCCCAGTATTTGGGCTGCACGAAGCTGCGCCCCAGTTCCAGGCCCTCGGCGAGATAGGGCGTCATGCCGTCGTGAAAGCGAAACAGCGTCGCGGAATAGAGACTGTCTTTGACATCCGTATCGGGGCGCGGGCGGGCGTCGCAAAGGCGATACGCGCCGGCGATTTCCAGGGCCTGGTCGTCCCACAGGATGAGATGGAAATAGTGCTCGTCGTATTTGTCGATGTCGCGTCGGCGGCCAGTGCCTTCGCCCACGGCGCGGAAAGACAGTTCGCGCAGGCGACCGATCTCCCGCATTAGGGTGGAGTCCGGCTCGTGGTGGTACAGGTAGATCTGCTTGCCGTCCTCGGTGGCGCCGAGCAGTTCGCAGCGGCGGATTTCCTCGCGCAGCAGTGCCCTGTTCTCGGGGTGGGCGATGGCGGTTTCGGTGGAAAAGATGCCTTCCCGGTCGCGGCCGACGCGGTACACATGGCGGCGAAACAATTGGGCCTTTTCCGCCAGCGGCACGCCGAGGCGCTGGTAGCTCTCGGGGCTCACCGGCTCGCCGATGCGGATGTCGACACAGTTTTTTGCCTGCTTGAACATTTCCCGCACCAGCCACAGGGTGGAGATGGGGCGGGCGAGAAACGACAGGGCGTAGAACAGCGCGGAGTTGCGGCCGTCGACGAATACCGGCAGCACCGGCGCATTGCAGGAGGCGGCGATGCGCAGGAAGCCGCTGCGCCATTTACCGTCCATCACACCCTTGGGGCCGAAGCGCGACACTTCGCCGGCGGGGAATATGATCAGCGCCGCGTCATTTTTCAGATGCTGCTGAATGGCGTCGAGATTCTTGCGCGGCGTGTTGCCGCCCATGTTGTCCACCGGCAACAAAAGGTTGTGGAGCGGCTTGACGGTGGAAAGGATGTCGTTGGCAACCACCTTCACGTCGGGGCGCACGCGCCGCACCAGGTTGAGCAGTGCCAGGCCATCCAGCGAGCCGATGGGGTGGTTGGCAACGATGACCACCCGCCCGCGGGACGGAATGCGCTCCCGCTCGGTATCGCGCACCGCATAGCTGAACTGAAAATAATCGAGCACCTGCTCGACGAAATCGAAGCCCTTCAGGTGCGGGTAGGCCGCGGCAAACTGCTGGAACTCCTGTTCGTGAAACAGCATGCGCAGGATGCGGGCCAGCGGCCTGGCAAGCAGGGGGCGCTTGTGCCAGAAATTGGGGTAGCGATCCTGCAGAAAACTTTCGACATTGAGCATGGCTGTCCTCCATGGCGTTGCACCGGGAGG
>CAYXXZ010000139.1:0-4449 GCA_964469165.1 uncultured Porticoccaceae bacterium
TGCGACCGCGGGTGTCGCGGATCGGGAAGATGATGCGGTTGCGAAAGCGGTCGTACACGCGCTCGCGAGCCTCTTCGCGGCGCACGACGAGACCGGCTTCCACGAGCAGCTCGATATCGCTGTCGTTGTCACACAGGCGGTTGATCAGGTTGTCCCAGCCCTGCGGGGCAAATCCGATGCCGAATCTGCTGGCGATATCGCCGCTCAGGCCGCGATTTTTCAGATACTCGATGGCAATTTTGGCGTCGCCATGGTTGCGCAACTGCTGGCGATAGTGGCGGTCGGCGTCGGCGAGAATGGCGTAGAGTTTGCGACGCTGCCCCTCTGCGGCGGATTCCTGGTTTTCTTCGCGGGGAACCGCCATGCCGCAGTGGCTGGCGAGAGTTTCCACGGCCTGCGGGAAATTGAGGTGATCGTGGTCCATGACGAAGCCGATGGCATTGCCGGCGGCGCCACAGCCGAAGCAATAGTAGAACTGCTTATCGGGACTGACCGAGAAAGAAGGGGTTTTTTCGTCGTGGAACGGGCAGCGGGCAGAATAGTTCTTGCCGGCCTTGCGCAAGGCTATGCGGGTGCTGATCACATCGACGATATCCACCCGGTCGAGCAGATCATCAATGAAACGTTGCGGGATTCTCGCCATTGAAGGGGTGCGCGCTGCCAAACTGCTGGCAGTTTAGCAGGTCGCCAGCGCGCTGGATGCGCCGCTTACTGCAGGCGCGCCTTGATGGCCTGACTTACCGCCGCCACATCGGCGCGGCCCTGCACCTTGGGTTTGAGAATGGCCATGACCTTGCCCATGTCCTTCATGGACCCGGCGCCGCTCTCGGCGATGGCATCGCCGATCAGCTGGTCCAGTTCCGCGTCGCTGAGCTGAGCGGGCAGGAAGGACTGAATGACTTCTACCTCCGCCTGTTCCTTGTCGGCAAGTTCCGGGCGGTCGGCATCGCGGTACTGCTGGATGGCGTCGCGGCGCTGTTTGACCATCTTGTCGAGGATGACCAGTGCGCGGCTATCGTCCACCTCGATGCGTTCGTCCACCTCGACGCGCTTTATGTCCGCGAGAATCAGGCGTATGGCGCCGAGACGGTCTTTGTCTCGCGCTTTCATGGCATCTTTCATGGCTTCCGTTATGGTGGCCTTGATGGTCATGGGGAGCTCCTGTCTTGCGGGGTTGGGTCAGGCTTTGGCAGCCACAAACAAAAAACGCCGATGGGATCGGCGTTTTCTGGAATCGATCAAAAGCAAGCGATCAATACAGGCGCACGAACTTGCGGGATTCGCGCTGCACTTTCTTGGCATGGCGCTTTACGGCGGCGGCGGCCTTGCGCTTGCGGGCCCAGGTGGGCTTCTCGTAAAACTCGCGACGACGCACTTCAGCGAGAACGCCGGCTTTCTCGCAGGAGCGCTTGAAACGGCGCAGAGCTACGTCAAAGGGTTCGTTTTCTTTAATGCGTACTGAAGGCATGTATCCTCTTTCCCGATATATCTGCTACAAGTGAATGAGTATTGCGTACAATGGGTCGCAAGTAAGGCCGCGTATTCTATACATTAACGGATCGACATGCAAAGCTTTTGTATGCGGCCCTGAGATCGCTCGATACGGGCGATAAGCGATTGAATCTGTGTTGGTTTTCGTAAAGTTGCGGATTATCATGGCGCCCTTCGCAAGAAAGGCCGGAAAGGGGAGTGGCTCCTGATGCGGGTTTTGGGTATCGAAACATCCTGTGACGAAACCGGGGTTGCTGTCTATGACAGCGACCTGGGGCTGCTGTCGCACGCGTTGTATTCCCAGGTAAAACTGCATGCCGAGTACGGCGGTGTGGTTCCCGAATTGGCGTCTCGCGACCACGTGCGCAAGATTCTGCCGATGATCCGCAAGGTGCTCGACAGTGCTGGCAGCGACCAGAACGACATCGACGCCATCGCCTATACCGCGGGACCGGGTCTCATCGGCGCGCTCATGGTGGGAGGCGCGGTGGCGCACTCGCTGGCGTACGCCTGGGGCATCCCCGTACTGGGCGTGCACCACATGGAAGGCCACTTGCTGGCGCCCATGCTGGAGGATGATCCGCCATCGTTCCCTTTCCTGGCGCTGCTGGTATCGGGTGGTCACACGCAACTGGTTTCTGTGAAGGCCATCGGCGACTACCGGATCCTGGGTGAGTCGGTGGATGACGCAGCGGGCGAAGCGTTCGACAAGGCGGCCAAGATGCTCGATCTGGATTATCCAGGCGGCCCCCGTTTGGCGAAACTGGCGGAACAAGGCAATTCCGGGCGTTTCCGTTTTCCGCGTCCGATGACCGACCGGCCGGGGCTCGATTTCAGCTTTTCGGGGCTCAAGACCTTCACCCTCAACACGGTGCAGCAACATCGCCAGAGCGACGGCCTGCCCGATGACCAGACCATGGCGGACATCGCCTGGGCATTTCAGGATGCGGTGGTGGATACGCTGGTGATCAAGTGTCGCCGCGCCCTGGAACAGACTGGTCTCGAAACCCTGGTCATCGCCGGTGGCGTGTCGGCCAACCTGGTGCTGCGTGAACGCCTGGAGCGGGCGCTGGCCAAAATGGGGGCCAGGGTGTTCTATGCGCGCAATGAATTCTGTACCGACAATGGCGCCATGATCGCCTATGCGGGCTGCCAGCGTCTGCTGGCGGGGCAGCGCGATGGGCTGGGAGTGCGCGCGGTGCCGCGCTGGCCACTGGATACCCTGCCGGGGCTGAACGCCAGGGCGCAGGGCGAGGAGTTGAGAGGCTGATGGATATCGTCTATATACGTGATCTGCACATCGACACCATCATCGGTATCTTTGACTGGGAGCGCGAGGTTCGGCAAACAGTGAGTATCGATCTCGAAATGGCCGCGGACATCTCCCGCGCCGCCGCCACCGACGACATTCAGTACGCCCTCAATTACAAGGCGGTGGCCAAGCGCATCATCGCCTTTGTGGAAGACAGCCAATGCCTGTTGGTGGAGCGCCTCGCCGAAGAGGTGGCAACCATCGTGATGACCGAGTTCGGCGTACCCTGGCTGCGCCTGCGCCTGAGCAAGCCCGGTGCCTTGCGCGGCTCCAGAGACGTGGGCCTGGTGATCGAGCGGGGAGTGCAGCCCTGATGGTGCAGGTCTACGTCAGCATCGGCAGCAACATCGACAGGGATCGGCACATCACTGCCTGCCTGGATGCCATGGCGCAGTGTTTCGGCACGCTTGAACTGTCGCCAATTTACGAAAGCGAGGCGATCGGCTTCGGCGGCGACAATTTCTACAATCTGGTTGCCGGCTTTCACTGTGAGCGCCCGGTGGGCGAGCTGTCGACCCTGCTGCGCACCATCGAAAACGACAACGGCCGGCGTCGCGACGGGCCGCGTTTCAGTTCGCGAACCCTGGATATCGACATTCTCACCTATGGCCAGGCCACGGGCGTGGTGGATGGCGTCAAGCTTCCCCGCGATGAAATTCTCGAAAACGCTTTTGTGCTCTGGCCCCTGGCGAACCTCGCGCCGGATGTGATGCACCCCCTGGTGGGGTCGACCTACGGCCAGCTGTGGCAGGCGTACGACAAGCAGCGCCAGCATCTGTGGCCCATCGATTTCACGTGGTGCGGAAAGGTTATTTCTAGCGCTGCGTCCTGAAGCCCTGCTCTGTTCTCAATCCCTTTTGTTTGCGCAGCCAATGCATAGACTGGTGTAGGGCACGGCTTTGAGGCGCTCCAGGGCGATATCGTCGCCGCACTCCCTGCAGATGGCGTACTCTCCGCTGGCGATGCGTTCCAGGGCAAGGGCAACCTTGTTGAGCTCCTGGCGTGACTCGTTGCCAATCGCTTCGATGACCTCGTCATTCTGGCGTTCCTGGGCCTGTTCCGACCAATCGTTGGAATATTCCGCCGTCACATCCTTCTTGACCCGTTCGAGACGCGTCAACAACTCTGCCTGGCGGCTTCTCAGCTGTGATTCGATCTCTTGAATGAGCGATTGGTTCATGGCCTTTCACCGGAATGTTCGCGCAGTGTTCGGAGTTGTGGTTTGGATATAAAACTCCGACAACCCGGGCCGCAGCCCAGGTTGTCGAGGTGGTTCCTTGCCAGCAATTACTGTAATTGAACAGAATTTATTTAACGTCGATGCGGCGCCTTTGCGGAACTTCTGCGTTGACCTTCGGCACCTTGACGGTCAGTACGCCGTTCTCAAATGCCGCGTCGATGTCGCTTTCCCCGACGCCGGGGCCAATGCTGAAGCTGCGGGTATATTTGCCGTAACGTCTTTCCTGGCGGATGATTTTTCCTGCTTTTTCTTCTTTGTCTTCCTGGCGGGTTTCGGCTTCGATGGTCAGTACGCCATCCTCCAGACTCAGATGTAGATCTTCTTTGGCGACGCCGGGGAGCTCAGCCGTAATCTGATAGTGGTCCTGATTGTCGTGAATGTCCACCCGGGGCGCAAAAAAATTACC
>CAYXXZ010000139.1:4549-5797 GCA_964469165.1 uncultured Porticoccaceae bacterium
TGGTCAACATGGCGAGCCCCGCCTTGGTGATGCAATAGAGGCTGAAATTGTCGAGGGGGTAGCGGGCATTGATGTCGACGATATTGACGATGCGGCCGCGCCGCCGCCGCAATTCATCGGCCAGGGCTTGAACCAGAGAGAAGGGAGCCCTGAGATTGGTGTCCATCAAGTTTCGCCATTGCTCGTCGGTGGCGGTGGCCAGCGGCGTGGGATAGAACATCGAAGCATTGTTGACGATGGCGTCGAGGCGCTGCCAGCATTGGAGTGCGGCGTCGGCGAGGGACCTGGTCTGGTCGATGCATGCAAGGTCGGCGGCCAGAAGGGCGGCGCTGTCCGGGCGGGCCTGGTTGAGCTCACGGCACAAAGCAGTGGCTTCCGTCACGGAATGATGATGGTGAATGATGACGCGATAGCCCTCGCTGTGCAGAGCGCGAGCGATGGCGGCGCCAATGCGGCGCGCCCCGCCGGTCACCAGCGCGACGGGTGTCATGCGCCAAGTGCCGCGCCGGGCGGATTCTGCTCGCGAAAATGGCGAATGGTCTGTTCGCGCTTTTTGTCGAGCGCCTTCCCGATGGCGGGGCCGGTAAGTCCTTCGGCGACGAACGTTTTGGGAGAGATGGTCTGCAACTCTGCGAACAGTGCACGCAGCCATTGGCCCTGAATATAGGCGCTGTTCTCGAAGCCCTTGCGGCCGCGTGCATCCGCTTCCACCGCTTGCAGAAAGAGCTCGAACCGCTCCGGTTTGCGGAATGCATCCGCGGCGCGAAAAATCTTGAGCAGCGTGATGGGGCGCAGCTCGAAGGCCTTGTGGCACAGCAGATGCAGTCGGGTGACGGGTATGGCGAGCTCGCGGTATTCGTTGGGAACCCGCAGCCTTTCGCACAACGCGTTGACCAGCGGAATACCGCGCTCTTCGTGGCCGATGTGGCGCGGCAGAATGTCTGCCGAGGTGGTGCCCTTGCCGAGATCGTGCACCAGGGTGCTGAAGCGCACCTTGCTGTCGGGCGTGATTCGCGCGGCCTGCTCAATGGCCATCAGCGTGTGCAGGCCTGTGTCGATTTCGGGATGAAAGTCGGCGCGTTGCGGAACCCCGAACAGGCGATCCACTTCCGGCATCAGTACCTTCAGCGCGCCACAGTTGCGCAGCACCTGAAAAAAAATGTGCGGCGATTTTTCGCCGAGTGCACGCTCGACCTCCTTCCACACCCGTTCCGGGATGAGATGACCAAGCTCGCCGCTGCACGACAG
>CAYXXZ010000140.1:0-5797 GCA_964469165.1 uncultured Porticoccaceae bacterium
CAATTCATGAAACCGGCTTTATCGGTTCGCGCAATTGCCCCTACACGCTTATAGCTTAACTACAACTCGCTTCCCCCGGGAAAATAGCCGAAACGCCAGGAAGTACTATCCTCAATGCTGAGTGGCTTTTCACAAATACTAATCCTGGATTTGTGGGAAAGGAGATGACATGAAAATCAAAATCCATAATTTGGAAATTTGGGTTGCACCTGGACCTGTTGATTCCCGCTGAATACCGTAGGGGCAATTCATGAATTGCCCCTACACGCTTATAGCGCAACTACAACTCGCTTCCCCCGGGAAAATAGCCGAAACGCCAGGAAGTACTATCCTCAATGTTGAGTGGTTGTTCGCAAATACTAATCCTGGATTTGTGGGAAAGGAGATGACATGAAAATCAAACACCTGTCCTTGCTCATGGTCATATTTGTTCTGGCTGCGCCGGGGCCCGTCTATTCACAAGACGAGCCACAGGGCGCGCAGGGCAGTGAGACGTGGCTACCAGCGCTCACCACCAATACCCCGCAGGAGGGCTTCGAACTCGCCGTGACCCTCGCTCGCAAAGGAGTGAGCACGACGCAAACGGACAAGGCCGTATTGAAATCCCTGCGCGAGGACTACGCCCGCGATCCCGACAGCTTGATCGCGGTATCCCATGTGATCGCCGTCCATTTTCAGACCATCGCGGCCGCCAATGATTACTGGCGCGCCAACTGACGCTCAGTCCTCATCCAGCGCCTGGAATTCCGTGACGAGGAAATCGAGCAGGGTGCGCACCGAGGGCAGCTGACCGCGCCGCGACGGATACACGGCGTGAACGATCTCCCGGCGGGGTTCCCAGCCTGGTAGTACATGAGTCAATTCACCGCGGGCAAGCCACTCACGCACCATCATGCGGGGCAACTGCACGACGCCGACCCCGGCGATGGCCGCGCTACGCAGAGCGGGCATGCTGCGGGTAACCAGCCGTGGCTGGTGGCGGATCGTCGCCTGTGCCGCGTCGGGGCCGAGCAGGTGCCAGGCATGTTCACCTTGCGGCGAGCCGAGCTCCATGCTGGGCAGTTCGGCGAGGTCGGCCGCTGATTGAGGTGCGCGGTGACAGCGTTCGAGCAGGATGGGGCTCGCCACCAGGCACTGGCCGCGATCCGAGAATACGCGCAGTACCAGATCGCTGTCTTCCAGCGGCGGCGGTCGTACGCGGATGGCGATGTCGACGCCTTCGCCGATCACGTCCACGCGCCGGTCAGTGGCTTCCACATGCAGTTCCACCTGGGGGTAGCGCACCAGATAGGCCGCGAACATTTCGCCGGCGCGCGACTCCAGCAATGCCACCGGACAGGTGATGCGCACGATGCCGCGCGGTTCGGCCTGGGTCATGGCGATGGCCTCTTCGGCGGCATCGGCCTCGACCAGCATTGCGCTGCAATGGCTGTAGAAGGTGCGGCCAGCTTCGGTCACATTGAAGTGGCGCGTGGAACGCTGGATGAGCCGTGTGCCGAGACGTTCCTCGAGCTGCGCGATTCTGCGGCTGAGCCTGGACTTGGGTACGCCCAGTGCGCGACCCGCCGGGGCAAAGCCGCCGTGATCCACCACCTGGACAAAATAATAGAGATCGTTGAGGTCTCGCATAGCTCATCGTTCCATAAATAGAACTCTGAGGGATGATATCACCATCTACTGCCGGTGACGTTCTTGAAATAGTATCTCTACATCGCTGCTGCGCCGCGCAGCACAGGATCAGGAGGTACGCCATGAAGAAGGTTCTCGGCATCTACAGCGCTCCGCGCCCGCATTGGGTCGGCGATGGCTTCCCGATGCGTTCACTGTTCAGTTACCACGACCTGGGCCGACATCTCAGCCCCTTCCTGTTGCTCGATCACGCGCCGCCGACCCATTTCGAGCCAGCGTCTCGGCCGCGCGGTGTCGGCGAGCATCCGCACCGGGGTTTCGAGACCGTCACCATCGTTTATCAGGGCGAAGTGGCTCACCGCGACTCCACCGGTGCCGGCGGCACTATCGGTCCGGGCGATGTGCAATGGATGACAGCCGGCGCCGGTATCGTGCATGAGGAGTTTCACTCACCGGCGTTTACCCAGCGTGGCGGCACCATCGAAATGGTGCAGTTGTGGGTCAATCTGCCAGCCCGCGACAAGATGGTCGAGCCGGGTTATCAAAGTATTCTCGATGCGCAAATTCCGCTTGTGGAGCTGCCTGACGGCGCCGGGCGTGTACGCGTCATCGCCGGCGAGTTTGCGGCGCAGCGTGGACCGGCGCGCACCTTCACCACCATGGATGTCCTGGACATGCGCTTGACGCAGGGCGCCGCCGTCCAGCTGCCTACCCGCGATGGCCACACGCTGGCGCTGGTGGTGCTGCATGGCGCGCTGATGGTCAATGGCGATGTCGCCCGCGAAGGCCAACTGGTGCATCTGGAACGCGCCGGCAGCGGTGTGCGGATCGAGGCCAACAGCGACGCCAGCGTACTGTGGTTGTCGGGCGAGCCGATCGATGAACCGGTGGTGGGCCACGGCCCCTTCGTGATGAACAGCGATGCCGAAATTGTCCAGGCCATCGAGGATTTTAATACCGGTCGTTTCGGCCGCATGCCCGCCTGATCGAGTACCGCAGATCTTTGTCGTGGATGCGGAGCGCTGGCATGACGTGCTACGTGCGAGTGCCTTCAAGCATCCGGAAATGATTTTTTACACAGCTATGAGGAAGAAAAGTTATGTCCAATCGCGCTATTGAAATTTATCGGAAACGTCGCAGCCAGTATGCCCTGGGCAAGAATCTGGATGTTGACATGGAATCCATTATTGGCCTTATCAAGGAAGCTGTGCGTCAAGCACCGTCTTCGTTCAACTCGCAAAGTTCGCGGGTGCTGATCCTGTTTGGCGAGCAGAGCGACACCTTCTGGGCGTTGACCAAGGAAGCCCTGCGACCACTGGTGCCAGCCGATGCGTTTGCCAATACAGAAAAGAAACTGGACGGCTTTGCCGCCGGTGTCGGTACCGTGCTGTTCTTCGAAGATCAGGATGTCGTGAAAGGGATGCAGGAACAGTTCGCACTCTATGCCGAAAATTTTCCGATCTGGTCCGAGCAGGCGTCCGGTATTGCGCAGTTTGCCGTGTGGACCGCACTGTCCGAGGCCGGTATCGGCGCCAGTCTGCAGCACTACAATCCTGTGGTGGATGAAGCCGTGGCGAAGACCTGGAATATTCCAGCATCGTGGAAACTGCGGGCGCAGATGCCGTTTGGCTCCAATGAAGCCGGTTTTGGCGAAAAAACCTTTATCGATGACGAGCAGCGCTTTCTGGTTTTTGCCTGATCTGGCGGTAGGGTGGACACCGTTTTTCGTGTCCACCAAAAATGTTGAAGCTTCTTGACACGCGTAAACCAGAGACTCGGGCTATGGACTTGCCGGTCTATATGCCATGATCCTCAAATTGTCGATTGATGAATAACGGAGGTGTCCAGCAATGCAGAAGAATCTTTTTACCGACTATGACCTTTGTGGTCTGCAACTGAGCAACCGCGTGGTTATGGCTCCCATGACACGTTCACGGGTGCCGGACACGGTTCCCGATGAAGACACGGCGCTGTATTACAGGCAGCGAACTGGCGCGGGGCTGATCGTCACCGAAGGTTCGCCAATATCGCGGCAGGCTGTTGGATATCTGTTTACGCCGGGTATTCATTCTGACGCGCAGGTGGCTGGCTGGAAAAAGGTGACCCAGGGCGTGCATGACGCGGGTGGGAAAATTTTCATTCAACTCTGGCATGTCGGGCGCGTCTCCCACACGTCTTTGCACGACGGTGCGGCACCGGTCGGCGCTTCGACAAAAATGGCGCAAAACACCACCGCCTTCGCGTATGACAAGAACGGCAATCCGGGCCCCGTGCAGGCGAGCCAGCCGCGTGCGCTCTCGACCGACGAAGTGCGCGATGTCGTTCAACAGTTCGCCGATGCCTCGGCAAGAGCCATCGACGCCGGCTTCGACGGGATCGAGATACACGGCGCCAACGGCTACCTGATCGAACAGTTCATCAGCGGCGCTATCAATGATCGCGATGATCGATACGGTGGAGGCACCATCGAAGGGCGCCTGCGCCTGGTTCTGGAGGTGGTGGATGCGGTGATTGCCCGCATCGGGCGTGAACGGGTCGGGATTCGCTTGTCACCCTTCAATCGTATTTTCGATATGCAGGCTTTTGACGGTGAAGAAGACACCTGGCTCGAACTGGCGCGGCAGCTGTCGACACGGCAGCTGGCCTATGTGCACATCAGCAACCGGGGTGTACTTGTTGGCACCGCTGAAGGGCTGGCGTTTCTCGAACGCTTCCGCAAAACCTACCAGGGCACGCTGATTCTGGCGGGCCAATATACCAAGGAAACTGCCGAAAAGGATGTTCGAGACGGTTTGGCGGATCTGGTCGCGCTTGGCAAGCCCTTTATTTCCAATCCCGATCTGGTTGAACGAATGAAACAGGGTTGGCCGCTGGCCGAGCCGGATAGCGATACTTTTTATGGCGGCGATGCCCAAGGGTATATCGATTACCCCGAGTATGATGGCGCGCCGTCCCCGGGGTAGTCTCGCTGAAGCCAGTCGCCGCTGACTGTCGTCACGCCTCAGGCCAAGAGCCTTTCAAGCACGCCGCGATACATCGACGCCAGCTGATCCAGCTCGGCGACCGCTGTGCTTTCGTCCACTTTGTGAATGCTGGCGTTGACCGGGCCGAGCTCCACCACCTGGGTGCCGAGCGGGGCGATGAAGCGCCCATCCGAGGTGCCGCCGGCGGTGGAAAGCTCGGTTTCCAGCCCCGTTATTTCGCGAATGCTGTCGCGCACCGCAGCCACCAACTCGCCGCTGGCGGTGAGGAAGGGCTCGCCACTCAGATTCCAGGTGATGCTGTAATCCAGATTGTGCCTGTCGAGAATGGCGCGGGTCCGCGCCTTCAGGGTAGCGGCGTCCAGTTCGGTCGAGAATCGGAAATTGAACACCACCAGCAATTCGCCGGGAATGACGTTGGTGGCACCGGTGCCGCCGTGGATATTGGAAATCTGAAAGCTGGTGGCGGGAAAGAATGCATTGCCTTCATCCCAGCGTTGATTGCACAGTTCGGCCAGTGCCGGTGCAGCGCGGTGAATGGGGTTGTCGGCGAGATGCGGATAGGCCACGTGGCCCTGCACACCCTTGACATGCAAGGTGCCACCGAGTGAGCCGCGGCGGCCGTTCTTGACCACGTCGCCGCAGCGTGCGGTGCTGGATGGCTCGCCCACCACACACCAGTCGGGAATGGTGCCATGCTGCACCAGCCATTCCACCACTTTCACGGTGCCGTTGATGGCGACGCCTTCCTCGTCGCTGGTGATGAGATAAGCGATGCGACCCTGATGATCGGGGTGCGCGGCAACGAACGCCTCGGTGGCCGTGATCATCGCCGCCAGTGAACCTTTCATATCGGCGGCGCCGCGCCCGTAGAGCAGGCCATCGCGAATCTGCGGCTCGAAGGGCGGGCTCGCCCAGTGGCTCTCGTCACCGCTCGGCACCACGTCGGTGTGGCCCGCGAAGCACAGAATCGGTCCGCTGTCACCGTGCACCGCCCAGAAATTGTGGACATCGCCGAACGGCAGATTGGTCACCGCGAAGCCCATGGCCTCGAGCCGTGCAATGAGAATTTCCTGACAGCCAGCATCCTCCGGCGTCACGGAGCGGCGGCGAATGAGATCGCAAGCGAGGGATAGCGTGGGGGAGGGTGCGGTCATTGCTTGCCCCCGCGGTGGGAGAACTGGCGG
>CAYXXZ010000141.1:0-5773 GCA_964469165.1 uncultured Porticoccaceae bacterium
CGCATGGAAAACATTCTCTCCTTCCTCGGCCCCGGCGGTTTCGCGACACCGGACGACGTTTCCATGCTGGAGTGGGCTCAGACGGCCTACGAAAGCACGGATGTGCAGTGGAACGATTTTTCCAAGGGTATGAGAGCAGACGAAAACACACTCAGGGATTCATCCTCCTATAACGACGAGCTGCAAATGCGCGCCTACTGGTTGCAGTGGGACAAACTGATGTCCGCAGTCTGAGACGATGAGCGAAAAGGAAAATCCAATGACCGACAAATTACTTCTCAAAGACAAGATCGAGACCTTCCTGTTCGCCGAAGCGGACTGCGCCGACGACTGGAAACTCAAGGAATGGTTTGCCCTCTGGGCGGACGAAGGTGATTTGCTCTACCAGATAGGCCCTCTCGATACGCCCAACGGTGCCGAGATATCGCACAACGATATGCTCTACCTGGTGAGCGACAACCGCTTTCGCCTCGAACAGCGCATCATTCGCCTGCAAAAGCCCACCGCCCACGCGGAGTGGCCGATCCGCTCGCGCCTGCGTCACAGCTATACCAACCTGCGCGACATTCAGGTCGAGGGCAACCGCATCAACTGCAAAGTCAACATGCTGGTGGCACGTACCCGGCGCGATACCGAAGGTGTTTCGCTGATTCCCGGTTACGTGCTCTTCCAGCTCGAACAGCACCAGGACCAGTTGAAAATTCGCCAGAAGCGTATTTTCCTGGATCTGCACATGCTGGCGAGGCCGGGCACGATGGCGCTGATCATCTAACGCCCCTCCCCCGCCGCCGTAAAGCGTTTTGCGCAGCACAGGGAAGTGCTACCATAGCCCCCTTTTTTATTCTTCCGTTACACAGAGATCAGGATGGATGGCCAAATCTGAGGCAAACGAAACCACCAGTATGCGAGATCGGATTCTCGCCGTCGCCACCGAGTTGTTTTCCGCAAAGGGCTTCGAGGGCGTTTCGATACGCAATATTGCCAACGAGGTCGGCGTCAAGCTGCCCACCCTGTATTACTACTTCAAGGACAAGCGCGATCTGTACGAAGAGGTGGAATCCACCGCCTATGGTGAGGCCCGCGACCGCCTTGAGAAAGTACTTCACCTGAGCGGCACTCCCGAAGAGCGGCTCAGAAAATTTCTCGAAGAGCTGATTTCAATTCTCGACAAGGATATCCGTTTCTACAGGCTGGTGCAGCGCAACCTGCTGGAGTCCGATCCGGAAAACAGAAAATTTCTTGTCAAAAACGGCCTGCAAGCACTTTTCGATGGCCTGAAAAATGTCATCGAATCCCTCGACACCAAGACGAATGCCGATATCGCCACCATGGGAATCCTCGCCACCGTCATCGGTTTTATCGGCCTCAAGGGTGGCGCCCAGTTTCTGGACAACTACAATTACGCAAAAAAGCCCGCCAAAGCCAACCAGGCCATGGTCGAGGCCATCCTCTACACCCTGGAATACCTGCCGAAAAAAGACCAGCGCGAGCCCGCCGCATCCTGACGGCGGGCAAGCTGCGAGAAATCAAAAAATACCGCAACCTTCAAATAGTTGACGACTGAAAGACGATCTTGTTGTTGCGCACCACGAAGGTGTCGCAGCCGATATCGTGCCAGGGTTTTGCCTGCCAAAGAAAATAGGCATATTCGCCATCGGCCTGCAGCTTGAGCGTTTTCAGCGCCTCCCAGAAACCTTCAGGAAAACTGACGATTTCGTTGGCGAAGAACGGCCTGATCTCATCGTGCCCCCGGTGAATGCCCGATGGCGACATGATGATGGCATCCTCTGCGTAGTCTTCAAGAATACGCTCCACACCCCCTTTGAAGGCAAGCGCGTGGCTTTTCAGTACCGCCATGGTTGCGGCGGTTGTTTCGTCATTTTGTGTCATCTTTTCCTCCTTTCCTGACTCCGTAGGGGCAATTCATGAATTGCCCCTACATTCGCAGCACCCTAAAGACCGCGCATGATCGTCTCCAGCTGCATTTCCGAGACGCCCATGGCGTAGCGGTGGCCGCGCGCCGCCGCGACGATCTTTGAGATGGGATGCTCGTTGCTGTAGCCCATGGCGCCGTGCAGATGGGCGCAGATGTCCGACACTTCCACTTCCATCTCGGTACACCACAGTTTGGCCATGGATGAGCGCTCTGGCGTCAGCCAGCCTTCGTTCGCCTCCACCAGGCATTTGTCGACGAAGGCTCGGGCTACTGCAATGCGCATTTTCACCTGGGCCAACCTGGCTTTCACCGATGGCAGATCCAGAAGCGTCTTGCCAAACCCCTGACGTTCGCCGGTGAAATCTCGCGCCATCTGGTAGGCGAGCTCGCTGGAGGCAACGGAGCGCGCGGCGTAGAGCAGTCTCGTCAAACCCAGCACCCGTGCCATCGGGCCCAGCCCGCTACCCTCGGGGCCACCCAGCAAACAGCTCTCATCGACGCGGACATCGTCGAAAAACACCTCACCCAACACGCTGCAGCCACGCAACATGGTCTGGAAAGGTTTGCCCTTGCTGACGCCCGGCGTTGCAGCATCGACCAGGAACAGGCCGACCCGTGGTTTGGCATCGCCGTCGATAATTGTCGCGGCGAGCAGGCACAGGTCGAGATGAGATGCATTGGTGATCCATGCCTTGGCACCATTGATGACGTAGCTTTCGCCCTCCTTGCGGGCGGTGGTGCGCATCGCCCCCAGGTCGGAGCCGGAGTGGGGCTCGGTCAGCAAGCCTTCCGCAACCACACTGCCGTTGGCAAATTTGGGCAACCAGGTGCGTTTTTGCTCCTCGGTGCCGCCCACCAGAATGATGTAGGCGGAGGCATCGGTGTCCAGACCGCTGTCCATACTGGCGCCCGCTGGCGAGTAGCCGTGTTCTTCGTAGCAAACCGCCATGTGCAGCAGGTCGCCACCACCACCGCCATATTCCTCGGGGATACCGGGACAAAGAATACCCGCATCCGCAGCCTTGTAGAAAATATTGCGGTCGAATATTCCCGCCTCTTCCCACGCGCCGATGTTGGGTTCTATTTCCTCGGCATAGAAGCGCCGCACTTGCTTGCGGAATTGGTGGTGGGTTTCATCGAATATTCCACGGGGAACATGATCGATTTCTCTCATGCGTTGACTCCAGTTGAAATTGCAGGGTTTTGCTTATACATAATTGGGCTGCGTTGTAATTGAGCGATAAGTTACACGGAGACAACCCTGCCTGTAGATTCCCGCAGCATACCGTAGGGGCAATTCATGAATTGCCCCTACGTACGCCGGTATTTTATTTACCTTTGAAATTGGGCTTGCGCTTCTCGAAGAACGCCTTGAGACCCTCCGGCACATCCTCGGTCTGCATGGCCTGCCCATAACTTTGCGCCTCCATGGTGCCCTGTTCCATCATGGAATTCTGTTGCGAGGCGTACATCAATTTTTTGATCAAGCCGTAGCCCTTGGTTGGGCCCGACACCAATCGTTTCACGAGCTTTTCGGTTTCTTCCTGCAGTTGCGCCTCGGGAACCACGAAGTTGACCAGCCCCATGTCCTTGGCTTCCTGCGCATTGATGCGGTCACCGAGCAGCGCCATCTGCAACGAGCGGCGCAGGCCGATATGGCGCGGCAGGAAATAGGTGGTCAGGCCATCGTTGCTGCCGCCGTGGAGAATATGTGCCGCCCAGATGAAGGACGTGTCCGCGGCGATCACCAGATCGCAGGCGCCGATGAAACCCATGGCCGCACCGGCGGCACCGCCCTGGACACTGGCAACCACCGGCTGATCCAGGCGTTGCATGGTCTGGATCATGAAGTTGTAATCGTGAATCGGGTTTTCACCGAATTCCGCCACTTCCGCCTTGGTCATGGAGCCGTAATCCGAAATGGACTCCAGGTCGCCACCGGCCATGAAATGCTTGCCTTCACCGCGGATCAGAACGACACGCACATCGTCCCGCTCACGCAGCTCAAGAAAGATTTTTCTCAGGGGCGCAATCATCCGTGGATGAAAGGCATTGGCCTTTTCAGGGCGGGAGAAAGTGATGATGGCGCAGCCATCCTGTACGGCAAATGTAAAGTCCTGGGACATGGTCTCTCCTGTCAATGGGTATGGAATATAGAAAAAAATTGTCGCTTAGCGTTGGTGATTCTCTGAAGACAACAGTTCTTCGAGTGATGGAATTTTTTCAGGCTCCAGCTCGAAACCTGCTTTGGCCACCCAGGCCCGCTCTCTGAGCAACTGCGGTCTGGCGTATTTGAACGTCAAGTATGTCACGGCGGCGACCGCTTGCGGGTCGCTGCCGTCCAGCAACGTCTGCACCTGCTCATCGACGGCGGTCTTCACCCTGGTGAGAGCCTGCGCCAGTTCGTCTGGCAAGGGCAGTTTGGTATCGAGCGCGGGTGCCAGATCATCGAGCAACGTTCGGCTCTTCTGCACCGCCTGGCTCGCAGGTGTTGCGGAAATCTCCAGTAAATCCTGCAGAAATGCCCGGTAGTCCCGCAGCTCGGCAATCAGGTAGTGGAGCTGCATATCGTGCTGCTCGATCAGCATGGCAATGTTGGCGGCAACGATGTTGGCTTGATCAACAGCCAGTTTTTCATCGCTGGCAATGGCGGGGATGATCACCTCCCGAAGCGATCGCAACATGGCTTTCAGGCGTGTCTCTGTATCAGGCTGCATCGGACAGTCTCCTCTCCAGATCCTCCAGCAACGACTGGAGATTGATGGCCGATGTATAGGTGATCCAGCCAACCCGAATGTCCTGGTGGGTTTTCTGGCCCATCATGCACCGCACCCCCGTGGCCAGGGTATTTATGACACCGCGCCAGGCGTTGAAAATCATGTAGTAATCCAGCTTTTTCTCATCGACGGGCAATCCTGACAGCTGCTGGTAGAGGTCGAGAAATTCCTGCCTTTCCATCAGCCCGCCCACCAGATAATTGTCGTTTTCGTCGTACCCGCCAAAAAGAGGATTGAGGAAAAATGCCAGGTCTTCGTGGCGGTCGCCGAGATGCGACAGTTCCCAATCGAGGATCGCGGTGATCTGGCCACTTTCCAGATCGAAAAGGAAATTTCCCTTGCGAAAATCCGTGTGGACAAGTGAAACATGATCGGTCGGCGGCGCATTTTTTCTGAGCCAGTGGGCAGCCAGGGTCATCAGTGGATAAGGCTGTGCGGCGTCCTCCTCCCAGACACGCTGCCACCAGTTCAGCGACGCATGAGCCGCCTCGATCGTGTGCGGGGCGGGCTGATCAAAGAACGACATGTCGCTCTGCGACCAATCGAGGCGCGCCAAGGTCGCAAAATGGGCAGTGAATTGTGGCGCAAGCAGTTTGCGGTATTTTTCCGGCAAACCCAGTCTGGGACTGTAGGCGCCGCTGTAGGGTGGCGTCGTGACGCCGTGGCAAAAATCCGTGATGAGCGCGGGCTGGCCCAGCTCCGCACCTTCACTATCGAACCAATGCGCTCTCGGAACCGGTATTTTGCCGTGCACGGCGTTGATGGCCTGAAATTCCCGCCCCACGTGGGTTTCAACGATGGATTCGGCGGGACGCATGCGCAACACGAAGCGCGCGCTGCCGTTCGCCACCCCGGCGCCGCTCAACGTAAACGCATACTGCTCTTTCGAAGAGCCGCCCGCCAGGGCTTTGACGTCCGTAACGGTGAAGGGACCTTCGACGCGCCTGGCAAGAAAGGCGTTGAGGCGCTCGACGACCGTATCGACGGTCTGCGGCCGGTGTGGCGGACCGGCGCGACGCTCCAGTTTTCTCGTCAGTGTTTCATCCACGCTGGCGTGGGT
>CAYXXZ010000142.1:0-5715 GCA_964469165.1 uncultured Porticoccaceae bacterium
CCGTGCGTAAACCGAGGAATACTTGATGGCAATCGATACCAGAATTGAGGAGACACTCTCCGCCCTGATGGATGGCGAAGCTGAAGAGCTTGAGGTCAGGCGTGCGCTCCGAGAGGTTTCCGCAAATTCTGATCTCAGAGCCACATGGCACCGTTATCAGTTGGCATCCGCGGCCATGAAAAGGGATCTTCCCGGCGGCATCGTCGATCTGTCCTCGCGAATCGGCGCCGCGCTGGAGCAGGAAGCGCCTCTGAAGCCTTCGCTTTCACGCTGGCTGCAACCGCTCGGCAAGGTGGCCATAGCGGCTTCGGTCGCGCTGGTCGCAGTGATCGGAGTGCAGCAAATTCAAAATGCTGGCACGGCTCAGCCTTCCGCCGAGATGGCTTCGCGAACCGCCAATGATTCCGGCAACGCACAGTTCCAGTTCCCCGCTGGCTACGACCTGCCGCCCGTGACGGGCCGCACCGTCAGTGCCGGCACCCTGGGTCATTCGCAGTCGCGTCCCACGGTGCTGGTATCTGCGCAACCCATTGCCGAACTGGCCGACGAGGAAGCGCTGCGGGATTACTTCAACAGTATGATGCAACGCCATACGGAGTCGGCGGCGCGCTCCTCAAGCCAAGGGCTGATGCCCTTTGCCCGCCTGCCCCAGGGCGAGAGCCGGGACGACTGAGTTTTCCGGCAGCCTGCGCGCTTCAGCTTCGTGTTTGACAGGATTTTTGTTTGGATAATCGAGCGGTATCACCTCACGCAAGCACGTACACATCTCTGATTCGTCTGCTGTCTTTCCTGGGTTGTCTGGTTGTCGCGGCGGCGGCTCCCGGCGTCGCCAGTGCCATGGAGGACGTGGATCAAGCGCGCAACCTCCTGAAAAAAATGGCCGTCGCCAACCGCGAGCGGGACTATCAGGGCGTGTTCACCTACGAACACGCCGGCGTGCTCAAGTCCATCCGCATTCTCCACGTGGTACACGATGGTCTCGAGTTTGAACATCTTCTCTATCTCAACGGCCCCCACAAGGAAATCATTCGCCGCGGTATCCCCCCTCACTGCAAGCGCAAGGGCGACAGATTCCTCAGTGGCGTGCCCATGCCTTCGCGCCATGCCAGCCACCTCGAAAACCATTACGAACTGCTGTTGCGCGGCGAGGATCGCGTCGCGGGCCGGGCTGTCAAGATCATCCAGGTGATGCCCAAGGACGATCTGCGCTACGGTTACGTGCTGTCCGTCGACAAGCAGTCCGGTTTGCTGCTGCAATCACTGTTGATCGGCACCAATCGCCGGGTGATGGAGCGTTTCCAGTATATCGACTTGTCTCTGGAGCCGGATCAGGATGCGGTCGATGAACTGCTCGGCGGCCCGCAAACGGTGGCATCCGACTGTGCCCCCGGCACCACGCCCGCGCCAACGTCGTGGCAGGCTGCGTGGCTGCCGCCTGGGTTTGAAGCCGTGGAAAGCAGCGAGGACGAGGAAGGCAATGTCGTCATGAGCTTTTCCGATGGGCTGTCCTTCGTGTCCGTCTTTGTCGACAGTGGCGGCGTGATTCGCTTTCCGGATATTCAGGCCCAGCGCGGTGCAACCGTCGCGCAGCACGCCAATGTCATCCACGACCAGAAGGAATTTGCCATCTGCGTGGTAGGAGAGGTGCCGCCCGAAACAGCGGCAAAAATGGCACAGTTCGTCCAGCCCCAGGTAAGACGCTGAACTCCGGATATTACTGATGAACATGAAAATAACGCTTGTGTCTGTGGTGTTGATGGTTCTGTCGTGGCACCTCGAAGCACGTGTTCCCGACTTCGCAGACCTGGTGGCGGAAAACTCCCCCGCCGTGGTGAAGGTGACCACCGCGCACAAGGCGACGGGCAAGACCCCCGCGCTGCCGCCGGGCCAGGAAGTGCCGGATATCTTCCGCGAACTTTTCGGACAGCGCGGCCCTCAGCCGCGTGCATCCATGGGCTCGGGATTCATCCTGTCCAGCGATGGCTATGTGATCACCAACAACCATGTCATCGACGGCGCGGATGAAATCACCGTGCGCCTCATCGACCGCCGTGAATTGCCGGCCGAAGTCATCGGCGCCGATCCCCGCTCCGATCTGGCGCTGCTCAAGGTGGATGCCAAGGACCTGCCCGCGGCCAAGCTGGCAGAGCCAGATAGCCTGCGTGTGGGAGAGTGGGTGGTGGCCATTGGCTCGCCCTTTGGGCTCGACTATTCCGCCAGTGTCGGGATCGTCAGCGCCATAGGCCGCAGCCTGCCCACGGAGCAGGGTGAAAACTACGTGCCTTTCATTCAGAGCGACGTGGCGATCAACCCGGGTAATTCCGGTGGCCCGCTGTTCAACCAGAATGGCGAGGTGGTGGGGATCAACTCCCAGATCTACACCCGCACCGGCGGCTCCATCGGCCTCTCGTTTGCGATCCCCGTGGCCGTGGCCAACGAGGTCATCGCGCAGCTCAAGAACAAGGGCAAAGTGGAGCGCGGCTGGCTCGGCGTGTACATTCAGGATGTGAATCGTGATCTTGCCTTGTCGCTCGGTCTGGACAAGCCCATCGGCGCCTTGATTTCCCAGGTGATGCCTGGCAGCCCCGCGGAGAAGGCGGGCCTCAAGGCGGGCGATGTCATTACCCACTTCAACGGCAGAGAAATACTGGATTCCGGTGATCTGCCCCACCAGGTGGGCCAACTGTCTCCGGGCAGTACGGCCAGGGCCAGCGTGGTGCGCAACGGCAAAAACCGCGAACTCGCCGTGACGGTGGGTGCCTTGCCCGATTCCGCTGACACGGGCCTGGCCGCGCACAGCGACAGCAATGCGGATGCGTTGGGTTTACAGGTGCAGCCCATCGATCAGGATACGGCCCAGAATCTCGGTGTTCCCGGGGGCGTTGTCATCGAACAGCTTCAGCCCGGCAGCCCGGCGGAATACGCGCAGTTGCAACCCGGTGACGTGATCGTCCAGCTGGGCGACAGCGAGGTGAAGACCGTTGCGGACTATAACAGGGTGTTGCAGACGCTGCCCAAGGGCGTACCCGTGCTGGTGCGTTTCCTGCGCCAGGGACAATTCATCTATCGCACCATTGAGATCAATCCCTGAGGACGGGAAATAATGCGAGAGGGCGGCGGGTGACAGGGAAAGTGCCGTTGCCCGCCTCTCGTTGAAACATCTCTGCCGTCAACGGAATTCGTGGCTTCGCGGGGCCAAATCAGCTAGACTGCGCGTCGGCCAACCCCCTGTTATCTTGGAAGTTTCAATAGCCAGTGTCTGAACTCAACCACATTCGCAATTTTTCCATCATCGCGCACATCGACCATGGTAAATCCACCATTGCCGATCGCTTTATCCAACTCTGCGGCGGCCTGTCCGAGCGGGAGATGTCCGCGCAGGTGCTGGATTCGATGGATATCGAGCGCGAGCGGGGGATCACCATCAAGGCGCAGAGCGTCACCCTCGAATTCACCGCGCGCGACGGCAAGACCTATCAGCTGAACTTCATCGATACTCCCGGCCACGTCGACTTCTCCTATGAGGTCTCGCGCTCGCTCGCCGCCTGCGAGGGCGCGCTGCTGGTGGTGGATGCCGCACAAGGGGTCGAGGCGCAATCAGTGGCAAACTGCTATACCGCCATCGCCCAGGGCCTGGAGGTCATTCCCGTTCTCAACAAGATGGATCTGCCCCAGGCGGAACCCGAGCGGGTCAAGGCCGAGATCGAGGATATCATCGGCCTGGATGCCAGCAACGCGGTGCAGTGCAGTGCCAAGTCAGGAATCGGCATCCCGGACATTCTCGAAGAACTGGTACTCAAGGTGCCGCCGCCCCAGGGCGATGTCAACGCTCCCTTGCAGGCGTTGATCATCGATTCCTGGTTCGACAACTACCTCGGCGTGGTATCGCTGGTAAGGGTCAAGAACGGCGTTCTGCGAGCCAAGGACAAGATCGTTTCAAAAACCATCGGCAAGGCGCACGTGGTGGACAGTGTCGGCGTGTTCACGCCCAAGCGCACGGAAACCGGTGTGCTCAAGGCCGGCGAAGTGGGCTTCGTCATTGCGGGCATCAAGGACATCCATGGGGCGCCAGTGGGCGATACCTTTACTCATGCCGGCACGCCCGAGGTGGAGGCGCTGCCCGGCTTCCAAAAGATAAAACCCCAGGTCTATGCCGGCATGTTCCCGGTCAGTGCCGATGATTTCGAGGATTTTCGCGAAGCTCTTGCCAGGCTCACCCTGAACGACGCTTCGCTGTTCTACGAGCCTGAAAGCTCGGATGCCCTCGGGTTCGGTTTCCGCTGCGGCTTTCTCGGCATGCTCCACATGGAAATCATCCAGGAGCGCCTGGAGCGGGAATACGATCTCGATCTGATCAGCACCGCGCCCACCGTGGTGTATGAGGTGGTCAGAAGCGACGGCGAAGTCGTTCATATTTCAAGCCCCTCGGATCTGCCGGATCCCGGCGCCATCGATGAAATGCGCGAACCCCTGTGCGAAGCCAGTATCCTGGTGCCCAAGGACTATCTCGGCAACGTCATCGCGTTGTGTGTGGAGAAGCGCGGCAACCAGAAGGACATGCAATTCGTCGGCGGCCAGGTTTCCCTGGTGTATGAACTGCCGATGAGCGAAGTGGTGATGGACTTTTTCGATCGCCTCAAATCCGTCAGCAAGGGCTTTGCCTCGCTGGACTACAGCTTCACCCGCTTCCAGCAGGCACCTTTGGTAAGGCTCGATGTGCTGATCAATAGCGACAAGGTGGATGCCCTGGCCATCATCGTTCACCGCGAGAACGCCCAGAGCAAGGGTCGTTTGCTGGTGGACAAAATGAAAGATCTGATTCCCCGCCAGATGTTCGATGTTGCCATCCAGGCAGCCATTGGCGGTCACATCATCGCGCGCTCCACCGTCAAGGCGCTGCGCAAGAACGTCACGGCAAAATGCTACGGTGGCGACGTTTCCCGCAAGAAGAAATTGCTAGAAAAACAAAAGGCCGGCAAAAAACGCATGAAACAGGTCGGCAATGTGGAAATTCCCCAGGCGGCGTTCCTGGCGGTACTGAAAACGGATGGCTGACATGGATTTGAACTTTCCCCTGATACTGGTAATTCTGACCCTCATCTGCGGCGTGATGTGGCTCGCCGACAAGCTGGTGCTCAGGAAAAGACGGGGGGAAGAGGCGCCGCCGCCATTCTATATCGAATATACAGCGCCATTTTTCCCGGTGTTGTTCATCGTTCTGGTATTGCGTTCATTCATCGTCGAGCCCTTTCAGATACCGTCCGCGTCGATGGTGCCCACCCTCCAGGTGGGTGATTTCATCCTGGTCAACAAATACGTGTACGGCTTGCGTTTGCCCGTGACCCAGACAAAAATACTGGACGTGGAGCAGCCGCAGCGTGGCGATGTCATGGTGTTTTTTCCGCCCGATGACAACCGCTATTTCATCAAGCGGGTGATCGGCCTGCCCGGCGACCACGTTCAGATTTTCGACAACCAGTTGTTCGTCAACGGCGAGTTGATGGAGCAGCGCGACGCCAAGGTGCCTTTCAGTGCGGGCTATGGCTACGATATCGTCGAGGAAAATATCGACGGCAACCGGCACCTGATTCGCAAGCACCGCAAGGCCAGCCGCCTGGGCCGCAAGGTTTCGTACATCGTGCCCGAAGGCCACTATTACATGATGGGCGACAACAGGGACAACAGCAGCGACAGCCGCGTGTGGGGGCCGGTGCC
>CAYXXZ010000143.1:0-2403 GCA_964469165.1 uncultured Porticoccaceae bacterium
CGTCAGTGTGGAAATTGGGTCATTGTTCAGAGCTTCCTTAAAGCTTACAGCTTACAGCTCAACTTCCGGTGGCCATCGCGCGCATGCAAATGGCCTGATTCACCCTCCCAGCCCCATTCACTTTCTCCGTACATTGTCTGACAGCCTGCAGGTGTTCCACAGGAACCCCCTGGCACACGCTGCAATGCCAACGATAAGACTAACCGCCAGAAAAAATCAGATCGACGGAGAGATGAACATGCACAGTCGCAACATTATGCCCGCCATTGTCTCAGGGCTGATCGGCGCCACCTTCGCCGCGCCTTCATGGGCACAAACTGCCCCACTGCAGGAATCCGACAAACAGCAGTCCGCCAGAATCGACGAGATCATCGTCACCGCGCAGCGGCGAGCGGAAAGCCTTCAGGACATCCCCATTTCCATCGTGGCCCTGTCCAGCGATACCCTGTCCGAATCGGGTATGGACACACAGCGCTTGCTGGCGCAGACGGTGCCCAACTTCCAGGTCAGCAACCTCGGCCTGTTCGCCGCCATTTATTTGCGCGGCGTGGGCACGACCTACGCCAACCCGGGTCTCGAGCCATCGGTTGCCACTTACTTCGACGACCAGTATTTTTCCAGGGGCTCGGGTGGCATGTGGTCTTTCAGCGACGTCGAGCGCGTGGAAGTTCTCAAGGGCCCCCAGGGTACTCTCTATGGCCGCAATGCCACCGGTGGCGCGGTGCGGATCATCTCGAAAGAGCCCACCGAGGTGTTTGAAGGTCGCGTCAGCGGCTCACTGGGCAGCCACAAGCACCGCGGCCTCGAAGGTATGGTCAGCGGCCCGCTGAGTGACAACATCCGCGGGCGCCTGGTGATACAGTCCGACCAGAACGACGGCTACGTCCGCAACACCGAACCGGGACGTCCGAAGATGAACGACCGGGATCAGATCTTCACCAGAGGCAAGCTTCACTGGGACCTGGCGGACAATCTCTCCGCCAAATTCAGCGGCTATTACGCAAGGAAACAGGACTTCGACGCACTGGCGTTCATGTCGATCTTCGACGCTCCCCAGCAGGCGGGCCTGGCACTGGGCGGTACAGCGTCTCCCGACATTCACACCGGCAGCATGGCGATTCTCGACGACACCGAGTTTCGTATCCGCAACTACGGCCTGACCCTGCGTCTGGACTACGACCTGGATGACCTGCGGATATCCTCCATCACCGCCTACAACGACGACAAGTTCCACGGCGGCGCCGATCTCGACGGCACCAACCTGTCGCTCATGAACGGCCAGACCACACTGTCCACGACCAAAGATATCTCCCAGGAATTTCAGATTCTGTCGGCGGGCGACGGCGCCATGGAATACATGGCGGGCCTTTTCCTCTACCAGTCGGAAGCGCGCTTCGTCTACACCCTCGCCGGTGATTTCGTGGGGCCGAACCCGGTCGGCAGCGATGACGTGGTCGATATCCAGTCGATCGCACCCTACGGTGAAATCTACTACCAGTTCAGCGATGCCTGGAAGCTGACCCTCGGCGCACGTTACACCCACGAGGAGAAGGAGCTGTCGCGGCACCATCTTTTCAGAGCGGCGGGAATCGTGAATGGCATCGAGCCGGTCTCTCCGCTGGTACTCTTTTCCCAGCCTTCCGCCACCACCACTTTCAGAGAGTTCAGCCCCCGCGCCGTGGTCAGCTACGAGCCCAGCAACCACCTGATGCTCTATCTCAGCTACAGCCGCGGCTTCAAGAGCGGTGGCTACGTGACTCCGTTCCCCAGCCCGGGGCTGGTCGATGAGGTGGATACCGAAATCATCGATGCCTTCGAATTCGGCTGGAAAAGCAGCGTTTCCGGCAGAATTACCTTCAACGGCGCGCTCTTCCATTACGATTACAAGGATCTCCAGGTGCAGACCATGGACGAGACCGGAACCAACGCCACCAGCAACGCCGCCAATGCCAAGATCACGGGGCTGGAAGCCGACGTAATGGTCGCCGTCACCGACAGGCTTCACATCGGCGCGGGCGCCGGCTATCTCGACACCGAATACGAAGACTACCAGGGTGAGACCTACCTCTTCTGCAGCCAGGTTCCCGAGTGCGTCGCGAGCCCGCTGGGTGGGCTTGGCGTGATTTCCATACCCAGTGATCTGTCGGGACGCGATCTGCTGCTCGCGCCCGATCTCAGCGGCTATCTGCGCCTCACCTACGAATTTCCCGTCGCGCCGCACTGGGGATTTCTGGCGGGCAACCTGCACTACAGTTATTCCGGCAGTTACAACTACACGCCTGATGGTTTCCTGTCGGAGGATTCCAAGGGATTGTTGAGCGCCGGCCTTCAGTGGCGTTCGGCGGACGACCAGTTCGAAGTGGGACTCACCGGACAGAACCTCACCCAGGAGAAGTACCACAC
>CAYXXZ010000143.1:2503-5689 GCA_964469165.1 uncultured Porticoccaceae bacterium
AGACCAGGTGCTGGCCGGTTCATCAGCAAGCGGCTCGGAAGCATGTCGACGTGGAAATAACAACCTCGAGGCGCGCCGAAGCGGATTTCAAAATCGCGCGGCGATGTTTCGACTCTGCCAATTTCCGCATCCAGACCGTCGATATAGTGGCGCGCCGTCTGCAGAATACTTTCGCTATAGTGCACTTTACAGCTGTCCCAGCCGCCGATGGGCTCGACAGGAACGTTGGCGTACAGGTACAGAACGTCCTGCCCCTCGGGCGCAATGCTGCGGTCATTGGCGGACAGGCAGGCGAAGTACAGCGGCGTGGCGAAATCCACGGGCTCGCCGCGCAGACACGCCTGATGCTGGGCGATGTGCTGCTCCAGGGTTCCCGTCATGAAGGTCGTGCCGTGTACATCCAGGTTGTCGCGGACAGCACGGCGCACCTGGGCCCGGCGGTAGCGCAGCGGCCCCGCCACCGCCATGTCCACCTTGAAGGGCGCGACGGCCACGGAACTGGCCGGCATGAACTCGAGCTTTGTGCGCAAGGTTTCATTTCTTGCGTCGTCGGGTAAAAGGGAGTCCAGCGCGATCTGCGGAGCGCAGCCGGCAAGTACCGCGCGCCGGGCGGAAAACTCCTGACCGCCCGCGACACGCACGCCCGTCACGCGCCTGTTCTTCATCAGCAACTGCTCGACCCGGTGGCCGAGACGTATTTCACCGCCCTGCTGCAACAGGCCTTGTTCGAAGGCGCGAATCATGGCGCTCATGCCTCCCAGAGGACGGAAAATGCCGCTGCGATGCACATTGCCGAAGGCGGCGAGGTAAATCCCCGTGCCGGGCAGCGTCGGCGGTGCGAACATACTCGCCCAGAACGCCCATAAACCACGCATTGCCTCGGAGTGGAATGTTTCCGCAATCATTTCGAAGGCGCTGCTGGCGAGCATGCGACCAATCAGCTTGCGCAACCTTCTGTCTCCTGCCAGGGCAAACAACCGCCTGGCGAGCTCGCGCCGTGGCAGGCGCGCGGGGTGACAGGTGGAAAACCGTTCGAGTGCGCCCATCACAAAATCGACGGCGCCGCGAATCTCCTGATAGGTGCGCGCATCGCGGGGTGAAAAATAACGGATCTCTTCCACAGTCCGCGCAAAATCCGAGTGCAGCAGCAAGGTATCGCCCTCGGGGCTCATCCAGCCGTAGGGCACACTGAGAGGAACGGCGCGGTAACCGTAGTCGCGAAGGCGCAAGTCATCGACCAGGGAACTGTGCGCCATCAGCGCATCATCCATTGCACCAATGCTGAGATGATGATGGGGCGCGCCTTCGACAAAGGGATGACTGATCGCCAGGCCACCGCAAAGTGTCCGCTGATCCAGTACCAGTACCGATCTGCCCGCCGCAGCGAGAGTGCATGCCGCACTCAGTCCGTTATGGCCCGCGCCGACAACGATATAATCCCATGTCTCATTCAAGCAGTGGCACCTCGGGTAGTTTGCAGCTGCCGAAGACAGCCGTCGAGAACCACGTATTGGATGGCACGCATCTGCACCCTGCAAGGATGGCCGCTGCCAAAAGCGTGTGTAGACAGGCCAGGTGGAGCGCTCGCCGCTATCGGCGGTGCAGTTAATCACAGGTCGGAATTTGGACTACGGCCTGTTGTTGAGCTGTAAGTTGAGCACTGGCATAACCCAGTTCTTCCAGCGCTCCTGCTCAACGTCTATGGTTTACAGCTAGACCCGCCTCGCGCAGGACTGTAGGCCACTACTGTATAAAGCGCGACTTACCATTGGTGATCGCGCTCACGAGCTTGCCCAGGAAAGATAACTAGATTATTATCACCCAGCATATATTACACATGACTCAGAAATTCAGACTGCGAGTTGTAATCGAGCTATAAGCTGAACGTTAAATTCTGGCAGAGCCCAGTTCTTCCAGTGCTCCTGCTCAAAGCTTATGGCTTAAAGCCCACTCCGCCTCACCCACGGCTGTAGCCTGAATTTCCGACTGCTGTGTAAAGTTCGAAGCACACCTTTGCGGACCACCACAGATGACAGCTCCTCTTCTCTACTATAAAGACGTGACCCCCGCATGGGTGAGCGGGGCACTGCAAAAACACTGGCCGGGTATCGAAGTGCGCACCGTCGACGCAGGCCCGGTATTTGGATTCAAGAAAAACAAATTTGCCATCGCGGTGAGTTATGGCGAGCTCCCCGAGGGCGCAATACCGCCGCAGCGCTTTATCGTCAAGGGTAATTTTCCGGGAGAAAACGATCCCTCCACGGGCTCTGCCTGGGCCATGGCCAACGAATTGTGCTCGATCCGCGACATCGTTCCGTTGACGGCGGCGCCCGCGATGCCGAAAAGCTACGACATCGCCATTGACGAAGAAGCCTCGTCCATTCTCATGGAAGATCTCACAGGCCAAGCTCATTTCTTCCATGCATTCGACACCCTGAGCCTGGGACAGGCCATGGCGTTCATGGACACCTTCGCGCGCATGCACGCCAGCGTGTGGAACAGCACCCTGTTTGCACCCGGTGGTGAAATGGGGCCAGGCACCTTTGCCGCGGAAAATCGCCGCATGGTGAACGAGCTGTATTTCCCCACTTTCTTCGCCCCGGACAACTGGCAAAAATATGTGGAACTGCCCAGGGGTCGCGCCCTGCCCAACGCATTTCAGAATCTGGAGCTGGCGAAGCGCGCCTGGGACGCCATGTGGGGACTGGTTTCGCAGTCCGCCATGGTGGTGATCCACGGCGACGAACATCTGGGCAATCTCTACGTCGCCGCCGATGGCACCCCCGGCGTCATCGATTGGGTGGCGCGCCCGGAACACTGGCCCATCGGCATTGCCTATTTCATGCTGTGCGCCCTCGACATTCGCGATCGCCGCCAGTGGGAAAAAGCCCTGCTTTGCCATTATCTGACCAAGTTGAAAACCTATGGCGCCGCCGACGTACCCGCATTTGATGAAGCCTGGTTCGTTTATCGTTGCGCAACCTTTTATCCGGTAGTGACCTGGCTCAACAACAGCGGCGTGTGGCAGCCGGAAGCCATCAACACTGCCAACGCCGTGCGCGCCGCCACCGCAGCGCTGGACCACGACGCCATGGCCCTGCTGGGCGTATGAACATGGCGAAGGCCACGAACGAGGAACACCCATGAGCGATCAACACTGCATCATCGTCGGCGGCAGTCACGCGG
>CAYXXZ010000144.1:0-5669 GCA_964469165.1 uncultured Porticoccaceae bacterium
CAACTGACAACTGACAACTGACAACTGACAACTGACAACTGACAACTGACAACTACATCCTGAATACCCCGAAACGGGTTTCCCTCGCTGGTCCGTTGTGGACCACGGCCAGGGCCTGGCTCAGCACTGTGCGAGTGTCGGCCGGATCTATCACACCATCATCCCAGAGGCGCGCGGACGCATGGAGCGGGTGTCCCTCGCGCTCGTATTTTTCCACGATGGGGTCGCGGATCGCCGCGGCTTCCCTGTCACTGAGTTCACGACCTTCGCGCTCTGCCTTATCCCTGGCGAGTTGCGTCATCACTTGCGCAGCCTGTTCGCCGCCCATGACCGAAACACGGGCATTGGGCCACATGAACAGGAACCGGGGGTCGTAGGCGCGGCCGCACATGGCGTAATTTCCCGCACCGAAACTGCCACCGATCAACACGGTAAGCTTGGGCACGCGTGCGCAGGCCACCGCCATCACCAGCTTGGCGCCGTGCTTGGCGAGCCCCTCGGCCTCGTAACGCCTGCCGACCATGAAGCCGGTGATATTCTGCAGAAACACCAGGGGGATGCGGCGCTGGGCGCACAGTTCGACGAAGTGGGTTCCCTTGAGTGAGGAGTCGCTGAAGAGAATGCCATTGTTGGCGATGATGCCCACCAGGTAGCCGTGGATGCGCGCGAATCCGCACACCAGCGTGGGCCCGTAGAGCGTTTTGAACTCATCGAAGCGGGAGCCATCGACGAGTCGCGCGATGACTTCGCGAACGTCGAATGCGCGACGGCGGTCGCTGGGCATGACGCCATGAAGTTCTGCCACGGCGTAGCGGGGCGGTTCCACATCCGCGACATCCGCGGAGCGAATCGGCGGCAGGTTGAGGCGGGCGGCTATGTCCCGGGCCAGCGCCAGGGCGTGCTCTTCATCATCCGCGAGGTGATCGGCAACGCCGGAAATCTTGCAGTGCAGCTCGGCGCCCCCCAGCTCTTCGGCGCTGACTTTCTCTCCCGTGGCGGCTCGCACCAGGGGTGGGCCGGCAAGAAAAAGCGTGCCTTGGCCGCGAATCATGATGGATTCATCCGCCATGGCGGGTACGTAGGCGCCGCCAGCGGTACAGGAACCCATCACCAGGGCGACCTGGGGAATACCCTGTGCCGACATTCTCGCCTGGTTGAAGAAGATGCGTCCGAAGTGCTCCCGATCGGGGAAGACCTCGCCTTGCAGCGGGAGATAGGCACCGCCGGAATCCACCAGATAGAAACACGGCAGGTGGTTTTCGCGGGCGATGGTCTGCGCGCGCAAGTGTTTCTTGAGAGTGAGCGGGAAGTAGGTACCGCCTTTGACCGTGGCGTCGTTGGCGATGATCATGCAGGGCCTGCCATGAATCGGCCCGATACCGCAGATCAGCCCGGCGGCGGGCAAGGGTTCGTCGTATACCCCGTAAGCGGCAAGTGGTGAGAGCTCGAGAAACGGGCCATCGGGGTCGATCAGGCGGGCGATACGTTCACGCACCGGGAGTTTCCCCTGCTGTGTGTGGCGTCGCGCGGCCTCTTCACCGCCTCCCAGCCGTATCTGGGCGAGTATTCTGTCCAGGTCGTCCAGCAGATCCCTCATTTGGCGAGCGTTGGCCTGAAACTCGCTCGAATCCGTATCGAGCTTGCTGTGCAGAAGTGCCATCGGCTTCTCCTTCAACGCTCATCCGCGCACAGGGCCCGACCGATGAGCATGCGGCGGATTTCGCTGGTACCCGCGCCGATTTCATAGAGTTTTGCGTCCCGTAGCAGACGCCCGGCAGGAAAATCGTTGATGTAGCCGTTGCCACCCAGCAACTGGATGGCATCCAGCGCACATTCCGTCGCCCGCTCGGCGCTGTAGAGAAGGGCGCCCGCCGCGTCCCGGGGTGTGATCTCGCCACGGTCACAGGCGGCGGCAGCGGCGTAGACATAACCGCGCGCGGCGCACAGCTTGGTATACATGTCAGCCAGCTTGCCCTGCACCAGCTGGAAGGTGGCGATGGGCCTGCCGAACTGGTGGCGCTGGCGCACGTAGGGAATGACCAGCTCGAGGCAGGCAGCCATGATGCCCAGGGGGCCCCCGGCGAGCACCACGCGCTCAAGATCCAGGCCGCTCATCAGAATCGCCGTGCCGCCGCCTTCGACGCCCAGCACATTGGCTGCGGGGACCCGGCAGTCGTCGAAGGTCAATTCACAGGTGCCGGAGCCGCGCATGCCCAGCTTGTCGAGTCTGGCGCCCGAGGCAAAGCCGGGAAAGCTTCTCTCCACGATAAAGGCGGTTATCCCTTTGGAGCCGGCGTCAGGGTCGGTCTTTGCAAAGATGACGTAGGTGTCCGCATCGGGACCGTTGGTGATCCACATCTTGCGACCATTGAGAAAATAGCAGTCGCCGCACCTTGTTGCACGCAGCCGCATTGCCATCGCGTCCGAGCCCGCCTCGGGCTCGCTGATGGCGAGCGCGCCCATACATTGACCGCGAATCAGTGGCGGCAGGTAGCGGCGCCTCTGCACCTCATTGCCGTGGCGGAAAATCTGGTTGACGCAGAGATTGGCGTGGGCGCCATAGGACAGCCCGACGGCGGCCGATGCCTTGCTGATCTCTTCCATGGCCACCACATGGGCAAGATAACCCATGTCGGCTCCACCGTACGCCTCGCTTACCGTGATGCCGAGCACGCCCAGTTGTCCCAGGTCGGGCCACAGCTGAGCCGGAAAGCGCTCCTCCCGGTCGATGGTTGCCGCATGGGGGGCAATGTGCTGGCGGGCAAAACGGCTGACTTGCTCCCGCAGCAATTCGATCTCCGGCGAGAGCCCGAATGACAATTGTCGATACACAGTTGCCACGATCATCTATCCGGTGGGCCGGATACCTCCTCAAATGGAAAATGGCTATGGCGACTCCCTCTCCGGAAACAGGGCACTTGCGCTCATTCGGCCTTTGCCAGATCCTCGATGACGGCCATGAGAAAGCGGGCGCCCTCGCCGCCGGTCACGACCCGGTGATCGAAAGTGAGGGACAGCGGCATGATGGGCCGCAACGCCGGCTTGCCGTTGTGAGCGACGACCTCTTCCCGCACGCGCCCGGCACCGAGAATGGCAACCGTCGGCGGCACCACGATGGGGTCTGAATAGCGCCCGCCGATGACACCGTAGTTGGAGAGGGTGATGGTGTAGCCGCGCAGTTCTTCCGCCGGTATGGTGCGGGCCCGCACATCGGCCTTGAGGCGCTCCAGGCCGCGGCGCAGATCCTCTTCACTGCGGTTTGCCACATCGCGAAGCACCGGCACGAAGAGGCCGTCGGCGGTATCCACGGCCACTGCCAGGTGGATCGCCTCGAGCACCCGGCGGCCCAGGGCGTGGCCGTCGTACCAGGCATTGAGGCCCGGCTCGGCGCGGCATCCTGCGACGATGGCGCGGATCAGGCGGATGGTGACGTCGCTGCCTTCCCTCCAGTCGCCGATATCCGCATCGTCGTTGACGGTGACATCGGCCACCTCCGCATGGGCCTGCGCCATGCTGCGCGCCATGGCGCGGCGCGGCCCGCGCAGTTTTTCGAGGGGGCCGGCTTCGGCCAGAATCCGTGCCACCCGCTCCACATCCCGTGCGGTGATCAAACCGTTGGGGCCGCTCGGTGTGACCACGCCGAGATCCACATCCAGCTTGCGCGCCAGGGCGCGCACCGCTGGCAGCGCCTTGAAGCTGGCGCCGGGTTGGCCGATTTCGTCCGGCTGCTCGTCGACCACCCGATCGCTGCGCATCACCTGGCCCACCACGGTCCCCTGGTCCGCGTCGGACGGCGGCGCCGCGTCGCCAGCATCGCCGTCCCCGGCGAAGGCCACCACGGCCTGGTCCACGGCGATGATGTCATCGGCGTCGACGTAGACCTTTGCAATGGTGCCATCCCGGGGGGAGGGGATCTCGACGATTGCCTTGGCGGTTTCGACCGTTACCAGCGGGTCGCCCAGCTTGATGGTATCGCCGGGCTTGACGTGGCACTCCAGCACCTCTGCTTCCGCCAACCCCTCTCCCAGGTCGGGCAGCTTGAAAACGTTCATGTGAACTCCAGGGTTTCGGTGGCAGCCCGCACGATACGGTCGGCGTTGGGCAGATAGGCGCGCTCGTTGCGGGGCAGCGGCATCACCGTGTCGTAACCGGTGACGCGGCGCACCGGCGCCAGCAGATGGAGCAGGCTGTGTTCCGCCAGATCAGCGGCGATTTCGGCGCCCACGCCACAGGCGCGCGCGGCCTCGTGAACGATGACGCAGCGACCGGTGCGCGCCACCGACTCGCGGATGGTGAGCATGTCCAGAGGCTTGAGGGTGGCGACATCGATGACTTCGGCGCTGATCCCCTTCTGGAAGAGGCGGTCGGCGGCTTCCAGGGTCTCGTGCAGCATGGCGCCCCAACTCACCAGGGTGATGTCTCTGCCCTGACGCAGCACGTAGCACACATCGAGGGGCAGGGCTTCGCCGCGGTCGGGGACCTCCTGCTTGACGAGGCGATAGATTCGCGTCGGCTCGAGAAAGACAACCGGATCCGGATCGCGGATGGCGGCGAGCAGCAGGCCGTAGGCGCGCTGGGGAGAAGAGGGCACCACCACACGCAGGCCAGGGATGTGGGCGAACAGGGCCTCGGTGCTCTCCGAGTGGTGTTCGGGGGCGTGTATCCCCGCGCCAAAGGGTGTGCGCAGTACCATGGGGCAGCTCAGGCGGCCGCGAGTGCGGTTGCGCAAGCGCGAGGCGTGGTTGAGTATCTGATCGATGGCGGGATAGACGAAGCCCATGAACTGAATTTCCGCGACCGGTCGCAACCCCTGCGCCGCCATGCCCACCGCGATGCCGGCGATGACGGCCTCCGCAAGCGGAGTGTCGAGCACGCGCTGGGGGCCAAAACGCTTGAGAAAGCCTTCGGTGGCGCGAAAAACGCCGCCGTTGGTTGCGACATCCTCGCCGAATACCACAACCTCGGGATTTGCCGCCATTTCATGGGCGAGCGCCTGGTTGACCGCCTCTACCAACGTGATCTCAGCCACAGCCATGCCCCTTTGCGCGGGCTTCGCGCAGTTGCCAGCGGAGACTGTCCGGGAGGGTAGCGTAAAGGTGGTCGAACATCGCCCCGGGTGGCGGATGCGGCGTCTCCAGGTAGCGCTCGACTTCTGCCTCCACTGCCGCTGCGCAGTCGTTTTGGGCAGATTCCTCCAGGTTCTGGTTCCACTCGCCGGCGGCTTCGAGATAGCGGCGCAGCCGCGCGATGGGCTCCTGAGTAAAGTGTTGCTCGAGCTCTTCCTTGCCGCGATAGCGGGAAGCATCGTCGGCGGTGGTGTGGTCGCTGAGGCGATAGGTGAGGGCTTCGATCAGGTAGGGGCCGCCCCCCTTGCGACATCTGTCCAGGGCCAGTGCCAGGCGGTGGTGCAGGGCGACAATGTCGTTGCCGTCCACCTGTTCACAACCCACGCCGGCGGCGATGGCCTTTTGTGCCAGGGTCTGGCCGCCGCTCTGGGCACTGCGGGGAACGGATATGGCCCATTGATTGTTGACGATCAGAAGCAGCAGGGGCAACTGCCAGGCGCCGGCCAGATTCAGGGCTTCGTAAAAATCGCCTTTCGAGGTGCCGCCATCCCCCAGGACGCAGGCCGCGACACGCGCCTCGTTGCGTTGCTTGAACGACCAGGC
>CAYXXZ010000145.1:0-5632 GCA_964469165.1 uncultured Porticoccaceae bacterium
GCCTTCTCGGCCTCGGGGAGATTGTTTTGCAGCAGGTAGATCTCACCCAGCCAGTAATAGGAGTTGGCGGCGTAGCGGCCACTGGGGTATTTGGCGACCAGATTCTTGAAACCCGCCGCCGCTTCGTCGATCTTGCGCGCCTTGAGCAGATTGTAGGTCTCGTTATAGGCCTCTTCCTCTCCCTGGCTGCTTGCAGTGGCCTGCGGGGTCGGCGCGCCATCATCGGTGGCGGGCTGCAACTCAGCCGCATAGTCGGAATCGGCATTGTCACCGCTGGCCGGTGATTGCGCTGCGGCATCCAGAGGACGTGACGGTGCCGGGCCAGCACCACCGAGGCGGCGATCCAGATCCTGGTAATCGTCCATTTGGCGCTGGCGCAGCTGACGCAGTTCATGAGCCTGCTCTTCGACGGTGCCGCGCAGGACGCGAACCTCTTCCCTCAGCTCCTGAATGTCGTAATGAAGATCGATCATGGGATTGGATGGCCCGGCGGGCTGGCTTCGCGTATTGCTCGCGTTTGCAGCGCCCTGCGTGGGAGACGAGGAAAAATCCGGCCCACGCTCTTCCACGGGAGCACTCGCTCCGTGAACACCGGCTGCGGCCAAGACCATCACAGCGCCCATCAACTTACGCATTTGCGCACCTCCACAAAAAGAAAAAGCCGGGCACAGCTTACTGTGCCCGGCCCCCCTGATCAATTGAAACTTACCTTCTGCGGATTTCCACGCGGCGGTTCATCGCCCAGGAACCCTCGTCGCTGCCAAGCGCTGCGGGGCGCTCTTCACCGTAGCTGATCACCTCGATGTACTGGCCGTCAACACCCTGCAAAACCAGGAACTCCTTGACGGAATTGGCGCGTCTTTCACCCAGCGCCATGTTGTACTCGCGGGAACCGCGCTCGTCGGCGTGGCCTTCGAGACGCACGTAGATGGGAGAAGATCTCAGGCGCTGAGCGTGGCCATTGAGGGCAGCACGCGCTTCCGGCTTCAGCGTGCTGGAGTCGAATTCGAAATAGAACACGGTAGCCAGCGTGCCGCCAGCAGACAGATCATCGCCATAAGCGCCGCCGTCATCCGCTGTTCCCGTGCTTACACCGCTGCCATAACCGTCACCACCGGTCGCTCCGGAAGCGCTGCCATCGTCCTTGCCAGTGCTGGAACAGGCGGCGAGGAAGACAGAGCACAGTGCAATTAAAAAGCCATTTCTGATTGTTTGGAAACTCATGGGTATCTCCTTAAGGCGGGCTTACGCCCAATCATAGACCAGTTTACAAAAACGGTGACCAAGCAGGTTCTCTAACATCCCCTTGTCGCGCCGGCAGGAAGAATTTTACACCAGCATCGATGGAAACGGCAGCCAGTACGCCCTTTCCGCCGCGTTTTGTCGAATACAGCAACATGGCGCCATTGGGTGCGACACTGGGCGATTCATCCATGGCTGTGCTGGTGAGGACGCGAAAATCATTGGTCACCAGATCCTGGGAGGCAATGTGGAATTGGCCGCCGTCGCGGTGCACCATGACCAGGGTGCGGCCATCCGGCGCGAGCCGGGGTCTTGCGTTGTAATTGCCGCGGAAGGTCACCCGTTCGGTGGCGCCGCTGGCAACGTCCAGCTTGTAGATCTGCGGGCTGCCGCCGCGATCGGAGGTGAAGATGATGGACTTGCCGTCGGGCGTCCAGTTCGGCTCGGTATCGATGGAGAAGTGGCGGGTCATGCGCGTGAATTCGCCGCTGACGAAGTCATAGGTGTAGATCTCGGGGTTGCCGTCCTTGGACAGAACCAGCGCGAGCCTGCGCCCGTCCGGCGACCAGGCGGGCGCACCGTTGAGGCCGGTGAAGTTGGTGACCTGCTTGCGGCTCGCATCGGACAGCTTCTGACGGAAAATTGCCGGACGCCCTGTTTCGAAGGATACGTACACCAGTTCCTTGCCATCCGGTGACCAGGCGGGAGACATCAGCGGCTCCGTGGACTCCAGCATCAGGCGCTCGCGGGCGCCATCGGCATCGGACACCATCAGGCGGTATACCATGCGACCGCTCGCAGCGGGAACCGAGGTTACATAGGCCAGGCGCGTGGAGAAAACGCCGCGGATACCAGTCAGCGCTTCATAAACCTTGTCGCTGATGTAGTGGGCGATATCCCTGAGACTGTCGTCACGGCCATGCACGGTCTGCGCAAGCATGACTTTCTCGCCCAGCACTTCAGCCAGTCCGAATTCGACCTTGATGCGACCATCCGCCAGGCGCTCGCTGTTGCCGAAGACCAGATACTGGGCCCCCAGCACGCGCCAGTCGCGGTAGTAGACTTCGCTCTGATCGCCGGGAAACGACAGCATGTTCTGGCGCGCCACCGGTCGGAACAGGCCGCTGCGCTCGAGGTCGGCGGAAACGATGGTGCTGATATCCTCGGGCAGCACGCCGTTCTTCTCCTTGATCGGCGACACCGCGATCACCGTGGGGTTGTCCTGGCCGCTGGTGATCTCGATGGTAAGTTCGGCATGACTGCCAACGGCCCAGGCCGTCAGCAGGCAAAACACAAGAAACACGTGTCGTTTAAACATGGCAGTGTTACATCCTCAAGTCGTCTGGTCTGAACAAGATATTGATCCTTCTGAATTCCCGCTGATAGATCGCGGGATCCATTTCCCGCAGGCGGGAGAACTGCCCTACCTTTCGCACCGCCTGCTCGGCCGAGAGGTCGAACGCAGAATTGCCGCTCGATTTCACGACGCGCACGTTGGTGACCACGCCAGCTGCGCCCAGGGAGATTTCAAGCATCACCTCCATGCCGCGGCGCGCACTGGGCGGGCGGCTCCAGTTGGACGCGATGAGGCTCGCCATGTAGTCCACGTAAGTGCCCACCTGCGCGGCGCTTGCCTCGGCGGCCCGCATGTCGTCCTCCATTGCCAGTGCATTCGCCAGTTCTTCCTGGCGCCGTTTTTCGGCCTGCTCTCGTTTGAGCTGCTCCTGGCGCGCCAGTTCCTTGCGCTGTTCTTCTTGACGTTTTTTCTCGGCTTCGGCTTTGGCCTGCTCTTCTTTCTTTTGTTGTTCCTGACGCTTCTTTTCCGCTTCGGCGGCCTGGCGTTTTTTCTCTGCTTCAGCCTTCGCTTCCTGCTCCTTGCGCACCTGTTCCTGGCGCACCTTCTCCGCTTCGGCCTTGGCTTGTTCTTCCTTTTTCTGCTGTTCCTGCTTCTGCTGCTCCTGACGCTTTTGCTCTTCTGCGCGGCGCATCGCTTCCTGATCCACAGCGGGTTTGGGCGCGGGCTGCGGCTTGGCTTCGGGCTGCGGCGCAGGTTTCGCCGGCTGTTCCAGCGGTGGCTTCATCTGCAACAGCTCGGCCTGAATATAGCGGGGACGAACGGCCTCGATCTCTTTCTCGGGCGGATGCCAGCCAATGATGATAAAGGCCAGCAATGCGCCGTGCAAAAGACAGCTCAGCACCCAGCCTCTCTTGATACCGGGCTCGTTCACCAATTGCGGCAGACGCAAGGCGCTATCGTTTAGCATCCGGCTCCGTCACCAATCCGACATTGGGCGCACCTGCAAGCTGCAGGATCGTCATCAGCTCCACCACCGTGCCGTAGCTCACGTTCGTGTCTCCCCACACCAGCACCGGCGTGTCTGGCTTTTCCGCCAGCACTTTGGAAACCTTGTCCTGGATGTTCTCCAGCGCTTCCTCTTCGTTCTGGCCGTTGCCGATGTCGATGTAGTAGGTGCCATCCGCCTTTACCGAAACGATCAAGGGCTCCTTGTCCGTCTCTTCGATGGGATTCGAAGGCGCCTTGGGCAGATCGACCTTGACGCCCTGCATCAGCAGCGGCGCCGTGATCATGAACACGATCAACAGCACCAGCATGACATCGATGTAGGGGACGACGTTGATCTCCGCAAGCGCCCTGCGCTTGTTCTTACCACTGGTAAACGCCATGGCGGAACCTACTGACCGGAGTGGACGCGGCGGTGGAGGATGCTGGAGAACTCCTCCGCGAAGGTCTGATAGTTACTGAAAATATGATCCGCCTGGGCAGAGTAGCGGTTGTAGGCGAGCACTGCGGGAATCGCCGCGAACAGGCCCATGGCAGTGGCGATCAATGCTTCGGCGATGCCGGGCGCCACCGTGGCGAGTGTGGCTTGCTGGACATTGGCCAGGCCGCGGAACGACTGCATGATGCCCCACACCGTACCCAGCAAGCCGATGTACGGGCTCACGGACGCGACACTGGCGAGAAACGGCAGGTTGACGTTGAGCTTTTCTTCTTCCCGCGACAATGCGATGCGCATCGCCCGCTCGGTGCCTTCCATTATCACATCCGGTTCCGCGCCCTTCTGTTGCAGGAGGCGGTTGAATTCGCGAAAGCCGCTGCGGAACACACTTTCCAGGCCGTCGATGCGAATGTTTTCGTGCACGCGCGCATTGATCTCGTTGAACAGCTGGTTGAGATCCACCCCCGACCAGAAGGTATCTTCGAAATCGTGAAAATCCGCGTCGGCATTGCGCAGATAGCTGCCGCGCTGAATGATCATCGCCCAGGACACCATCGAGGCGAGCAACAAAATCAACATCACAAACTGAACGGGGATGGACGCGCCGGCAATCAGCGCCCAAATCGAAAGATCTTCCGTCACTCGACTCTCCTGTTGACTGGATTTTTAATGGATGGCGGCCTCGCGAACGTCTGCCGGTATGGCCGAGGGTTTCATGGTATCCCTGGTGACGCAGGCCACTTTGACTTCCGCCGCGCATAATAATTCATCCGCGCGTTTCACGGTCTGCTCCATGATAAAAAAAGTTCGCCCCGCCGCGCGCACCTTTGCGCTTACGGTCAAGGCATCATCGAGGCGCGCCGGACGCTGGTAGTTGATGGACAGGGAGTGCACCACGAACATCAGGTTTTCCCGGAACAGGGCCGGTTTTTCAAAGCCGCGGCTGCGAAACCACTCGGTGCGCGCCCGCTCCATGAACTTGAGATAGTTGACGTAGTAGACGATACCGCCGGCGTCCGTATCCTCCACGTAGACGCGCACCGGCATGCTGAAATCCTGGCTGGCGTTCACGGCAGTTCGCCTCCGTCGCGCGCCTCGGAATCGATCAGCGCCAACTGCTCGGCGATCCGGGCCGGGCTTTTGAGCCCGAAGTGGCTGTAGGCCAGGCGTGTCGCCATGCGCCCCCGCGAGGTGCGCATCATGTAACCTTGCTGGATCAGATAGGGCTCGAGCACATCCTCGATGGTGCCGCGCTCCTCGCCGATGGCGGCGGCCAGACTGTCCACCCCCACCGGCCCGCCATCGAACTTCTCGATGATGGCGCGCAGCAGGCGGCGATCCATCTGGTCGAAACCGGTCTTGTCCACATTGAGCATCGACAGGGCGCCATCGGCCACTTCGGCACTCACCACACCGTCGGCCATGACCTCGGCGTAATCGCGCACGCGGCGCAACAGGCGGTTGGCGATGCGCGGCGTGCCCCGCGAGCGGCGGGCGATTTCCAGTGCGCCGTTGGCATCCATCTCCATGCCGAGAATCCGCGCCGAGCGGCTGGCGATGGTTGCCAGTTCCTCCACCGTATAGAACTCGAGGCGCTGGACGATGCCGAAGCGATCGCGCAGCGGCGAGGTCAGCAGGCCCGCGCGCGT
>CAYXXZ010000146.1:0-3669 GCA_964469165.1 uncultured Porticoccaceae bacterium
CCACCGACACGGGGATTTTCAATCCCCTGCTCTACCGACTGAGCTACCTGGGCGTTGTGAAGAGCGGACTCTTCGGAAGAGGCGCGTATTAAACCTTTTCGCTTCACTGCCGTCAAGCCTGCCCGAGGATTTATTCTTCCGGCGGCACGTATCCTTCGGCTTGGTCGTAATCCTCGTCGGCGAGAAATTTTTCTCGTTGTTCCGCCAGATATTTCCGCGCCTGCATGTCCATCATGTTGAGGCGCTTCTCGTTGATCAGCATGGTTTGATGGTCCAGCCAGGCATCCCATGCCTGTTGCGAGATATTGTTGAAAATTTCATCACCCTTGGGGCCAGGGAAGGGTGGCTGACTGAGGCCGGGCAGTTCTGCCTTGAGTTTGCGACAGTAAACGGTACGGGTCATCGTTTCACCGGGACTTGAAAGTGTCGCGCTAGGATAAGAGCAGGGGCTGGGCTCTGCAAGTTTCTCACACTCAGCCGGCCAGTTCCTCGAGAAGCTTTTTCACAGGCGCGGGCGTGCCATAGCCGCTGAGATTCGAAGCGTCGAGCCAGTGGTATGGCTGCGTTTGTGCAACGCGGGACAAAGGGCTTGCGTGCACCATCACCGGCGTGTAGTCCAGATGGAAGTGGCTGAAGGTGTGGCGGCGGGTTGCCAGTGGAGTGGCACTGTGTAGCTGAAAGCCCAGAGCCTGGCAGCGCTGTGCGATCTGCTCATCCGTGTCTGTTTCAGGAAAGGTCCACAGTCCTCCCCACAGACCGGCGGGCGGGCGATTTTCCAGCAGGTACTGGCCTTGCTGATTTTGCATCAGCAGCCACAGGCTCTCGCGCACCGGCAGCTTTTTCTGGTTTTTCTTGCCGGGAAATTGCCCCTGGCTGCCGTTGGCGCGGGCAACACAGTCGTCTCCCACAGGGCAGAGAATGCAGGCGGGCTTCGAGCGGGTGCAGAGTGTCGCGCCCAGATCCATGATCGCCTGGGTGTAGGCGCCGTGCCTGCGCTTGGGCGTGAACGCTTCGGAGGTGTGCCAGAGGGTATTCTGTACGGCACTCTCGCCTGGCCAGCCAGGGACGGCGCGATGGCGCGCCAGTACCCGTTTGACGTTGCCGTCGAGAATCGCCGCCCGCTTTCCGAACGCAATGCTGACAATGGCGCCGGCGGTCGAGCGCCCGATCCCCGGCAACTGGCACAGTTCTTCCACGGTGGCGGGAAATTGGCCATTCTGCTCATTCACCACCTGCTGTGCAGCACGGTGCAGGTTGCGGGCGCGGGCGTAGTAGCCGAGCCCGGTCCACAGATGAAGCACGTCGTCCAAGGGCGCTGCTGCCAGCGTCTGTACATTGGGGTAGGTCTTAGTGAAGCGCTCGAAATAGGGGATGACCGTGCTCACCTGGGTTTGCTGGAGCATTATTTCAGAGAGCCACACGCGGTAGGGCGTGATGTCTTGCTGCCAAGGCAGATCCTTGCGGCCATGCCTGTCGAACCAGTGGAGAAGGCGGCGCGCAAAGGTCTCTGCCGCTGTCTGAAGGTCTGCGTCAGCTGCTGGGGTGTGGATGTCGGGCATGGTGGATATACGATAATGGCCGGTGGCACATTATCGTTTGAAAAGTCCGCGCAACAAACCTTCCACCCCTTCGCCGTTGTCGCCTTCTCCTGCTTTTTCCAGAAGTCTATCCATGACCTCGTTCTTGAGCAGTTGTTTCACTGCGTCGGGGTCTGGCTTGCAGCTGCCCGCGCCGGCATCGGCGAAACTGTCCTTGCACAGCAGGGGGATGTCGCGGTCGCGCACGCGCTTGCTTTTCACCTCGCAGCCATCGGCACTGGTGCGGTCGCCTTGAAGGCGGGCGATGACACGGATGTCGAAGTGTTCCTCGTCGAGGTCGATGGTGCCGTCGCCGCGGATATTGAGATTGCCGACACCGGTGGTGTAGTCGGAGAGTTTCACGGCGAGGCCACGCAGATCGAAGCTGCTTTTCACGGTGTTCAACTGCGTGCCGGCAGGCCAGGGTTGCTGGCGCGCCGGTGTTTTTTCCACCAGCGCGGCCAGTTCGCAGTAGCTGCGTTCAAGGTTGATGGTGGACAGACGCGGCTCGTCGAGCTGCAGGGTGCCGCTGGCGTTCAGGTTGTCGAGCAGAGCCTGGCGCGAGACGCCCTGGCTGGTACCTTCGATATTCATCGTCAGCTTGCCACTGAGATCGGCATCTTCTGAAAACTGCTGTTGCAGGGCGCGGATATCGATATCCGCAAGCTGGTTGTTGAAGCTGATCTGTGGAACATCGGTTGAAAGGTCGGCGCTGAGCTCCGCGTTCACCAAACCGCCAAAAATACCGAGACGCAGGTCGTGAACATGGATCTTCTTGCCATTGGCGTCGACGGTGAATTCGGGATTGTTGATGGTTACGCCCGCGACCACCAGGCTTTCCAGGGCGAGATGCAGCGTACCCTTGCCGCCGTCGAGCAGCGCGATGGGCGCAGCGAGTGGTGCGAACAGGGCGTCCGTGCCCGACGTGGTGTCGCCCGGTGCCGTGTTGGGCTCCGCGGCGGGAGGGCTGTAGTCGTCCAGGTTCAGATTGCTGCCGCGCAAATTGGCTTCGAGGTTGCGCGGTACGGCGAGCCTCATGCGCAGATTGCCGTGAAATTCGCTGTCATCCAGATTGATTTGCAGTGTGTCGAGGCTGACGAGTTCCGCGCTGGCGGCGAAATGGGTTTGCGCCGATAGTTTCTTCAGCACATTGGGATTGGCGGTGCGAATTTCGTCGTCGACCAGCTTGTTCAGGGTGGCGCGCAGGTTGTTGCTTTCAATCTTGAGATTGCCTGAGGCGGCAGGTTGGGTGTCCAGGTGGTTGATTGTCGCCTCACCGCGCAGGTTGAGTGTGCCGAGGCTGCCTTCGAGCTGTTCGAGGTTAAGCGTCTGGCTGGCGAGATCCAGGCGAGCCTTGGCGTTGATCGTCAGGGTTTCCTCCACGTAGTCGGAAACGCTCAGTTGCGAGGATTCCACCGTGACGAGCTGTTTTTCCTGATCGAAAGCGGCGCGTGCGGTTGCCTTCACAGTGATGGGCTTGGGGTTTTCCGTGGTCGAGTGGCGAAAGCTGATTTCCACCGGGAAAGAGCGGCCGCGACTGTTGATATCGCCGCTGGCGATGTTGACGTCTTCGAACACCGAGTCGCCATCATCTCCACTCAAGCGCAGCCTGCTGTCGGTGATCGCGATGCGCTCGATGGCGAGCGCGAGGCCATCGTTGTCTTCACGTACGGGACTTTCTTTGGCTTGAGGATCGACGGGCGCGGCCAGGGCACCGCCGGCTTGCGCCAGCCCTGTGAAGTGAAAGTTGCCGCCGTCGATTTCCAGGGCATTGACGGCGATTTTCTGGCGCAGCAGCGGCCACCACTCCAGCACCAGGGCGGCGGAAGAAAACGAGGATTCCGGCAGCCCCATGGATTCGCTGGCGAAGCGTGTTTCACCCATGCGTATCGCAATGCGCGGAAACAGCTTCCAGTCCAGTTCACCGGAAATATCGAGTTCGATACCCTGGTGCCGCGCGGCTTCCTGCAGTTGCGGCTTGTAGGCATTGGGGTCAAGGCCGAACAGCACGTACGAAAGAAGCGCAGCAACGCCGATAACGATGGCGATGACAACGGCCACGGCAAGTTTGACGGTCTTGTTCATCCGGACT
>CAYXXZ010000146.1:3769-5618 GCA_964469165.1 uncultured Porticoccaceae bacterium
AACGATGGCGATGACAACGGCCACGGCAAGTTTGACGGTCTTGTTCATCCGGACTTCCTTGGGTTGTTGCCAGGAGAGACTACTCCCTGAAGGTATAAATATCCACCACGGGGCGGTTGGTCATATCCTCAGAAATTGTAGCTGGCGCCAAGGGTGATGCTGCGACCGGGTTCCGGAGCGATATCCCGCAGGAAGCTGGCCGCGTTGCGGATCTCCCTGTCGGTGAGATTACTGCCTTTGAGGAACAGCGACCAGTTGCCGAGGCCGTAGCGCACATGGGCATCCAGGCGGGTATGGCTGGCAGTGGCTGTCTGGTTGTGGCCGGGCCTGTTCTGTGCCATGGCGTAGGTAAAGCTCAGACGCGTGTTCCAGGGGCCGCTGTGGATGTCCCAGTTCGCGCCGATGCGTGCCGGGGGCATGCGTGGCACGTCGCCGGCGTCGTCGAAACGTCCGCGCACGGTATCACCCCACAGACGCAAATCCTGGGTGTCGCCAATGGGAATACTGATTTCCGCTTCCATGCCGGTGAAGGTCGCGTCGCTCTGGGTGTAGACAAAGCAGTCGAGCGCTGCGGAAAAATCTTCTTCATTGGCGAAATCCCCTGGCGCCGCAGAGCATGCGTGAAGACCGCTGAACCCCTGTGCAGCGAGATCGCCATTGAAGCGCTCGCCGCTGTCGAGAGCGTAGATGAAATCGCTGAAACGGCGATAGAACAGGCTGACGCTGGCTTGCAATGCACCTTCGTGGTGCCAGGTCAGCTCGGCATTCCAGGCGCTCTCCGCGTCGAGATGGGGGTTGCCGATTTCATAGGTGCGGGTGGCGACGTGCTCCCCGTCCGACAACAGCTCTTCCGCCACCGGTGCGCGCTCGGTGCGGGACAGGATGAGCCCCAGGCGCTGCGTGTCATTCAGCGGGTAGAGCAGGCTCGCACTGGCATTGAGGCTGTTGTGGTCGATGTCGTGGCGGTCCGCGCTGGACAGGTGCTGACTGTCGTGGCGCACGCCCAGTTCGAGGGTGCCGATGGCGGTAGTGGTTTCCTCGATCAGGTAAAAGCCGAGGTTGCGGGTGTCCGAGGGGGCTACAAAAGCCTCCAGGCCGCGGGCGTCGAAGTCGCGGCGCTTGTGCTGGGCGCCCAGTGTCCCTTCCCATCCGGCGACCGGGGCATGACTCAGCTCAGCGCGCAATTCCGTACTGTCGATGGCGAAGCGCGTGCCGATGGCGGGCTCGCCGGCATCGATCTCGATTTCCTTGTGACGATAGTCGCTGTGGTTGACATTGAGACTGATGCACTCGACAAAACCATCGAGGTCACGCAACAGGAATTTGCCTTGGTAGATGGTCTGCTCCAGGTCGATGCGAGTCAGGAGTGAATCGTGGTGATGCCCGTCCTCGTGGCTATGCTCTTCGTGGTCGTGGTCGTGGTCGTGGTCGTGGTCATGGTGCTCATGATGGCCGCTGTGGTGGTGACCGCCGGTCGGAATACCGTAGTCACTGTCGAGGCGCGACACGCTCACCCCGGCGACCAACCGATCTGTGACCTGCGACAAGCCAAAAACCCATGACTGGACGTCGCTGTCGCTGTTGTCGACATGGCCGCGACTGCTTTGCGGATCGCTGCGGTTCGCGGCGCCGGGAATCTGTACATTGTTGCCGTTGCGCACGACACCCGCGAGGTGGAAGGCGAGATTCCCGGAGCCGCCGTCGAGACGGCCCACCAGCGCATTTTCATGGTTGTTGGTGTTGTGGCGAATCTCCGCGGCGGCTTCCGTCCCCTCGAGGCGCTCTGTGTGAATACTGCTGTCGATGACGTTGATCACGCCGCCGATGGCGCCCGGACCGTAGCGCAGGG
>CAYXXZ010000147.1:0-5609 GCA_964469165.1 uncultured Porticoccaceae bacterium
TTGAGAATCTCTGCGGGAATCATTGCTTATACCTCGTTGTCCGTCCGATGGTGAGACCTGCCCACCAATTGCCATACTATACAGTCTAGTAACTGTACTTGATCAAACCTGTTTGTCAACAAGTTCCATCGGGCGCTTGAACAGAAGGCGGACGTAGGCTGTGACGCTGAGGGGGCCGTAAGCCGTAAGCTTTAAGCAGAAGTTCTGGAAGAACCGGGCTCTGTCGGAGTTTGGCTTGGAGTTCAAATAACCCCGGCCCAGGTTTTCGACTCGACCGCAGTCACATGTCGTTCCGAACGGAGAAAGATTGCCTGTCTGCAAGGCGATGAACGGCGGCCTCAACGCATGTCACGCTGAGCGATCCACTTTTCGTATTTTTTTATGCCGGCAGGCGTGAGAATACCCAGCACAGCCGAGCACACGTATTCCAGTGAATCGACAGGAGAGTCTTCAGGCACATCCAGCAGCGCCCGATATTGACGATAACCCAGTGAGGATTTCAGCAACTGTTCTGCCAGAATGCGCACGCTGCCCTGTCTCACCAGCTGCCGATCCATGCCTTGCTGAATGTATTTTTCTATTTCGGGAATAACTTTTGCCATACCCAGCTTGTAATGCTCGCTAGCCAGGCTCGGATAGCGCTTGCCTTCGACGATGGCGAGCCGGTGAATGGCGAGACTGGACGGCAACAGGACCGCGCTGGTATAGCGTTCGAGGTAATCTTCCAGCCCCGAAAAAAAATCGCTGGTCATATTCATGGCGGGCAACTGTCGGTTGCCCACGGCGCCGCAAACCTCCTTGAAGAGGTTTTCCTTGCTGCCGAAATGTGTGAAGACCGTGGCCCGCGATATTCCCGCGGCCTCGATGATCATGTCGATACTGGTACCGGCAAAGCCATGTTCGAGAAAGCATGTTTCAGCTGCGCCGAGAATCGCCTGACGTGATTTTTCCGCTCTTTTCTTTTGGTGCGACACGTGAATGTCCAGGGTTCCTTGAGTGTTGCCGGCATTATAAACAGAATGGATCAGGCGAATGCCAGTGCTCGCCTGGCTGCCGTCTGACCTTCCTCATTCACACGCTCTCCAGCCATTCCACGAGAATTTTATTGAATGCCTCGATATTGATGTGCTGGGGGCCGACCAGCTTGCCGGCGATCTCCGCTTGCAGGCGGCCCATTCTTGCAACCAGGCCAATTCCCGTGGCGATGGTGAAAATTTCGAACCAGCGCACATGCCGGGTGCTGTAGCCGGTACAGGCTTCCCAAAGCTCAAGGGTGGCGCTGCGGTCTCCGAAGCCCTCGAGCGGCGGATAGCCACTGGCCTTGTGGAAGGCGTCGGCGAACAGCCAGCGACCCAGGTCCACCAAGGGGCTGCTGAGCGCCACGTCCTCCCAGTCGAGAACGCCGCAACACTGGGTACCGTTGAACATCATGTTGCCGAGACGGGCATCGCCCCAGGACAAGCCGCGTGGGGCATCATCTGGAAAATTGTTGCGCAGCCATACCCAGGCTTCGTCGGAGAGGGGGTTTTTGACGCCGTCCATCGCCCACTGATAAGTCTGGTGCCAATAGTCCACATGATTTTCGAAATCTCCCAGAGCCGGATCGCCGCGCTTGAGTTTGGTCAGCTTGTCCACGGGTGCGCGATGAATCTTGGCGAGCGTTTCGATGGCGCTGCGCCACAGTTGCGCGCGCTGCTGGGGTGCCAGCTCCACCACCCAGCCTTCGAGCTGGTAGGGTGGTCGGTCGGCGGGAATCTGGCCGTAGAGGCGTTCCATGGCAAAGAATTCGGCCCCCAGCAGCGAGCTGTCTTCCTCGTACCAGAAGGGCTTTGGTACCGGCACGTCACTGTGTCTGTACAGCCCATTCAGAACGTCGAACTCGCGCCTGAGGTTGGAAGACGGGCGCTTGCGGTAATTGACCGGGTCGATGCGCAGCACAAAGCCCTGCTTGCGCGATTCGCTACCTTCACGCCAACTGGCTTCGACGATGATCAGCTCGTTGGAGAGCCCGCCCGTGGCGACCACCTCGTCGAGACGCAGTTCGGAGCAGCCGGGAATCCTGTCAGCCAGCCAGTTCCGCACGATGACCGCAGCCTGGTCGAGATCGCGGTTGAAGATTTCGCTGAGCGGCCCCTGGCTGGCTGCACCACTTTGTTTATCGTTCGCACTACGCATTGTTCACCTTATTGATCGAAAAAATATCCGCTCGACACATCACACACTGTATCCACCATCCACCGGCAAGCCCACCCCGGTGATGTAACTGCTTTGTTCCGAGCACAAAAAAAGTACGGCGTCGGCAATCTCGCGGCCCTCTCCGGGCCGCCCGAGCGGAATTTTTCCGTAATGCGCCTGCAGTTTTTCCTGTTCGTGAACGAAGCGCTTTGCCACCAACTCCGTCATGATCAGACCGGGCAGCACCGCATTGACGCGAATGCCCAGAGGTGCGCCGTCCAGCGCCGCCTGTTTGGTCAGCCCCATGATGGCGTGCTTGCTGGTGTAGTAGGCCGCCGCCTTGCCGGTACCGCCGCGAATGGAGGCGACCGATCCGCACATGACGATGGCGCCGCCTCCGGTTTTGCGCATTTCCGCCATCTGATACTTGGTGGCATACCACACGCCGCGGGTATTGATGGCGAGAATGTCCTCGAATTCCTGTTCGTCCGCTTCATAGAGCGGCCGCGAACGACTGCTGGAGCGGCCCGCGTTATTGAATGCGAAATCCATGCGGCCGTGGCGCGCCACTGTTTCCGCGACCACGTTTTTGACGTCCTGTGGATTCGACAGATCGGCAGCGATAAAACTGATGGCTCCACCTTCGTCGGAGATGATTTTCACGGCATTCTCGCCCTGGTCCTGGCGCCGCCCGCATATCACGACCTGCGCACCCTCGCGGGCAAAGGCCCTGGCCGTAGCAAAACCGATACCACTGGAACCACCAGTCACCAGCGCCACCTTGTCTTTGAATCTTGCGTGTTGCTCCATCCTGTTTTTATCCTTTCCGGCGATAGCTCATTTCACCAGGGGCATGCGCCTGGCATGCTCGTTCCACAGCATGTCGTTGGACATGCAATATCCGGCGGCGCCGTCCAGCTCGAACGACAGCTGCTGCCAGTCCATGAACATATTGGACCAGGGCGCGAACGGAATGGCCGCCTGGCGCCGGGCGCGGAGCAAATATTTGTGGCCTGTGTCGTCTTCCAATTCCGCCTCCCAGGACAGAGCGCGCAGAAAGTCGCTGCGTTCGTATTCGGTGACCTTGGACATTCTGACGATTTTCTTCAGCGCGCCATTTCGGTAAATCCAGCCTTCGAGCAGCAGCTGATCTCCACCGATATCGTACATACCGGCCCAGGGCGCCCCCCTGGCAGGGTCGTCGGCCCCGCAGAAATTAAAGGCGGTTTTGCCATCCAGGGACATGCCGCTGGCAAAGGTGATGGGCGGAAATTTCGGCGCCTGCTCGGGGCGTTTGCCGCGCCACGAGCGATCGCGCACCGAGTAGGAGTCGATGGCAATCTTCTCGCCGTCGAGTACCAGCTCGCCGGTTACATGCATGACCTGATCGAGGTGCGGGCGGCCAACGGCTTTCACCGCTGGCATCAGCGCGCGCGTGTGCAGATGCAGCCTGGTGCCGCTGTCCGGGTCGGCGTAGGTGATTTCGTGGCGTGCGTGCGGCTCGATCACGCGGATCTTTACACCGATTTCCGGGGCAAAGACGCTGTCGTCGGTCACCTCGGGGTAGGGTAGAAACTGATGGTAGTTGAGGCGCTCCGCCTCGTGGTAGTAGCGCTTCTCGCCCTGCCAGATAAGCACGAAACATGAGAGCGTACGCAGCTGGGTATGCACCCAGAAATACACACTGCCGGTCAGACAGCGTTCGGGTACATCGAACGAAAACCAGTAGGTCTCGTTTTCCAGGCCCGGCGGCGAATGGTCGCGACTGATGATGAAATCATTTTCGGGAAGGCAGGGCTCGAAGCCCGCAGCCTTCTCGCGGCGCAGGTGGGCGAGACCATCTGACATGCTGTTTTCCTCCGGGTGATGTTATGTGACGCTTCCCGTGCCGTACGATATCATACTATCCAGTACAGGATGATTATCGGGGAGGATTATTTCGCAGTGCCATGCTCACATGATTTCTGACTCTTTTCGCCGTGCCGCTACAAGCGCTGTATATAGGGTCCATCCTGTGACAACGGGCGTTGCAGACCATAAATACCGTCGACGAATGATTGAAATTCCGGAGTGATCTGGATCAGCTCGATGATGCCGGGCAGCTGTGGGCGCGCATCGAAATACACCGCCAGGCCCTGGCGCCCGGCAATCGACATCACCGCCTCGTAGCCGCGCTCCTCATAGAAGCGAATGGCACTGTCGATATCGTCCGCCGCCACAGCCCAGTGATGAAAGCCTTTTGCCAGTTTGCCATCGTCGCCCCGATACACGGATGGCGCTTCATCGCACTGTTGTATCAGTTCGTACATCATGCCACCGGAAAACCCCAGTGCCACTTTGATATTGAGCCCCGTCTGTGCTCCCCGATAGGTCACCGGCCAGGGTTTGTGGCCGCCCACGACCAACCAGGCGCCAATATTCAGATCTCGGGAAAAGTCATCGAGTGATTTTTCCAGGTTCTCGACGACAAACGCGGACTGAAAAATTTTCCCCGACATCAATGGATATTCAGACATGATGATTTCCTCTGTTGAGCCGCAGGGTCGGGTTTGAAACCCGACCCTGCGATGCCTGGGCACGGATCTTCTCCACGGCATCGGTTTGTAGGTTGGGCTGAGGAACGAAGCCCAACATCTTTGAGACCTCTCCGCCTTGGAACCGTTGGGCTTCGTTCCTCAGCCCAACCTGCGGCTCAACGCTTTTACGCGCGTATTTTTTCCACCGGCATCAGCAGCACCAGCACCCGTGATGCAATGCGCCACTCACCGTGGGCGGATTTGCGATACTGATCCTGGTAATAGCCCGCCATATTCAAGCGGGTGCCATTGGCGGCGAGCCGGGCCTGCGCGAAGAAATGACACTGCCCGGCGGCGTTGGCGCCATCGAACTGCGTGATGACGTTGTTGCCGATCATATGAAAATTGTGGCTCAGGGCATCGAAACCCGACTGGAACCCGGCGCGAAGATCCGCAAGGCCCCGAGTTGGCGCAAGGCCGATCTCGGATTCGTCGAACAGCACATCCTCGGTAAACAGCACCATCAATTTATCCAGCTGTTGAGTGTCCACATAGATGGCGTAGCGGTGCACCAGGTTTTGAATGGCGAGACTGTCTTCGATGGCAATCATGACGCATTTCTCATGGCTGTCAGGGCGCGCAGCTTGGTGAGTGCCAGCATCATGTCGATGGCAGGGGTCGCCACACCGGCGATATCGCGCATGGTCTCGATGGAATCGGCAATGACGTCGATTTCCAGGGGTTTGCCCCGTTCCAGATCCACCAGCATGGAGGCCTTGTGATGGGGCACGCTGCGATTGGATTCCACCGTGCCCACCCGTTCGGTGCCCGAACGCGGCATGGTGACGCCGAATTTTGCGGCGACGCTGTCGGCCTCGGCCAGCATGCGTCTGATGATGTCGGCGGCGGGGCTGGCAC
>CAYXXZ010000148.1:0-5587 GCA_964469165.1 uncultured Porticoccaceae bacterium
GCGGCCCCCAAAGTTTGGGCGGGTTCTGGCGTCCTATATGCCAATAGCGTTCAACGGCAGCCTGATCTGGCGTCACGTAGCGATTACACATAAGGAAATTCTGGCGCGTTTGCTGCCGGTGTGCAATGTACGCTGGCTAGTATGCTGCTGTTTTGTCGATTTGGGAGTGCATGTTAGAGCAGCTTGCGCTGCTGATGTCGTGCAGCTCCCAGGCTGCGCCTGGGCCCCTGTCCGATGACGATGCCAGCCCGGTTCCCGGCCTGGCTGGGACTTTCCGTCCCCAAATTCGCCTTCGCTCATTTGTGGCCTTAAAAGTCCCACACATGACGCACCCCTGACGGGGTGGAGAAAGGGCTGGATTTTCAAGGGGTTGCGGGGAAAAGGTGGTTTACCGCTTTGTAGAACAGAGAGGGCGACGAAATAGCGTAAGGGTTTGATTCTTCAGGAGAGTGTTCGGCCACAGTTGTCGCCTTGTGAGCGGTAGACGGAGTGGCTATTTACTGCTGCCAGCGTGATGACTACATGCAGAAGGTATTTCATTTGCGTTTTGGCTGCATGATTGCTGCGCGGCGACTACATACGGGCAACAAGGGCTTTACAGTGCTGCGTCACTAAGCATGCGTAAAAATGTCACTACAGTAGTTCGCATCCAGCTATCTGCACACCTGCCTTGCTCGCTAACGAACATGCGCGTAGCCCGGATGCCTGCGATGACAGAAGTCTTCGAACTGACCTGATCGCTCTCGATTCAGGTAAGGCATTGAATTCCCCCACCAACTCTTCTACGATGACACGCAATTAATTAAAAAATTTCATATTGTCACGTTTTTTGAGCATGAGGTAAGCACGTCGATGAGTAAACCGCGAACGCATCAAGGATCTGTCTGGCGGTTGTGGGACTTCCATTGTCATACACCTGCTTCCTACCACTGGAAGGGAAAGAAATTGCGCGGTTTGGTCGAGGCGGATAGGGAGCAGTTGGTTGCTCAGACTGTCAGCGCGATGGCGAGAGCAACCCCCGAAGTGTTCGTGACAATGGACTACTGGACCTTTGACGGGTACTTAGCTATCGCCGAGTACGAAAAGATGCATCCGGGCGCGCTTGCCGGAAAGGTTGTCTTTCCGGGCATTGAATTACGTGTTGAGAGCTCGTTGAAGCAGCGCCTGAACGTACACCTGGTGCTCGATCGTGAGGTGTCTCCGCAGACGTTGAAGGACGTTTTGGCTGTCCTTAAGATCAGTTTGAAAGGGGGCGACCGGTCCCTGAGTGACGAATGCTTGGCCCAACATTCTCGTGAACTAGGTTCCGACCGGTTGGCGAAGGGCAGCTTCGACGGGAAAAGGGTGGCCGCCGACGATGAGTATGCACTAGAGGTTGGCTGGCAGACCGCCATGGTCACTCAGGAATCACTGAGAGAAGCCCTGAGGGTGATAGGTGATCGAGGTTTGCTCCTGATGCCGTGGGACACGTATGGTGGTCTCTTGGACATTGACTGGGTCGCTCACTACGCAGAGGTGCGGCGTTTCCGGACGGCTGCGGACATCTTTGAGTGCAAGGATGAAGGTAATCGCCTGGCCTTTCACGGGCAGAAAAGCACATTGAACGAGAAGTACTTCGATAGTTTCTGGAGTTCTCTGGACAAGAAGGCGCGTCTTTGCGTTCGCGGTACCGATGCGCACAGCTTCGCCGACTATGGCGTATTCCCGAGCGACATGAGGACGTGGCTTAAAACTGAGCCCACGTTCCAGGGGTTGCGTCATGCCATCAAGGAGCCGGTGTCCCGCTCGTACATCGGGGACGTGCCACCGAAAAAGGCATTTGTCGATGCCAATGGGCGCCTCTTCATGGACCGTCTGCAGATCTCTATAAAGGCGGGCGTCAAGACGGACGAGAAGTGGTTTAGCGGTACAGATCTGAAGCTAAACCCGGATTTGGTAGCTATCATCGGCAACAAGGGGTCTGGTAAGAGCGGTTTGGCCGAAGTGCTCGCTCTGGCGGGTAATTCTAAGGCGCACGACTTTTTCACCTTCTTGGTGGACAACCGTTTCAAGAGCGGTAGCGGTCATCGTGCAGGAGCCTTCGAGGCAAAGCTTACCTGGCGTAACGGCGATGTAGGTCAAGTCACGCTGGATCAGCAGGCTCGGGCAGATCAGCCTGAGCGAGTCAGGTACATTTCACAGACGTATTTTGAGGAGCTTTGCAACGACCACATCGCCGGTAAGTCGGATCGCTTCAGCGCCGAGATTCGTAAGGTCCTGTTTTCGCACCTTGATCACGCAGACCGTGGTAGCCACCAGAATCTGGACGAATACCTTGCTGCTAAAGAGCAGCCTGCTCAGGAGAGGATTGAAGGCCATCGCCAGACGCTGCGCAAGGTCAACGCCCAGCTCGCTGAGCTGGAGCGTCAGTCGGGCGCAGCCCATGAAAATGAGCTTAAGGAGAAACTTGCTTCCAAGAAGCTTGAGTTTGGTGACCTCCAGGCAAAAAAACCTGCTGAAATACCGAAGCCAGCTGATGCAGATGCCGCCTCCGCACCTACAGCTGAATCTCAACGCTTAGCAGCCATTGCGCAGGAACTCGCCCAGTTGGAGGCCGCTACAACTGCAGCGGACGACGCACGGCGAGAGCTGGTCGAGCGCAGGAACACGCTATCAAGCGTTAGTCAGCGATTGTCAGCATTCGAGCAGCAGGCGGCCGAAACGAACAAGGAACTTCTCGCTGAAATGCACGAAGTCAATGTGACCTTTCAACATGTGTTGAAGGTTGAGACCCAGCGGATTGTGATTGATGGCGTTATCAGCACCACGGAGAACGAGCTTAGCAAACTGGCTACCGAGCAATTGGATCGCGCCGCCAAGCAGCAGGCGCTGGTGACGGAGCGCACGCATCTGCAGGAGCAACTCGATCAGCCCAACAGGCTCTACCAACAGTATGTGGTCCAGCTCTCCGCGTGGGAAAAAGCTGTCAAGGCTTTGGTTGGTACGCCTGACGAACCTGAGACGATAGCGTTCTACGAGGGGCGACTTGCAGAACTGGCTCAGTTGCCTGGGCGCTGCAGGATCCTGGAGGATGAACAGGACAAGTTGGTGAAAAATATCCACGCAGAGCTGATGGCTATCGCGGATTCGCGCCGGCCGCTGTTCGCTGTTGTGGAGGGGCTGGTTGCGGGTGTCCCGAGTGTCGCGACCGAGCTAAAGGTGGAGTTCCAAAGCGGCCTTTTTTTCGACCGGCAAGCCTTCGTCGAGCAGTTTTTTGCACTGGTCAAACAGAACACCGGCGGCTTCAGGGGAGATGATGAGGGTCCAGCAAAACTCGTGGCTCTGCTCCGCAGTATTGACTTTCACGACGCCGAGAGCCTGGCCAAGGGTCTCAGGGATATCCGAGCGACGATTACCGCTGGTTCGGAACAGCCCGGCGCCGCATTACTCCCAATTCTTCGGACCAAGGTAACAGCAGAGCAACTGTATGAACGGCTTTTCGACCTGAAGCACGTAGAAGCAAAGTTCTCGCTTAGCCTGGCAGGAACCACTATCCAGCAGATGTCGCCAGGCCAACGCGGAGCCTTGCTGCTTATTTTTTATCTTTTGGTCGACACTGACCCAACGCCGCTCATATTGGACCAGCCGGAAGAGAATCTGGATAACCAGACTGTCTACTCCTTGCTGGTGCCAATCATCCAGCGTGCCAAGGAGCGCCGACAGATTGTCATGGTCACCCACAACGCCAATTTGGCAGTGTGCTGCGACGCCGAGCAGATCATCCACGCCGAGTTCGACCGCAGTGATCAGTTTGCACTGGCATACGCCGCCGGTGCCATCGAGAGCTCGGAGCTAAATCGCTTGGTCCTGGACGTTCTAGAAGGAACGATCCCGGCGTTCGATAACCGGCGAGATAAGTATTTTCACTAGCAAGGGTAACCACCGAAGCGGCTCTTGGAGTTCCATTCAATAGCGTCTTTTATCTCAACCTTGCGATGATCGAAGTGAGCCGAACAGCGTGAGTACGGCAGGGTGCCGGTTGACCAAGCTCGCTGCAGTAAGGGCTTGGAGGGCCCGAGCCGAATGGTAGCCAGGCAGAAAGCCGCCTGTCATCATAACGAATTCAATTTGACGTGGCGGCGACCGCTGGTTGGTTAACAGAACAGTCTTGGGGGCGGGGGGAACGCCAGTTATCCTAGCTCCAGTTCTGATTCCGTTTGTGGTGCCGTGGTGTCCAGGCCATACTGGTTCTGGATCGGTTCTATGGTGACCTCGGTCTGCAAATCATGCGCCAATCCTTTATACGTCACCTTATTCACTTGGTCCGGTAGTTTTTCGGCATCATCCGTGAACACGACAACCTCGTGCCGTTCCCGCGAAATGCTGACATAGTAAGTGTCCTGGGCCGTGGTGCGGCTGAAGCTTTCCGCGTTGTATAGCACCCGGTCGCAGGTCAGTCCCTGGGCGCTATGCGCGGTGGTGGTATAGGCGTAATCCATGTTCAGTGGCCGGTCTGTGGGCAGCTGGACATGACGGCCGTTGGTTTCAAGCGTGATGCTGGCCGCGTCCACGGCCAAGACTTTCGCCAGTTGGCCATTGACCAGATCATTATGGGCATCGTTTCGAGTGATGCGGACATGGTCGCCAGCAGAGAGTTCCGCACGGTTCGGGTGATAGACCGACAGCTTGCTCATGGTCTTGGGAATGATTTCGATGGGTGCTGAAGGTGCAAGGCCGGGCTGCAGCGGTTCCAGTGTGATGCGGTCGTGTCGTGTGCTGCCGGTGACCCGGTACAGCTCGCCCCGTTTCAGTCCGCATTGGTAATCCCGTTCAGGAACGACGATATCGCCCACGGTGTAATACCGGGCCACGCTGCGCTCTGCGCGGGTGGTGTCATGGCGGGCCAACAGTTGGCATTGATGCCCTCTGCCTTCCAAGCCAAGCAGGGCGTGGATCCGTTCATTGATGGCTTGGCGTGACGCATTGGTGCCGGTAACGACAATGGTGTTGGCCTGCTCTGTAGTAGGCAGTGTCGTATAGGCTTGAGCGATGGCCTCATACCGGGCGGAACTATCCCGTGTTTTCTTGCCGTGTTCATCGACAGCAAACTGATCCGGGATCCAATGGATCTGATTCAGAAGCGGCAAAGATCGGCTGGCCTTGCCTTCGGCAGCCAGTTGTACCGCCTGGCGCAGTCGTTCCGAGCGTTGGCGCTGGATGTCGGCCATCAGGACGGTTTTCATGCCGCGCTCTTGCAGCAGGGCAAAGGCACGGCCCGCCTCGATGGCCTTGGTCTGGGCGGTGTCGCCCAGCAAGACCACCTTGGCCCCTGTCGGCTGAATGAGCGCCAGCAGCTTGTCCATCTGTCGTACAGGCACGACTCCGGCTTCATCAATGACTACAACGGATTGCGGCCCCAGGGCGTTGAGGAAAGGGCGTTTGTCGGCGGCAGCCAGCACTGATGCGATGGTGTTGGCCGGTATGCCATCTTCGCGCAGGTTGCGCACCATGTTGCCATAGGGAGCCAGGGCCACCATGTCGTGGCCTTGCCCCTGCAGGATGGCCTGGGCGTTTTGTAGGGCGAAGGATTTTCCCGTGCCTGCCAGCC
>CAYXXZ010000149.1:0-5503 GCA_964469165.1 uncultured Porticoccaceae bacterium
CCTGCCGTGCGCTCGGTGGCTGTCCCACCGGCGAGGTGCGGGTGACGCCGGGCTTCGATTTGCCAGCCAGATACATCTTTCATGCCGTCGGGCCGGTATGGCAGGGTGGCGGAGAGGGCGAAGCGGAGCTGCTCGGCGCCTGCTACCGCAACAGCCTTGCCCTGGCCTGCGCGCACGGCGTGAACAGCATCGCCTTTCCCGCCATCAGTTGCGGCGTGTATGGTTACCCCGTAGCGCAAGCGGTGGACTGTGCCCTGAGTGCCGTGGTACGGCATCTGCGCGAACACCGCTGTCCGGGCAGGGTCGTTTTTTGCTGTTTCAGCGAGGACATGGCGCGCCTGTATCAGCGCCAGATCGAGAGGTTGTGATATGAGTTTTCTGCCCACCATTCCCGACGATGCAATTCTTCTCGACCGGGAAAATTGCAGCCATCCACTGGCCGCCTGGACCCACCATCCCTTCGAGCTGGACGGCGCCACCTGGCCCTCGGTGGAACATTACTGGCAGGGAATGAAGTTTACCGATGAGGCCATCCGTGCCGAGATTCGCGCCGCGGCGCACCCGCGCCTGGTGAAAAAGGTAGCGGAAAAATACCAGGATCGTGTGCGCAACGACTGGAAGAAAGTCGAGCTGGTGGTAATGACGCGCGCACTTTACACCAAGTGCCGGGCGCATCCCGACGTTGCCAAGGTCTTGCTTGCCACCGGCGAGCGCATGCTGGTGGAAAACAGCCAGTACGATTATTTCTGGGGCTGCGGCCGCGACCAGCGCGGCGAGAATCATTATGGCAAGCTGCTGATGGCGGTGCGCCGGAAATTGCGGGAAGAGGCTGCCGAGTAGTTGTCCTGAAGCCCGGCGCCTTCCCACTGTAGGACACTTCCTCGCCAAGCCCACAGCGTTGTGAGGCTGGAAAGCGTCACCTGAAATAGACGCGCGGCACTCGCGCCGGCATGCGGGTCAGAAGCTCGTAGCCGATGGTGCCCGCCGCTGTGGCCACTTCACCCACGGGCAGATGCTTGCCCCACAGCTCTACCTCCGCGCCCGCCGCAATGCCGGTCAGGCCTGTGACATCCACACTGATCAGATCCATGGAAACCCTGCCCACGAGCGGGGCGCGCTGACCGTTGATCAGCACCGGCGTGCCGGACGGCGCGCTGCGGGGGTAGCCATCGCCGTAGCCCGCCGGCACGGTGGCGATGACAGAGGTTCGGCGTGCTCGCCAGGTTTGGCCATAGCCGACGCTTTCACCTTCGCCGACGGTGCGCACCGACATGACACGGGAGCCAAGCGTCATCACTGGACTGAGCTTATCCCCCTCGGGATGAGCGGTCGGGAAGGGCGAATCCCCGTAAAGCATGTACCCCGGTCGGTTCCAGTCGCCGTGGCTGTCGGGCCACGCCAGCAGAGCGGGCGAGTTGGCGAGGCTCACGGGCGCGTTCACCTGTGCGGCGAGCGCACGCAGGCTGGCGATCTGGTGCCTGGTGAAATCGTTGTCGAGTTCGTCGGCGCTTGCGAAGTGGGTGGCCAGCACGATGTCGCCGTGGCAGGTGGCGCAGCTGCGCAGCTGCGCGAGCAGGGCCGGTGCGCGCTGCGGATCCACGCCGAGGCGATGCATGCCGGTGTCCACCTTGAGCCAGATGCCGACGGGGCGCGCCAGCGCGGTGGTTTCCAGCAGTTCGGCCTGGCGCTCGTTTTCCAGCATCAGCCACAGGTTGTGCTGCGCCGCAGCGTGCAGGTCATCGCTGGCGAAAGCGCCGCCAAGTACCAGAATGGGCGCGCTGATTCCGCCCTGGCGCAGTTGCACGGCTTCCTCCACGCAGGCCACTGCAAACGCCGGCACCTGGTCCTCCAGGGCGCGGGCCACGGCAAGCGCGCCGTGGCCATAGGCGTCGGCCTTGATCACCGCCATGTTGCGTGAGGCCGGCGCGAGCGCGCACGCGAGCCGGTAATTGCCGAGCAGGGCGGAGAGGTCGATCGATGCCTGGGTGGGGCGTGTCATGGATGGAGATCGCAGAGCCACTTTGCGGCGAGTATAACTGCACCGGCACCCGGTTGGCTGCACTCAGGTGGTCCTGGCCAAGATGCAAGGTTTTGTTCGTCGCGCCTTGATTGGCGCTTTTTCAGGCACAACGCCGACTATCCAAGCAGTGTTAACAGGCCCTGGGGCAGGTGGCCTCGTAGTGCCGCATCACCTGCCGGTAAATGGCCTGCGCCGCGTGCACGGTAACCGGTGTAAAGCGGATTTCGGACCCTGCGGGCAACTGGGCGAGGCGCCACAGATCGGGGGAGATGAGCGTACCGATCTTGGGGTAGCCGCCGATGGTTTGGTGATCGCAGAGCATGATGATCGGCAGTCCATCCGGGGGAAGCTGGATGGCGCCGGCCACGATGCCCTCCGAAGTCAGATTGGTGGCGACCGTCTCGATGGCGGGCAGCGGCGCTCCGGCAAGGCGGCAGCCCATGCGGTTGGAGTCTGCGGAGAGCTGGAAAACACTGTTAAAGAATGCGCGCTTCAGCACGCGTGGCAGTCCGCGGCTTTGCCAGCCGGGTACAACTCGCAACGCGGTGTCGTTGTTTTGCACAGGGCGTTTGGCAGGGGGAAGTGCGAAATTCCGCTCGTCGCTGGAGGGTGAAAAGGGAAGAAAATCACCTGCCTGCAGGGCCGTGCCCGCGAGGCCGCCTATGCCTTCGCGGGTGACGGTGGCGGTGCTGGAAAACATGGGATTCACCTGAAAGCCGCCGCGCACCGCGAGGTAAAGACGCATGCCGCCGGTGGCGGTCGCAATGCGCAGCTTGCTGCCCGCTGCGATATTGTGGCTGCGCCAGGTCTCGGCGGGTGCTCCGTCGATGCTGAGTATTCCCTCCGCACCGGTAACGGCGATCTGGGCGGGAGCGGTGGCGGTCAGCTCCAGGTTGCCGATCGTGATCTCGAGAGCTGTGGTGTTGCCGCGATTGCCGCACAAGCGGTTGGCCCACAGGAATGACAGCCTGTCCGCGGGGCCGCCAACACTGAGGCCGAGGCGGAAGTGACCGCGCCGCCCGGCATCCTGCAGCAGGCTGTGGAACCCAGGGCGCACTACCCGAAAGCCGCTGTCACTCACAGCGTGCCTCCCAGGCGCACAAACTCTCTCTTCGAGACGGGGCGGAATTTAACGGTGTCACCCACGGCAATGGGCATGGGTGGCTTGCGGTGCGGATCGAACAGCGGCAACGGACAACGTCCGATCAAATGCCAGCCGCCAGGTGATGTGCGGGGATAGACGGCGGTTTGCGTGAGCGCGATGGCAATGGAGCCCTGGGGAACGCTGAGGCGCGGAGTGGCCCTGCGCGGAAGGGACAAGCGCGGATCGACATCGCCGAGATAAGCAAAGCCCGGCGCAAAGCCAACAGTGTAAACCAGGTACTCGCGCTCGCTATGAAGCTGGATAACATCGTCAACTGATAGCTGTGCCGCGACGGCGACGGCTTCGAGATCGGCCCCTGATTCCGTTGCGTAGTATGCTGGAAGGGAGATTAGGTTACCGCTGTTATCTATTTTTATATCAGTCGATTCCAGTATGTCTTTAATTATTTTTCTGAGCTTGCTGCGCGCGATCAGTTCGGGCCTGTAGACCACGACAAGCGACGCGTAACTGGGGATCAGGTCCAGGAGGGGAAGGGCGTCCTCGCGCTCCAGCAGGGCAACGGCGCGGCGCACCTGGGCCAGGGTTTCGGGCCCTGGGACGGCCCCGAAATAAAGGATGATGGCGTTTTCTCCGGCGTTGCGGATTTCCATGTCAGCGCTGCTGGTGAACGAGGCGGTGGATGGCGGCAATGGCGGCGACCGAATCGGGGCTGTCGCCGTGGATACACAGGGTCTGCGCATCGATGGCGATGCGCTTGCCGCCACTGCTGGTGACGGTGCCGTCCTCGCACAGCTGCCGGACCTGCTCGAGGGCGCGCTGTTCATCATGCACCGCGCCGGCGAAGCCGCGGGGTAACAGAAAACCATCGTCTGCATAACAGCGATCAGCGAAGGTTTCGAAGAGGAGCTCCACGCCAAACCGCTGCGCTTCTTCCCGGTGCCGAAGTGCATCCGCGGTGGCGAGCAGCATGAGGCGGACTGGCGAAGGCCGCTTGGCAAGCAGCGATAACAGTGTAAAACGAATCTCCCGGTTTGCCATCATGTCGTTGTAAAGCGCCCCGTGAGGCTTGATGTAGCTGACCTCGAGCCCGGCCCTGGCTGCCTGCAGATCGAGAGCATCGAGTTGTCGTCGCACCAGGCGGGTGAGCGCGTCGCGATCCTGGGGCCTGGAAATACGACCGAAGTTTTGCCGGTCTTCATAGCTTGGGTGCGCGCCCACGGCAACGCCGTGGCGTGCGGCAATGGCGAGGGTGCCGGCCATGGAACGGATATCACCCGCATGGCCGCCGCAGGCGACATTGGCCATATCAAGGTAAGGCATGACCCGGTTTTCGATACCGAGGATCGGGTCGTCGATTTCGCCCAGATCGGCGTTCAGAAGCAGTCGCATGGTTGCAAAAGGTTGGCTGAATATGGCTTCATTCTACGCCGCAGGAGCTGCCTTGGCCGCGAATCCCCTCGCTCCATTCAGGCACCCTCGGCGTCGCCCATCGGCCTTGCGCCCACCTTCTGTTCGATACGCGCCTTGTATTCCAGCAATATGTCGCGAAAGGTGGTCAGCGGTTGCTTGGCGCGGGACGTGGGCATGAACGTGCCGAGTGCGATCACGCCGAGATAGGTGTTGACCGGGACCGCGAAGGCGGTGAGGCCTTCGATCAGGGCGTCGCAATCGGCGGCCATGCCCGAGGTGCGGATTTCGTGCAGTTCGTCGAGCAGCGCCCGGCGCGAGCGGCTGTGCTCCGGGCCCGGCAGCGGATCGGGCAACAGGGCTTCGACTTCTTCGTCGCACATGCCCGCCAGCAAGGCCTTGCCGGTCGCCGTGGCATGCAGCGGTGCCTGGATGGCGCCCACCGGAAATACCACGCGCAATTCGCGTTCGGCGATGACCCGGTCGGTGACGAGAATGCGATCCTGGGCGCGCACGCAGATCACAACCGACTCTTGAAGTTGGTCGGACAGTTCCTGCAGGAGCGGGCGCATGGTATTGGCGATATCCACCTGGGCGAGATAGAAAAGCCGCCCAACCTCGGGGCCGAGACGGAAGCCGCCGCCAGCGCCCGCGGACTCGGCAAGACCTTCATCTTCGAGGCTGTTGACGATGCGCTGCACCGTGGAGCGGGGCAGATCGACCGCCTGCGCGATGGCCGCGAGGCTGAGGCCGCCGGGATTGCCGCCGAGCGCGCGCAGGATGGCGGTGGCGCGACTGATGACCTGGATGCCTCCCTGGCGATTGCTGACGTTGGTGCCGGTGCTGTCGGCAGGCAGAGGCTTTTTCGCTGACACGACTCTCGATTCCTCGGAATTGACTAAAATTTACCGTTTGTTGTTGGCCGCTTTTCGGTGTGTATCGTATAATAGGCCAAAGTACCGCAATGTGGT
>CAYXXZ010000150.1:0-5474 GCA_964469165.1 uncultured Porticoccaceae bacterium
GCGACGCCAACTTCGACGTGCTCATCGCCTGCGCCTTCAACTACGACGCACCGGCCAGCGAATTTAGCAAGCTCGGCCGCATCCACGTGCTCAAGGCACGCATGAACGCCGACCTGCACATGGCCGAAGATCTGAAGAACACCGGCAAGGGCAACCTGTTCGTCATCTTCGGCGAGCCGGATGTGGACGTGCTGGATACGCAAGGCCGCAGCATCTGCCGATATGACGGCAAGCGCGACGTTATCGACGTGCCGGCCGACGGGCAACTGGTCGTCAAGATCAACGGCGTGGACGTGTTCCACCCCAGCACCGGCGAAGTCCGCAGCGACGGCGCAGACGGCATCGCCTGCTGGTTTCTCGACACCGACTACAACGAAGAATCCTTCTTCGTCCGCCACGCCTACTTCCTCGGCGCGAACGATCCGTACAAGGCGCTGAAGACCACCCTCAAGGCCGAAATCGACCCCGACGCCTGGGCGACCCTCAACTCCGATACGTCGCGCCCGTTCTCGAAGCCCAGCACTGGCCGCTTCGCAGTGAAGGTCATCAATCATCTGGGCGATGAGGTTATGAAAGTATTCAAGGTGAGCTGAAAGCGGGATGATCTGATGCCGACGACCAGCCCAATTCAGCAGCACAGAGAATCGACGCGCGATTTGGCCCGCGCGTTGAAGCCGTCGGATGTCTATTGGTGGCTACTGGAATACGGCTACTTTCCCGAAGCCTACGTACTGCCGCCGTGCTTTCGCGTGGTGAAGATGCCTGCGAAGCAAAAGCGGTATTTCGACCCGAATAACGGCTTCAAGGGGTTGAAGGAGGCCGAGTTCGTCCGTGTGCATTTCCCGAAAACGGAACTGACCGACAGAACATTCGGAATCATTGAGCCAAAAATTCATAACGACATCGCATACCACATTACCCAGAATTGGAAGGCGATTGTGGATGCGATGATTCCGTCGGACAGCATCGTTTCGTCGTACAGCTTTCCCGTTCCGGTCAACAGGAAGAAGCCGGGGCGCATGGGTGAGCTTCGTGGCGGCAGGATGATCTACGAGTTCATCACCATGACCGACGATGCCCTATCCACGGTGGCATACCGCTTCACACATGTCGTCAAAGCCGATATCAAGAACTTCTACCCTTCGGTCTACACACATAGCCTTGCTTGGGCAATTCATGGCAAGCGAACAATCCGAAATGGCGGCAAGGGTAAGAATCGCCGTGATATGAAGTTCGTCGGCAACCGACTCGACAAGTTGTTCCAGATGGCCAATGATGGCTGCACTAATGGCCTTCCAATCGGGCCTGCGGTTTCCGACATCGTTTCCGAGATTGTGGCTTCGGCGGTAGACCGCGTGTTGAGCGCCGAGTTGAAGAGCAACCACATTGAGTGCGAGGCAGTGCGATTCAAGGACGACTATCGCATTCTGGTGTCGTCCGAAGCGGATGCTAAGAAAGTTGTGAAAATCCTTCAGTCATCGCTGAAGGAATACAACCTTGAGCTCAGTGACGAAAAAACCACCGTGTCGGCATTGCCCGATGGCCTGTTCCGGCCTTGGGTGTCCCGCTATCACCTTGTGCATCCGAAACGGAAGAATCGATTTACGTGGAAGCAGTTTAGGGAGCTTTACCTTGCCGTCGTTGAGATTGATCGCCATTGCCCGAACACGGGTGTGATAGATCGCTTCCTTGCCGATATCACGACTCGAAAAGGCAAACTGAAGATTATTGTCGGCCCTTTCAATCTGGAAAAAGTTGTCAGCATGTTGCTTATGCTTGGCACGCTGAGGGTCAAGGCTTTTCCTAAGATCATGGCAATTCTCGAACAGGCGATACGCAGCGATGATGGCAATGGTCTGACGGAGCCGCTGGTCAGTCACCTTGAAGCGTACTTGCACAAGCTGTCGAGCGATGAAGCGCGCAACAAATACCTCATATCGTGGATCGGCTATTTTTTGGCGAGTAACGGCCTTCTGCCGTTGCTGAAGAAGAAGCCAAAACTCAAAGACCCGATTGCCAATTCCTCGATGACCGGAAGAGGGAGGTTGTTTGGCGATGCCCCAGATTTCAAACTGATTGAAGGTGTAAAGATGGCAGGAAAACGAGTGTCCCTGTTTAAGCATCTGGATGTGTTCAATCCTCCCAAACATACTGAGTGATGGTTCACATGGAATTCCGCATCGCCGATACCTTTACCACCAGCCTGGCCCGCCTGAACGGCGATGAGCAAAAGGCCGCGAAGACCACTGCCTTCGATTTGCAGATGGATCCTGTCGGCAACGGCATGAGCTTTCACAAGCTCGACAGAGCCAAAGACCCGAACTTCTGGTCGGTGCGTGTCAGCCGCGACATTCGCCTGATCGTCCACAAGACCGCTGGCAGTCTGCTGCTCTGCTATGTCGATCACCACGACAAGGCCTATCAATGGGCCGAGCGGCGCAAGCTGGAAGTGCACCCGACCACCGGCGCAGCGCAGCTTGTCGAGGTCCGCGAGCGTGTCGAGGAGATCCTCGTTCCGAAGTACGTCGAGGACAGCAAGCCGGCCACGCGGCAGAAGTCGAAACTGTTCGCAAAATATGGTGACGCCCAACTGCTGGCCTATGGCGTGCCGCAGGAGTGGCTGGCCGATGTGAAGGCTGCCGACGAGGATTCGCTGCTGGAACTGGCCGACCACCTGCCCGGTGAGGCGGCCGAGGCCCTGCTTGAACTGGCGACAGGCGGCGCGCCGGCTTTGCCGGAAGTGGCAGCCAAGGGGGCGGACCCATTCCTGCACCCGGACGCGCAACGCCGCTTCCGCGTCATGTCCGATATGGACGAGTTGGCCCGCGCCCTGGAATACCCGTGGGACAAGTGGACAGTGTTCCTCCATCCGGCGCAGCGTCAACTGGTCGAGCGCCATTACAACGGTGCGGCGCGCGTGTCTGGCTCGGCGGGCACGGGCAAGACCGTGGTTGCCTTGCACCGGGCTGTGCATCTGGCGCACCAGGACGAAGATGCGCGCGTTCTGCTTTCCACGTTTTCGGATACGTTGGCCAATGCCTTGCGCGGCAATCTGTATCGGTTGATCTGGAACACTCCCAAGCTCGGCGAACGTATCGACGTGGCCGCCATGGATGCTCTTGGCATCCGCTTGTATGCGGCGGAACTCGGTAAACCGGTATTCGCCAGCCGTGAGGAAATTTCCACGTTGCTGAAGGCGGCTGCCACGCAGGTCGATGGCCTGAAGGCCAGCACTGCATTTTTGCTGTCCGAATGGGAAGATGTGGTGGACACTTGGCAAGTGGAAAGCTGGGAGGCTTACCGCGATGCCAAGCGGCTGGGTCGCAAGACACGTCTGCCGGAGGCGCAGCGCGCCTTGTATTGGCAGGTGTTCGCCAAGGTGAAGGAGCAATTGAAGCAGGCCGGCAAGATCACTGCGGCAGAGATGTTCGCCAAGCTGGCTGAGGCCATGCCCAAGCGCAAGCATCCGGTTTTCGATTACATCGTGGTGGACGAGGCGCAGGACATCGGCGTGCAGCAATTGCGCTTCCTGGCGGCGATTGCCGGCAACCGCGCCAATGCCCTGTTCTTTGCCGGCGATCTGGGCCAACGCATCTTCCAGACGCCGTTCTCGTGGAAGTCTTTGGGTGTGGATGTACGTGGTCGCTCGCGAACGCTCAATATCAATTACCGTACCTCGCACCAGATCCGCTTGCAGGCCGACCGTCTGCTCGGTCCCGAGGTATCCGATGTGGACGGAAACGTCGAAAGCCGCAAGGGTACGATTTCTATATTCAATGGGCCAGAGCCGACCATCTGTAGCTACGCCGATGTCGAGGCGGAAAGCCAGGCCGTCGGCGTATGGCTGAAGCAATGCAATAGCAATGGCGTGTTGCCGCAGGAAATTGGCGTATTCGTTCGATCCGACAGCGAACTGTCACGCGCACAGGCGGCAGTCAAGGCCGCAGGTTTGCAGGGGCGCGTGCTCGGCAAGGACATGGCAACGGAAGAGGGCTTCGTCAGTATCACCACCATGCACTTAGCCAAGGGCATGGAATTCCGCGTGGTTGCGGTCATGGCCTGCGATGATGAAATCATCCCTTCACAGGTGCGCATCGACACTGCTGCTGACGAGGCCGAACTGACCGAAATCTATAACACCGAACGCCAGTTGCTGTACGTGGCTTGCACCCGTGCCCGCGACCAACTGCATGTGTCAGCAGTGAAACCTGAGTCGGAATTTCTGGAGGACTTACTGCAGAAGTAGCCCCACGCGTCTTGGATGAGTCTGGTGGTGACAGCGTGCCTTGGCTGTGTCGCCCCAGGTACTTGCGCAGCGTGCGACTTAGCTTCCCAGATAGACCGCTGTCACCTTCACCCGCTCGTGCCCAAGTTCATGACTGATCTGTTGCCGGACGTGTCGGTCGGCCAGACGCTGTGATAGGTCGAGTTGAGCCGTGCCCGGTCCACCTGCTGCCGGTGACTTCCACCCCGTCAATGTTTCATATCGCATCTGTGCATACCGATGCCGCAGCCCATGCATATGACTCAGACCCGCCGCCTTGCACTGTCCATCGTAGACGTGCCGCTGCTGGATGTAGGTCTTGTTTGCCGGGATCAGTGATCCTGTGCCCGCCAGGCGGTGTGCTGCGTGGAGCGCGTCGCGTTGCTCTGTCGTTGTGATGGGCACAGTTCGCTCCCGACCGCCCTTGGTCCACGATCCCTTGAGGGCGATGTGGTCGCCCCGATCCGCGTAACTGGGCTGGAACTTGATCGCTTCCTCCCGACGCAATCCGAAGGCGGCCTGTAGCTGAAGGCTCATGCGCACGTGGACATCGGTGATCTGTTCAAGACCTGTGCCCAGTTCCTGGGCCTTGCTGATGTTGGTCACATAGCGGCGCTCGGGCACGCCAAGCTGTGTGTTATTTGCTGGCAAGATGCCGGACTTGCCGATCTTCTCGGCCCACCAGCGCAGGTGAGAGAGCCGATTCTTAATGGTGCCGGACGACAAGCCTTCTCCCTGCCAGCGATCCAGCAACGTCTGGACGTGCTTGCCCTTGAGCGACGATGCTTTCATCTGCCGGAAACCGGCTTCACGTAGTTGCCGCGCGGCCAGCGACAGCGAACGAATCCGGTCGGCCTGCGTGGTGTAGCTGCCGTCACGGTTGCGCTGGCAGAGCTGTCGCAGGGAGTAGGTCAAGTCGTCCATCTTCCGGTCTCCAAGCAAAGCGCTGTACTGCGTTGTCCTGAAATTCAGTGGTTAGTGTTGGTGCCAGCTCGCCAAGGCGAGATCCCGTGAGGGCAAGGGCATGGTGTTCAGGAGACACCAGAGCCTCGAATGAGGCGTCCGTCTTGCTCCCTGCTGGAAGCCCGGACGGAGGTACTACAAGACGAAAGTGATGTGAACGTGGACAAGTCCTCCTATGAAGTGAGTGGGATGAGTGTCAATGGCCATTTATTTTGACCCACCTTTGGCCAATAAAATTGACCCACCC
>CAYXXZ010000151.1:0-1324 GCA_964469165.1 uncultured Porticoccaceae bacterium
GCGTCGTGCTGGTAGAAGTCGGTTCTGTCGGCGTCGTCGGGCAGGCCGTTGAAATCGGCGAACAAGTCGCCGATAGCGCCGGCTTGCTGTACTTCACCGGCTTCGGTACGGCGGCGCAGGTCGTCGATCAATACCTTGGGGTGGATCTTTTCCTGAATATAGAGCGGCGGCGCGTTGACAACAAGGTCGGACCAGTCCTGCTGGTCCTTGCCACGCCAGATCAGTTGCGGGTCCAGGTCGCGGTCGATCCGGGTCTGGAACTCGGGCGAGGCTTTGCCCAGGTCGTGCAGGGCGGCCAGTTCGCTCAGCCACTGGGCGTTGTGGCGCGGGTAGCTCACCTGCTTCGGGTTTTTGGTTTCCTCGTCCAGCACCGACTGGTATTCCGCCGTGGGGATGTTCTTGCGGGTTGCGCCCTCGTGCGTGAGGGTTTCGACAGTGCGCGGGGTTTTGGGTTTGCGTGCCATTGAGATTGTTCCTTAGCTGTCGAGCGCATCGGGCTTGTTGAGGGATTTCTTTTCTTCCGCGGCCAGCCGGCGCTCGACCTTTTTGACATCCTCGGCCGGTGGCAGGCGCTCGGGGCGGATGCCGCGCTCCAGCAGGGTGTTGCGCACGGCATCATTGTTGGTGATGTGTTCCGTGGAAATCTCCTGCTCGCTGGTCATTCCGTGCTCGCGGGCGTTGAAGATAGTGATTTCGGTGGCGAAGTCCTTGGCCTTGAGAATGATGGTTGGGGCAAAGTCCGCTAGGGGCCTGTTGTCCGGCACCCGCCATTGCGCTTTCATGGCCTGGGTGGATTTACCGAACAGAGCGCGGTCGCCTTTGCTGCGGATAAGACCGAAATTGCGGTCATTGCCGGTCTGTTCGTAAATGACGGTGGAGAGCTCCTTTTCCGTGGCGGATAGCTTTTTGCGTGCCGACACCCGCTCCATCTCCAGCAGGCGTTGTTCGATCAACTCGGCCTTTCGGGTCTGTATTGCGAAATAGGTTTGGGCGAAGGCGATTTCCGGCTTGCGCGAGTCGCCATTCTGGGCGATCAGATAGCAGGCATAGCGGGTGAGCATGATGTCGTCGACTTCACGCTGGCTACCGGAGCCGAGTTCGACCATTTTGTTGACGCCAACAAAATGGTCCGAGAGTGCGTGTCCCGAGACTTCGCAGGCCGTTTTTGCCTTGGAAATCGCGGTGTTGTTGAAATTCCGCCACTCGGCATAGCCCAGCAGATGCTGGAGGTCGCGGGCCAGCCAGTATTCGATTCCGTTATCGGTTTGCTGGGCGTGGCCCTCGAAGGTGGCGGTGAGGGATTGGATGAGTTCCGTTTTCATGA
>CAYXXZ010000151.1:1424-5458 GCA_964469165.1 uncultured Porticoccaceae bacterium
TGGGCGTGGCCCTCGAAGGTGGCGGTGAGGGATTGGATGAGTTCCGTTTTCATGATATTGCCTCCCTGGCTGTGGCGCAGTTGTCTGTGGAGTCGATGATCGCCGCTTCGATCATTTTGCCGAATTCGGCCTCGACCTTGGCGGCAAAGTCGTCCTGCATCTGGAATACATCAGTGAATTCCGCGAAGGCCCAGCGGCCATAATGACCGAGGTTGTTGACGCCGGGTACCCAGTAGGTCTCCATGGTGGATTTCTTTTCCTTGGCATCCTCGCCCCGGTAGCCCTTGATTTCGACGATCAGGTTGAGGGGGTCTTGTGCGCCTTGTCCATCGTCCACCTGGACGATGAAGTCGGGCCGATATTTGCGGTTTTCCGAGGCGTAGCGGTAAGGAACTTCCAGGCCCAGGCTGTGGTTCTTCACATAGGCCAGCACCTTGGAGTGGGCCTCCGCCACCCGGCAGAATTCGGCTTCCCAGTCACTGTCGAGGATAACCCAGTTGACCTGGCAGCGGCGGCTGTCGGTTTCGTAGCGATCCGTTTTGGAGGTGTTGAAATTGACGTGGACGGTGGAGCCGGTCGGGTTGTAGGCGTCCAGTACCGCCTTGATGGGCCGCCGGCCCTGTTCGGCGCGGGTGATGGCGGCGGTGATGCGTTCGCAGGCGATATCGGCCAGCACCTGGTACATGAGCAGGCCGGGGTAGGTGTCGCCCTTGCACACCAGGCAGGTGTCCAGCCATTCGCGGGTGATGCGTTTGAGCTGACCGAACAGGTGGAGCCTGGGCTCTTCGCCGGGATCCCGCCATTTGGTGTAAAGCAGGCGCTGGGTGAGGTGGAACAACAGCGTGGAGGGGCGTAAATCGCGGATGTGATCCAGACTGAGGTCCACGGTTTCGCCGATGATGCCCGAGTTTCGTGTGATGGAGGGGCCGACGATGGCGGGGGTAAGCTCGAAGATGGAGTCTTCCGTAAACTGGGCGGTAAGACGTTCTTCGGGCAGCTCGACCCGATAGCCGGCCACGCGGGGAAAGCGAATCTCCAGATCCGCTCGTTCGGGCAGTACAGCCTTGACGTGTATTGTTTCACGAGGTGGTTGGGGCGGAGAGACCACCGGTTTGGCGGTGAAGTCGAAGGGTATGCCGAGCACGTCGGCGTATTCCACGTTGAACAGCCCCTGCTCGTTCAGTTCGTAGGATTGCCGGCGCAGGGCGCGGCCGATCACCTGTTCGCACAGCAACTGGGTGCCGAAGGCGCGAACGCCGAGCACATGGGTAACGGTATTGGCGTCCCAGCCCTCGGTGAGCATGGACACGGATACCACGCAGCGGATGGATTCCCCCAACTGACCGTGCTTGCCCACGGTGTTCATCACTTCGCGCAGCAGGGTCGCGTCGTCGATGTCCTTGCCGGCGAGCAACTGGTTGGCCAGGTTGCCACCCCGCTCCAGGGCTTCGCGCTTGAAGCGTTCGATTTCGTCGCTGGCAAGCTCGCGGAAGTTTTTGTCCAGGGCCTCGCCCGATTCCAGCTGCTCGCTGTCGATCAGCAGGGTGTTGGGACGGGCCAATTGATTGCCGTGTTCATCGTAGTTGCGGAACAGGGCCAGGCGACCGTTTTCGAGGTTGGACGAACCGTCCTCGTTCTCGCGTATGAACCCGGATATGTAGTCGTACACCAGCTTGGAGGTGGCGGTGTTGTTGCAGACCACGATGAAGCAGGGAGGCACCTTGATGCCGGCGTTCTTCCACAGCTCGAAGGTTTTTTCGTAGTGGCCGTAGAGGGCCTGGAGCGCGGTCTGCAACTCGACGGGAATACTGAGGGGGTCGAGAGTGGCGCCCTTGCCACGGCCCTTTTTGGGCATTTTCTTGCCGATATGTTTCCATAGTTCGCGGAACATGGGCATTTCGTTGCCGGGAATGTTCTCGGCGACCGGTACCCTGGGCAGCTTGACGATACCGCACTCGATAGCATCCATCAGGGAGAAGTCGCTCATGGTCCAGGGAAATAGGGTCCCCTCCACATAGCCCGAGCCGCTGAGAAAGAAGGGCGTCGCCGACAGGTCGATGACCTGGGAGACGCCCAGCTTGCGGTTGACAGCCTCGAGCCCGGAGATCCATAGGCGCGCGGCTTCCTTGTTTTTCTCTGCCTCTTTCTTTTCGTCGCCCTTCAGTTCTTCCTCATCGCTGACGGGCTTTTCCCGGTAACAGTGATGAGCCTCGTCGTTGATGACCAGCACGTTCCGAAAACCCATGAGTTCGGGCATCACCCTTTGCAGCATCTGGCCTTCGGTTTCGAGGGTTTCCAGTGGCTCGCCGCCGCGCCCCTGAAGCAGCAGACGGCCGCCCTTGGAAAGCTCCATCCGCTCGCGCAATTTGAATGCGTGGTAATTGGTGATGACGATGCGAGCCTTGCCGAGGTCTTCCAGCATATCGGCAGGCACGAGCTCCCGGCTCTGGTAATAGCTGTCCGGGTCGTTGGGCATGAGCACCCGCAGGCGGTCGCGGATGGTGATGCCGGGAGCGACCACGAGGAAGCCTCGCGTAAAGCGCTTGCTGGTGGGTCGGCGAACGGCGTTGACAGTCTGCCAGGCAATCAGCATGGCCATCACGGTGGTCTTGCCGGCCCCGGTGGCCAGCTTCAGCGCCAGACGCAGCAGTTCGGGGTTGGCTTCCCGGTTGGCGGTATCGAGATGATCGAGAAAGCGCTCGCCGGCTTTGCCCAGGCGCGGGGCGACCTCAGTGAGCCAGATGGCAGTTTCCACGGCTTCCACCTGGCAGAAAAAGGGCCGGATACCGGCGAAGTCGTGGTGGCGCCAGTGCTGCAGCAGCCGGGCCGTCTCCGGCGTGACACGCCAGTCGGCAGGGTTGGGTATGCGCCGCCACTTGTCGACCTCTTCCCGCACTGCATTGATCACCGCGGTGTGGTCGTACTGCTGCTGTTCGCTGGTCAGCCCCAGCCCTTCATCGAAAAGCAGCGCCGCCTGGCTGGCTTCTCCCTTGCGCTTTTTGGGCTTGGGGATCGGCGTGATGAATTCCGCCCGGCGGCGTCTGTCGATGACCTGCTGGGTGGGCTGGCCGGATTTGTCCAGCTCCCAGTGACGGGCCGGATACTCGTAGGGCGAGTTCAGGATGGGGTGATCGAAGAATGGATTGGACATACGGTATCCGTAATTTTTTAGCTTCCATCCCTGGTGTTCCTTTGAGATTGCACTGTCTGAGCAGGCGAAGTCATCCGTGACAAACCAATCAGATACCTGCAACAACGAGGTGACAAGTGCGAGTATCGTTAATGGGGGGCATGATACCCAAAATTGGGGGAATGCGCAGGCTGCGGGAGCTGGCGGCTGTATTTAATGCAAACAGGCTATGGACTAAATTGGTAGGATTTGGCAACAATGGCGGTGTGGATCTGTACCCTGCCCATTGCGCCAAATCATGGGCAGGGGCAGCAAAACGATCATGGTTCGAGCGGAGTTCTTCCTGGAGCCAGGTTGTCGTTGCCGCAAGCAGTTCTCGCATCAGGCTGATAGATGCTAACTACTGATAACAACAGGAAACATGGGCTGCGATTGCCGCAGGAGCGCGGTCCGGATTCCCGTCCTTCTGTAATGCAAATGGAGAAAACAATGAAAAAATATGTTGCTGAGCTGTTTGGTACATTCTGGTTGGTGTTGGGAGGCTGCGGCAGTGCCGTGCTGGCAGCCGCGTTTCCCGAGGTCGGCATCGGGTTCATGGGGGTGGCCCTGGCGTTCGGCCTGACGCTCCTCACCATGGCTTACGCCATCGGGCACATCTCCGGTTGTCATCTCAACCCGGCGGTGTCCGTCGGTCTGTGGGCCGGGGGGCGTTTTCCCGCCAAGGAACTGGCGCCTTATATCATCGCCCAGGTGGTGGGCGGCATTGCCGCTGGCGGCGTGCTGTATCTCATCGCATCCGGCAAGGCGGGGTTTGATGTCTCCAGCGGTTTTGCCTCCAATGGCTACGGAGAGCACTCACCGGGCGGCTACAGCTTCACCTCTGCCGTGATCACGGAAGTGGTGA
>CAYXXZ010000152.1:0-1963 GCA_964469165.1 uncultured Porticoccaceae bacterium
CGTGAATCGCCCCTACAGTTCGGCGCCCACCGCTCCGAGAAGAGCACCCATGGCCTGGAACACCCGGTATTCGTTGTAAATCAGGTCATGCCTGGCGGCGATCAGGGTCTGCCGCGCGCCGACGCTCTCGTTCTCGGTGTTGAGAAGGTCTAGCAGGGTGCGGCGACCGAGGTCGTACTGATTGAAATAGGCAGACCGCGTCGCGGAGGAGTCGCGCACGTGGGATTCGAGGCTGGGAATCTGCTCTTGCAGGGTTTCCAGGGCGATCCAGGCGAGACGTACCTCCTGTTCCACCTGGCGGCGGGCGTTGTTGCGGATTTCCCGCGCCTTTTCAACGAGGTGCGCAAACTGCTGCTTGCGTGCGGCATCGGAGCCGCCGTTGTAGAGGTTGTAACGCATTCTCAGCATAACTTGCAGATCGTCCACTTCCCCATCGACGCCGTCGATGTTGCGGTCGAGAGACTTTTCCACATCTACCGAAAGGTGCGGATAGAAGGGATTTTTGGTGCGCTCGTACTGGCGGCTCACCGCGTCCACATCGGCGGCGGCAACACGCATGATCGGGTGGCTCTCCACGGCGCGGGCCACGGCTTCTTCGACACCGGCGGGCAGTTGACCGGCACGACCGGGCAGGGTCAGGGATTTTTCCGCCGGGAAGCGGCCCACCAGGCGCTGGAAGTCGATGCGCGCATCGACGAGGTTCGCCTGGGCGTTGAAGAAATTGGTACGCGCCAGAGCCAGGCGGCCCGCGATCTGGTCGAAGTCGGCGCGGCTGCCGGTGCCGGAGTCGAAGCGCTGCTTCATCTTGTCGTAAATGTCCTGGTGAAACGCCAGGGTATCGCGCGCCAGATCGAGGGTTTCCTCGCGCTTGAGCACATCCAGATAGGCCTGGATGGTGTCGAGGGTCAGCTGCTCCGCCACCGCACTGACGCGGTGAATCGCACTTTGCTCACGGGCTTTCTGGTTCTGATAGTCATTCCAGGTATCGAAGCCGTCGAACACCATCTGGCGCACCGTCAGTGAAGCTTCGCTTCTCTCCATGTCGGTGCGGCTGCGCAGATTGCCGGCGGGATCATATTCCTGGTGGCCATAGCCGGCATGCAGATCCACGTCGGGCAGAAAGCCGCCTTTGGCGCCGCGCACTTCGCGATTGCGAGCATCGGCCTCGCGCTATTCCAGCAGCAATTGCGGATTGCTGGCAAGGGTTTCGGAGATGGCTTCAGACAGCGGGATTGCGTGCGCGGCGGTGCTCGCCAAACCGGAAAATAGAACGCCACAGATCGCCTGCTTCAGAACGGAGTGCCGATTTTTCATGGGATTGTATTCCTTGTTCAAAATTTTTGGTTCGTGGTTCAGGTACGTCGCCGCAACGGTGCCGTTGCGAATCAAAGTACGTTTGGCACCGAAAATGGCGCGTAAACATCGCCACAGCGCTCGTAGAGCACTGCTAACGCGGCAATTTTTTGGAGGGAAACGAGACACAGGGAGGGTGCGAACAGCGAGGAAGAACTGCATTTGTCATACATGTTTTAAGGGCAGTGGCCAAATCAATTTGGCCTGCCTCCTTGCTATCGAGCCGGAAAATGCCCGGCGTGCACCATACAACCACTCTTACCGGTCACATCATGGTACTCGTCTACCCGTGGCCTCCTTGCCTGTCTCACATGCACTACAAATCAGTGATGACGCCTTATTCTGACCAATCCCGAAAAACGGCTTGACTGGAGATAAAGAACTCCGCCAAGCAGAATAAGGCAGCCACATAATAACAATAAATTTCTAATAAACAACACTCTAAATTAGCATTCGCCACGAAATTGTGCCGAGCAGCATTCCATTTACGAAGAAAAGAATGCCTGCCGCATAAAAAGAAGCAAAGAAAGACAAAAAGGCGGAATCGACGGCCAGAAAAGCTCTACCCACCCTACGGGAACGGGTTGTGGACGGGATCGACAACCCAACC